>DATEIO010000440.1:0-25703 GCA_035278895.1 Thermoanaerobaculia bacterium | reverse complement strand
CTTGAATATCGACATGGAGGAGCGGAGGTACGAGATGATGGTCCCCCGCGAAGTGCACGAGCTGCACGCCCGCTGGGTGAGGCTCCACGAGGAGAAGGCCCGGGAGCTCTACGGGGACGCCCAGGTCGACGCCCTCCTCTCGGGCTGGCCCGCGGATCCGCCGGAAAAGAGCGACGGTTCGGGCAAGCCACCCCTGGTGAGCCTGTCCGCCGCCGCCACGGTCGATCCGAACCGCAACGTGGCCGCCACGGACGTTCCGCCGCCCAACGAGTACCAGGGCGAGATCCAGATCGCGGTCAATCCCAACAACGCCAACCAGCTCGTGGCCGCGGCCAACACCTGGGACGCGCCGGCCGGCTGTCAGCAGACCCAGGCGGTCTTCTGGTCGGGCGACGGTGGCGTGACGTGGAGCTACACGTGCGCGCCGACCAATACCGCCTTCCCGGGGCTCTCCTGCGGCAACACCGTGTTCGGCTCGGACCCGGCTCTCGCCTGGGACAACAACAACAACGTTTATTTGAACTACATGCTGATCTGCTCGCTGTTCGGCCTCATCAACAACTACGCCATGGTCGTGGCGCGCTCGGCGGACGGCGGCGCCACCTGGCTCGGCCAGGGCGTCGTGGTGAACAGCTCGAGCGATTCCGACGTCGAAGACAAGAATTTCTACGACATCGACCGGACCCCGGCGAGCCCGTTCTTCGGCCGGCACTACACCTGCTGGGACCGGAACAACAACGAGAAGCTCGCCTACTCGACCAACAACGGCGCGACCTGGACCGAGGTGGACCTGCCGGCCTCCCCCTTCGGTGGCGTGGACCTGGGCTGCGAGATCGCGGTCGAAGACAACGGCACGGTGCACGTGGTCTGGAACTCGCTCACCTGCGGCAGCTCGACCTGCTCGGATGAGTCGATGATGTACACGAGATCGACCAACGGCGGCGTCTCCTGGTCCGCGCCGGTCCGGGTGCGCGACTTCAACCTCGCGGGCTTCTCAGGGGCGAACTGCCCGGACGCCCAGGACGACCGCTGCATCAGCACCTTCGGCGCGATCGGGGTGGACAACACGGGCGGCGCCTGCGACGGCACGCTCTACGCCACCTTCACCGACCACGCGGCCGGCAGCAACGTGAACGACGCCGACGTCTGGGTTTCCCGCTCAACCAACGGCGGCAGCACCTGGTCGGCGCCGGTCAAGGTGAACGACGACGGCCTCGCGGGCCGCATCCAGTTCCAACCGTTCCTCCAGGTCGACCCATCGAACGGCAACGTCGTCGTCGCCTGGCACGACGCGCGAAACGACGCCGGCAACGACGCGGTCGAATACTTCGCCTCGCGCTCGACCGACTGCGGCCTCTCCTTCGAGGCCAACGTCCGGGCGAGCGAGGCCTCCCCGGAGTTCAACAACAGCACCACTACGTCTTCGAACGTAAACTCGGTGGACAACCCGAACTACAACCCGAATCAGTATGGCGAGTACATGGGGCTGGACGTCCTGAACGGCAAGGCCTACCTCGCCTGGAGCGACACCCGGCACTACTTCCCCGGCTCCACGACGAACGCCCAGAAGGACAACCTGGGCTTCGCGGTCGTGACCTTCACCCCGGCCACTCCACCCGTCTGCGGCAACAACGTCAAGGAGACGGGCGAGCAGTGCGACGGCACGGACCTCGCCGGCCAGAGCTGCCTCACCCTGGGCTTCGGCGGAGGCACCCTCTCCTGCAGCGCGAGCTGTGCCTTCGTCACCACGGCCTGCACCGCCCCGCCACAGACCACGACGACCTTCACCGCCGTGGCGGCCGAGGACGGCTACGTGCTGGAGTCGAACGAAAACTCGAACGCCGGCGGCACCGCCAGCAGCACGGACGCGACCACGGCCGGCATCCGCGCCGGAGACGAGCGCCGCGACCGCCAGTACAAGGGCGTGGTCTCCTTCGACACCGCCGCGATCCCGGACGGCGCCGCCATCCTCTCCGTGACTCTGCGCCTGCGCCGCGGCACGGTCGTGGGCACCAGCCCGTTCACCACCCACGGCAGCCTGAGCGCGGACGTCCGGAACGGCGGCTGGAACGGCAACGTGGCCCTGGAGACGGCCGACTTCCAGGCCGCGGCCACCGCCACCGCCGTCTGCACCCTGTCGAACGCGGCGGCCAACAACGACTGGTCCGAGTGCACCTTCAATGCGGCGGGCCTCCTGGCCATCAACAAGGCCGGCAAGACCCAGGTCCGCGTCGCCTTCACCCTGGATGACAACAACGACAAGGGCGACGACTACATCGGCTACTACTCGGCCAACAACGCCACCGCGGCCAACCACCCGCAGCTCGTGGTGACCTACCAGTAGGAGCCGGCGGCTCTCCCGTCCCGGGGCCTTCACCCCCCGGGGCGGGCGCTTTCCCGCCCCGGGGAAGGGGCACCCGTCTTGCACCGCTTCACCCGTTGGGGTAGAGTCCCTGCTTGTGACGACTTTCACAAAGTCCCTTGAAGCCCAGGCAAGCGTCAGATATCGTCATCCCTTGGGGTTCTAGGGGGGGTCTGGTCCATGCAGATTTTCCATCGCAGCACGAATACGATCGCGAAGGTCAGCATCTTCGGCGCGGTCTTCTTCCTGGCGTTCTTCGCCTGGATCTTCTCGACGCTGATGCGCTCGTCGTACGCGACGCGGCAGGGGGTGGTGCTGAAGCAGCCGGTGCCGTTCAGCCACGACCACCACGTGGCCGGGCTGGGGATCGACTGCCGGTACTGCCACACCTCGGTCGAGAAGTCCGCCTTCGCGGGCATTCCGCCCACGGAGACGTGCATGAACTGCCACCGGCAGATCTGGACGAACGCGGACATGCTGGAGCCGGTGCGGGCGAGCTACCGGGACAACGTGCCGATCGAGTGGACGCGGGTCCACGACCTGCCCGACTTCGCGTACTTCAACCACTCGGTGCACGTGGCCAAGGGGATCGGGTGCGTGACCTGCCACGGCCAGGTGGACCGGATGCCGCTGATGTTCCAGCAGGCGTCGCTCCAGATGGAGTGGTGCCTGGAGTGCCACAAGGACCCGGCGAAGAACGTCCGTCCCAAAGAGGAGGTCTTCAACCTCAACTGGGACCCGGCGGACGCGGCGAGCTTCCGGAAGTACGCGGAGCAGCACGGTCTGGCGTTGCCGGCCGAGGCCCGGAGCGCGGAGTGGACGCCTTCCGCAGAGGATGTGCACGCCCTCCAGGCGAAGCTGGCCAAGGATTACAACGTCCAATCCCTCATGAGCTGCTCGACGTGCCACCGCTAGGGCGGCGGCCGGGGCAGAAAAATCGGCCCGCGGTGCGGGCGAGAGACAAGAACGAGAGCGAGCCAACCCGATGGACAGTGTGAAATCCCAAGGCAAGTGCGGCGCCGAGCCGGGCGGAGAGGCCGGTCCGGCCCCGCTCGATCTGGGGGAGCTCCGGCAACGGCTCCAGGACAAGAAGGGGCCGGAGTTCTGGCGAAGCCTGGACGAGCTCGCGGCGACCCCCGATTTCGAGGCGATGATCCACCGCGAGTTCCCCCGCTACGCCTCGGAGTGGCCGAGCGGCTTCTCGCGGCGGCGGTTCCTCCAGCTGTCGAGCGCGTCGCTCGCGCTCGCGGGCCTGACCGGCTGCACCAAGCAGCCGATCGAGAAGATCGTCCCCTATGTCCGCCAGCCCGAGCAGATCATCCCGGGGAAACCGTTGTTCTTCGCGACCGCGCTGACGCTGTCCGGCTACGCGACGGGGGTGCTCGCCGAGAGCCACGAGGGGCGGCCCACGAAGATCGAGGGGAACCCGGACCACCCGGCGAGCCTGGGAGCGACCGACCTGTTCGCCCAGGCCGCGATCCTCACCCTCTACGATCCGGACCGCTCGCAGACGATCCTCAAGGCGGGCCGGCCCGGCACCTGGGGCGGCTTTGTGGGCGAGGTGTCGAACGTGCTGCGCTCGCTCGCGCCCACGGGCGGCGACGGGCTGCGCATCCTGACCGGCTCGGTGACCTCGCCGACCTTCGCGGCCCAGATGCAGGCGCTCCTCGCGGCCTATCCGCGGGCCCGCTGGCACCGCTGGGAGCCGGCCGCGCCCCACCAGGCGCAGGCCGCGGCCCGGAGGGCACTGGGCGCGCCGCTCGACAAGGTCTACGACTTCACGCAGGCGGACGTGGTGCTGACGATCGGCTCCGACGCCTTCTGCCACGGCCCGGCCGGCGTGCGCTACGCCCGCGACTTCGCCTCGCGGCGCCGGGTGCGGTCCGGCGGCAATCCCACGATGAACCGGCTGTACGCGGTCGAGAGCTACCCCGAGAACAGCTCGACGGTGGCCGACCACCGGCTGCAGCTCTCGCCGGGAGAGCTCGAAGCCTTCACGCTCGCCCTGGCCCAGGCGCTGGGCGTGGCGGGCGCGGGCGGCGCGGCGGCTCTCTCCGACGAGAACGCCAGGAAGTGGGTGCAGGTCGTGGCCGAGGATCTGCGGGCCCACGCCGGCCGCTCGCTCGTGGTGGCCGACGAGTACCTCTCCCCGGCCCTCCAGGTGCTCGTCCTGGGCATCAACCAGGCGCTGGGCAACGTGGGCCGCACGCTCCATTTCACCGAGCCGGTCGAAGCCGACCCGGTCGACCAGGTGCAGTCGATCCGCGAGCTCGTGGCCGACATGAACGCCGGCCGCGTGGAGCTCCTGGTGATGCTCGACGGCGTGAACCCGGTCTACACGGCGCCCGCGGACCTCAAGTTCGCCGACGCCCTTCAGAAGGTCCGGCTGCGCGTGCACCACGGCCTCTACCCGGACGAGACGGCGGACTACTGCCACTGGCACGTCAACGCCACCCACGAGCTCGAGAGCTGGGGCGACGCCCGGTCGTTCGACGGCACGGTGTCGATCGTTCAGCCGCTCATCGAGCCGCTCTACGACGGCAAGACCGCCCACGAGGTCCTGTCGGCGCTCTCGAACCGGGCCGATCAGACGAGCTACGACCTCGTCCGCGAATTCTGGTCCAGCCGGCTGTCGGCTCCCGAAGGCTTCGACACGGCCTGGCGGCGGGTGCTGAACGCCGGCCTGGTTCCCAACACGGCGGTCCCGCGCGCCGGAGCCGCCGTCAACGGCGGGGCCGTCGCACAGGCCGCTTCGGAGATCGCAGCCGCCGCAGCGAACCGGGCTCCGGGCCGGGTGACGCTCCTGCTGCGGCCCGATCCCACGATCTGGGACGGCCGCTTCGCTTCGAACGCCTGGCTCCAGGAGCTCCCCAAGCCGATCTCGAAGCTGGTGTGGGACAACGCCTTGACCGTCTCGCCGCGCACGGCCGAGCGCCTGAAGATCGACCGCTACCAGATCGTGACCGTCGCCGCGGGCGGCCGGTCGGTCGACGCCGCGGTCTGGATTCTCCCCGGCATGGCGGACGACACGGCGTATCTCACGCTCGGCTACGGCCGCACGCGGGCCGGCAAGAGCACGGGCCAGGGCTGGAACGCCTATGCTCTCCGCACCTCGAACGCCCTGTGGACGATCCCGGGCGTGGAGATCCGCCCGACGGACGAGAAGTACGAGCTCGCCTGCACGCAGAACCACCACCTGATCCGCGATGAGGTGGACGAAGACGCGGAGGCGACGGAGCAGGCGGCCCGGCGCCACGTCATCCGCACCGGCACGCTCGCCCAGCTTCAGGCGGACCCGAATTTCCTCCAGGAGCACCGGGAAGACCCCAAGAAGCACGAGAAGGAGACCGGGGAGAAGATGTCGATGTATCCCCGGTGGGACTACGACGGGCATGCTTGGGGCATGGCGATCGACCTCTCGGTCTGCACCGGCTGCAGCTCGTGCGTGGTGGCCTGCCAATCGGAGAACAACATCCCGGTGGTGGGCAAGGAGCAGGTGCTCGCGGGCCGCGAGATGCACTGGCTGCGCATCGACCGCTACTTCGAAGGCGACCTCGACTCCCCGGCGATCCACAACCAGCCGCTCCCCTGCATGCACTGCGAGAACGCCCCGTGTGAGGTGGTCTGCCCGGTGGCGGCCACCGTGCACAGCGACGAGGGGCTAAACGACATGGTCTACAACCGGTGCGTGGGCACGCGCTACTGCTCGAACAACTGTCCCTACAAGGTGCGGCGGTTCAACTTCCTGCGCTACGCGCCGAAGGACGATCCGCTGCTCGCGCTCGCCATGAACCCGGACGTGACCGTCCGCATGCGCGGCGTGATGGAGAAGTGCTCCTACTGCGTGCAGCGGATCGAAGAGGCGAAGATCGAGTCCAAGGTCGATCGCCAGCCGATCCCGGTCAACCGGCTGCAGACGGCCTGTCAACAGGCGTGCCCCACGGGCGCCATCGTCTTCGGCGACCAGAACAACCCCGAGTGGGAGGTCACGAAGTTGAAGGCCGAGCCGCTCCGCTACGATCTGCTCGAAGAGATCAACACCCGCCCGCGCACGAGCTACCTGGCCAAGTTGCGCAACCCCAATCCCGCGCTCGAACCGGCAGTGAAAGGATCTGAGCATGGCCACGCTTGAAGACGGCGGGTTGATTCAGCCGCCTCCGAAGCCGTACAAGCCGCCGGTGGTGGCTCCGGGCCACACCACCGCGACGGTCACCGACAAGATCAGCGAGGTCGTCCTCCAGAAGACCCCCAAGTGGTGGTTCCTGGGCTTCGCGGTGTCGTTCTCGCTGCTGATGGTGCTCCTGGTCTCCGTCACCTGGCTGTTTGTCAAGGGCGTGGGCATCTGGGGCGTCAACTGGCCCATCGGCTGGGGCTTCGCCATCGTCAACTTCGTCTGGTGGATCGGCATCGGCCACGCCGGTACGCTGATCTCGGCCATCCTCCTGCTGCTGCGCCAGGAGTGGCGGACGTCGATCAACCGTTTCGCCGAGGCGATGACCCTCTTCGCCGTGGCCTGCGCGGGCATGTACCCGATCCTCCACCTCGGGCGCCCGTGGCTCTTCTACTGGCTGATGCCTTACCCGAACACGATGAACCTGTGGCCGCAGTTCCGAAGCCCGCTCATCTGGGACGTGTTCGCGGTCTCGACCTACGCCACGGTGTCGGCTCTCTTCTGGTACGTGGGGCTGATTCCCGACCTGGCGACCCTTCGTGACCGGACGAAGAACCGGATCTGGAAGGTCATCTACGGCTTCGGCTCCATGGGCTGGCGGGGCTCGGCCGCACACTGGCACAACTACGAGACGGCCTACCTGCTGCTCGCGGGACTGGCCACGCCGCTCGTCGTCTCCGTGCACACGGTCGTCTCCTTCGACTTCGCGATCGGCATCATTCCCGGGTGGCACGCGACGATCTTCCCTCCCTACTTCGTGGCGGGCGCGATCTACGCGGGCTTCGCCATGGTGCTCACGCTCGCGATCCCGCTCCGGGTGGCCTTCGGCCTCAAGGACTTCATCACCGAGCGCCACCTCCAGAACATGGGCAAGGTGATGCTCGCGACCGGCCTGATCGTGGTCTACGGCTACCTGATGGAGATCTTCTTCGCCTGGTACAGCGGGAACCTCTACGAGCGCTTCATGATCCTCAATCGGATGACCGGCCCGTACCGGTTCCACTGGTATGCCCTCATCCTGTGCAACGCGGTCGTGCCGCAGTTCCTGTGGATCCGGCGCGTGCGCACGTCGCCGCTCTGGCTCTTCCTCATCTCGATGGTCGTGAGCGTCGGCATGTGGCTCGAGCGCTTCGTGATCGTCGTGACCAGCCTCCATCGGGATTTCCTGCCGGCCTCGTGGGGGATCTTCCATGGGACGATCTGGGACTGGGGGACCTACATCGGCACGATCGGTCTGTTCCTGACGCTCTTGTTCCTCTTCATCCGCTTCCTGCCGCTCATCTCCATCTTCGAGATGCGCACCATCGTACCGGGCGGACAGCGAGGGGGTGAGTACACGGAGGTGCCGCGGTGAAACCGAGACACGAGATCTACGGCGTGATGGGCGAGTTCCACTCCGCCGAAGAGCTGATCGAGGCCGTCCACAAGCTGCGGGAGGCGGGCTTCCGGAAGATGGACGCCTTCACTCCGTACCCGATCGAGGAGCTGTCCGAGGCGCTGGGCCACCACCGCTCGAAGCTGCCGGCGATCGTTTTAGGCGGCGGCATCCTGGGCGCGATCGGCGGCTACTCGCTCCAGTTCTGGGCGGCGACGATGGTCTATCCGATGAACATCGGCGGCCGTCCGGTCCACTCGTGGCCGGCCTTCATCGTGCCGACCTTCGAGACGACCATCCTCGCAGCGGCCCTCTCGGCCATCCTCGGCATGTTCTTCCTGAACGGTCTGCCGCAGCCGTATCACCCGGTGTTCAACGTGCCGCGCTTCGCCCTGGCGTCGCGCGACCGCTACTTCCTGGTGATCGAATCGCGCGACCCCAAGTTCGACCACGAGGCGACATCCCGCCTCCTGACCGAGCTTCACGCGAGCGAGGTGTCCGACGTTGAGCACTGAGAACCGCACACGCCTGCTCCTGGTGCTTTCGGCCTGTCTCCTGGCTTCGGCCGGGTGCCGGCAGAACATGCACAACCAGAACAAAGTGAACACCCTGGGCGCCAGCCCGTTCTTCGAGGACGGCCAGGGCGCGCGGCCGATCCCGGCCAACACCGTGGCGCGGGGCGACCTGCGCGAGGGCTCGGCCTACACGGGGCTCGACGCCAGCCAGCGGCCGGTCTCCCAGGTGCCGTTCCCGGTGACCCGCGAGGTCCTCCTGCGCGGCCAGGAGCGCTACAACGTCTTCTGCTCCCCGTGCCACGACCGGACGGGCAGCGGGAACGGAATGATCGTGCGCCGGGGCTACAAGCAGCCCACGTCGTTCCACGATCCGCGCCTGCGGGGCTCCCAGGTGGGCTACTTCTTCAACGTGATGACCGAAGGTTTCGGGGTGATGCCGTCCTACGCCCCGCAGGTGCCGGTGGCGGACCGCTGGGCGATCGCGGCCTACATCCGGGCCCTTCAATACAGCCAGAACGCCCGGATGTCCGACCTGGCCCAGGCCGGCGTGACGCCGGAGCGGCTGCGGCAGATCGAAACGGAGCTCGCAGAGGAGCAGCCGGCCGGGCCGGGCAAAGAATCCCACGGCTCGCCGTCCACCGCCCAGGGAGTGGCCCGCCCCGGGCCGCGCGGCAGCTACGACCAGCGTCCGGATCCGAGTGAGGTGCCTGAACAGTGAACAGAGACAACGTCAGCCGCGCGGATGCCGCCGCGGCGTTTACAGCCCCGGCCGCGGTGGACCGGCTCCAGCGGCTCGGGTTGATCGTGGGAGTGATCGGCGCCGTCCTCTGCGCGATCGGATTCTTCGTGTCGCCCGAGTACTTCTTCCGCTCGTGGCTGGTCGGCTGGGTCTACTGGATGGGCGTCACCCTCGGGTGCTTTGCCATCATGATGCTCCACCACCTGTCGCGGGGCGCCTGGGGCCTCGTCGTGCGGCGCGTCATGGAGGCGGCCTCGCGCACCCTGCCGTGGCTGCTGCTGCTGTCGTTGCCGATTCTTCTGGACCTGCTGACCACAAAGAGCCTGTATCTCTGGTCCCGCCCCATCGCGGGCGACGAGCTGCTCCAGGCCAAGGCGCCGTACCTGAACGTCTGGGCCTATCTCCTGCGGCTGGTGATCTATTTCGCGGTCTGGGGCGGCTTCGCCTTCGTGCTCAACCGGATGTCGCTCAAGCAGGACACGTCGGACGATCCGGGTCTCACCCGGCGCATGCAGCTCATCGCGGCTTTCGGCCTCGCGGCCTACTGCCTCGCGGTGACCTTCGCCTCGGTCGACTGGCTGATGTCGCTCGACCCGCACTGGTTCTCGACCATCTACGGCGTCTACCTGATGGGGAGCCAGGGCCTGGCGGCGCTCGCTTTCATCATCACCTTCGCGCTCTTCCTCTCCCGCCGCGAACCCATGGCGGGGGTGATCCAGCCGCGGCATTTCCACGACTGGGGCAAGCTCTTCCTGGCCTTCGTGATGCTCTGGGCCTACTTCTCCTTCTCCCAGTTCCTGATCATCTGGTCGGGCAACCTGCCGGAGGAGATCGAGTGGTACCTCAAACGCCTGCACGGCGGCTGGGGCCTGGTTGCGCTGCTCCTGGTGCTCTTCCACTTCGCGCTGCCGTTCGTGCTCCTGCTCTCGCGGGACCTGAAGCGCAGCGGGCGGCTGCTCGTGGGCGTCGCCGTGCTGATGCTCGTCATGCGCTGGGTGGACCTCCTCTGGCAGGTCGAGCCGAACTTCGAAGAGCACCACGTCGTCCACTACTGGCTCTACCTGGCGGCCCCGGCCGCCATCGGCGGGATCTGGCTCTTCCTCTTCGTGCACGAGCTCAAGAAGCGGCCGATCCTGCCGATCAACGATCCCTATCTCCCGGAGGCGATCGCTCACAATGGCCATTGAACAGAACGATCGGGACAAGCGCGACGTCTCTCCTGTCGACGCCAAGACGGACGTGGGCCCGGGCACGGGCTACGCCTACGACCAGCACGGCGTCGAGACGGGTCAGTTCGACCGCGAGATTGACGTCAAGGGCATCGTCAAGGCGGCCGTCGCCCTTCTGGTCGTCGCCGTCGTGGTCCACTTCCTGATCTGGGGATTGCTGCGCGGCTTCAACAAGATGGACGACCGGCGGGACGTGCGCCTCTCCCCCATCGAGATCGCGAGCCCGCAGCCGGAGAAGCCCCCGGGCCCTCAGTTGCAGACCACTCCGGAGCAGGACCTGCGGCTGATGCGCGAGGAGGAGGACCGCCTCATCGGACGCGCCGGCTGGGTGAATCAACAGCAGGGCACGATGCGGGTGCCGGTCGACGTGGCGATCGACGTGATCGCCGCGCGCGGCGTCGATCCCGGCGTAGTGGGCGGCTCGGCCGGCGCCGTGACCCCCAATCCGGACCCGGTGCGCGCCCAGGGGCTCGACGTCTCCGCGGGGAGGCAGCCCGGTGCCACCGTTCAGATGACCCGGCCGGCCCCGCCGGCCGGCCAGGAGCAACAGCGTTGAAAGGCTTCATCCTTTGCATCACGCTCGCGGCCCTGCTCGTCTCCCGGGCGGCCACGGCCGACGCCCCGGTGCCGGCCGGCGCAATGCCGGGCCCGCTCCAGGAGGTGGGATACGACCAGCGGCTGGGCGAGCAGCTCCCGCTCGACCTCCCGTTCCGCGACGAGGCGGGGCGGCCCGTGAAGCTCGGCGACTTCTTCGGCCACCGGCCGGTGGTGATGATCTTCGCCTACTACCACTGCCCGATGCTCTGCGACCTGGTCATTCAAGGGGCGACCGGGAGCCTGAAGGCCCTGACGTTCGACGCCGGCAAGGATTTCGACGTCGTCGTGGTGAGCATCGATCCCCACGAGACGCCGGAGCAGGCGAAGGAAGCGAAAAGGGCCGCCCTGGCGCACTATGGCCGCACGGGCACCGCCGCGGGCTGGCACTTCCTGACCGGCGGTCAGCAGCCCATCCTGGAGCTCACCCAGACGGCGGGCTTCCGCTACGTCTACGACAAGGAGCGCAACGAGTTCGCGCACGCCGCGGGAGTCATGATCGCGACTCCCGACGGGCGGATCTCGCGCTACCTCTACGGCATCGAATACGCGCCGCGCGACGTGCGCCTGGCGCTCGTCGAATCGTCCGCAGGCCGGATCGGCAGTCTGGCCGACCAGGTCCTTCTCTACTGTTTTCATTACGATCCGGTGTACGGCAAATACAGCGCCATGACCATGAACATCCTGCGCCTGAGCGCGGTCGTGACCGTGCTCGGCCTCGGCCTTCTGATCGTGCTCCTCAAGCGGCGGGAACGCGTGGAGACCGGTCCTGTGGGAGCGGCCTGACCTATGAACCAGCAGTTCCCTCTCTTTCCTGAAGCGGCTTCGACCGTCGCCAGAGACGTCGACCTCCTGTTCATCGCCTGGTCGGTGGTCAGCGCCTTCTTCACGCTGCTCATCACCGTCCTCATCATCTACTTCATGGTCCGCTACCGGCGGCGCCATCCCGAAGAGGTGGGGCAGACCGAGCGGGCCGCGATGTGGCTCGAGGTCGGCTGGTCGGTCATCCCCCTGATCATCATGCTCACGATGTTCGTCTGGGGGACGAAGGTCTTCTTCAACATCTACCGCGCGCCGAAAGACGCGGTCCGCTACAGCGGCGTCGGCAAGCAGTGGATGTGGAAGTTCCAGCACCCCACGGGCCAGCGCGAGATCAACACGCTGCACATCCCGGTGGGTCTGCCGATCCGGATGGACCTGCAGAGCGAGGACGTGATTCACAGCTTCTTCGTGCCCTCGTTCCGGGTCAAGCAGGACGCGGTGCCGGGCAAGGTCACCTCGGTCTGGTTCCAGGCGACCAAGCCGGGCGTCTACCACCTGTTCTGTGCCGAGTATTGCGGCGGCGAGCATTCGAAAATGATCGGCAGCGTCATCGTCATGGACCCGCAGGAGTACGAGAACTGGCTCGCGGGCGCCACGACGGGGCAGAGCATGGCGGCCTCCGGCGCCGCGCTCTTCGAGTCGTTCGCCTGCGTCACCTGCCACCGCGCCGGCTCCGCCGGGCGGATCGCCCGTGGCCCGAGCCTCGAAGGGGTCTACGGCAATCCGGTGAAGCTCGCGGACGGCCGCACGGTCATCGCCGACGACGAATACATCCGCGAGTCGATCCTGAACCCCATGGCCAAGCTCACGGCGGGCTGGGATCCGGTGATGCCGACCTTCCAGGGCCAGGTCACCGAAGAGCAGCTCGCGCAGCTCATCTCCTACGTGCGCTCCCTGGGCGGCACCGCGAGCGCCGAAGCCGGCGGCACGGGCGGACCCGCCTCCGGCCCCGGCGACACGGCCGGCGGCCAGATGGACGCGCCCACCCCGCAGACCGCGGGCTCGAACGAAGACGGATCGAGATAGGACGGAATCGAAAATGGAAACCACCGCAGTCGCAACGCCTCCTCCGGCCCTTCCATCGCCGGAGACCGGCTTCGAGAGGCCCAATTACCTCAATGCCGCCTACGGCATGAGGTCGTGGCTTCTCACCAAGGATCACAAGAGGATCGCCATCCTCTACCTGATCTCGGTCTCCGTGTTCTTCGCCCTGGGGAGCCTCTTCGCCCTGCTGATCCGCCTGGAGCTCCTGACGCCCGAAGGCGACCTGATGCAGCCGGACACCTACAACCGGGTGTTCACCATGCACGGCATCATCATGGTCTTCTTCTTCCTGATCCCGGCGATCCCGGCCGTGCTCGGCAACTTCCTCGTGCCGCTGATGATCGGGGCCAAGGACCTGGCGATGCCGAGGCTCAACCTCGCGAGCTGGTACGTCTACAACATCGGCGGCATCTTCACCCTGTGGGCGATCGCCCACGGCGGCGTCGACACCGGGTGGACGTTCTACACGCCGCTCTCGACGCACTACTCGAACACCTACGTGATCTCGACCGCCCTGGGAATCTTCATCAACGGGTTCTCGTCGATCTTCACGGGATTGAACTTCATCGTCACCATCCACCGGATGCGGGCGCCGGGGCTCACCTGGTTCCGGCTGCCGCTCTTCATCTGGTCCCACTATGCGACGAGCCTGATCATCGTCCTGGGCACACCGGTCGTCGCCATCACGATCCTTCTGGTCGCCGCGGAGAGGGTGCTCCACCTGGGCGTCTTCGACCCGCGCCTGGGGGGCGACCCGATCCTCTTCCAGCACCTGTTCTGGTTCTACTCGCACCCGGCGGTGTACATCATGGTGCTGCCGGCCATGGGGGTCGTCAGTGAGCTGGTCGCCGCCTTCGCGAGAAAGCGGATCTTCGGCTACCGCATCGTCGCGTTCGCGAGCGTCGGCATCGCGGTGCTCGGCTTCCTGGTCTGGGGGCACCACATGTTCGTCTCCGGCCAGTCGGTCTACGCCTCGACGATCTTCTCGGTGCTGTCCATGCTGGTGGCGGTCCCTTCGGCGGTCAAGGTGTTCAACTGGACGGCCACCCTCTACGAAGGATCGGTCTCCTACCAGACGCCGATGCTCTACGCCCTGGGCTTCATCGGCCTGTTCACGATCGGCGGCCTGACCGGGGTGATGATCGCGACCCTGGGGATCGACGTCCACGTGCACGACACCTACTTCATCGTGGCCCACTTCCACTACGTCATGGTGGGCGGCACGCTCCTGGCCTATCTGGGCGGGCTCCACTACTGGTGGCCGAAGATCACGGGGCGGCTCTACCCGGCGTTCCTGTCGCGGCTCGCGGCGCTCCTCGTCTTCGTCGGATTCAACCTGACGTTCTTCCCCCAGTTCATCCTGGGCTACCTCGGCATGCCGCGCCGCTACTGGTCCTACCCCGAGGAGTTCCAGGTGCTGAACGTGCTGTCGTCCGCCGGAGCCTCGATCCTGGGCGTCGGCGTCATCCTGCCGCTCGGCTACTTCATCTGGTCCATGCGCTACGGCAAGCGGAGCGGGGACAACCCCTGGGGCGCGATCGGCCTCGAGTGGGACACGACCTCGCCGCCGCCGACGGAAAACTTCTACACCCTTCCGGTCGTGACCCACGGCCCGTACGAGTACAACCGGGACGAGGTCCACAACCGTCTGACCCCCACGGAGGTCCGCGTTGGCTAGCATCACGGCGGAACCGCAAGCGCACGCAGGGCACGGGCACGTTCATCACCACCACCCGTCGCTCCAGCACCAGTTCGACACGCTCGAGCAGCAGAAGGAGTCCTCGACGCTCGGGATGTGGCTCTTTCTCGTCACCGAGATCATGTTCTTCGGCGGCCTGTTCACCGCCTACGTGATCTACCGGCGCGCCTACCCCGAGGCGTTCCTCCTGTCGAGCAACACGCTGGACGTGCTCTGGGGCGGCATCAACACCGCGGTCTTGATCTGCAGCAGCTTGACGATGGCGCTGGCCATCTGGGCGGCGCAGGTGAACTGGAGGAAGGGCATCGTCCTCTTCCTCCTCCTGACCCTGGTCCTGGGCGGAGTCTTCCTGGGGATCAAGACCGTCGAATACAAGGACAAGTTCACGCACCACCACGTGCCCGGGCCGTCCTTCGTCTTCGACGTGTCGCACGCCGGGGGCGAAGGACACGCGAGCGCGCACATCGAAGAGATCGCCGCGAGAGATCCGCAGCTTGAGCGCCACACCCAGATCTTCTTCGCGCTCTACTTCATCATGACGGGCCTGCACGCCACCCACATGGTGATCGGCATGGGCATCCTCGGGGTGCTCGCCTGGTACGCCTGGAAAGGAAAGTACGACTCCTCGTACTACAACCCGCTCGAGATGACGGGCCTCTACTGGCACTTCGTCGACATCGTCTGGATCTTCCTCTTCCCGCTCCTCTACCTGCTCGGGGCGCACGCCGCCTGATCCCGGAGAGACCCATGGCTGAGCACGTTTCTTCCCCCAAGATGTACTTCGCGGTCTTCGGCGGGCTTCTCGTCCTGACGCTCGCCACCTGGCTCGTGGCCCAGGTCGACCTGGGATGGGCCAACGACGTCGTGGCGCTCGCGATCGCTGTCACCAAGGCGCTCCTCGTCATCCTCTTCTTCATGCACGTCCGTTACAGCACGAGGATGACGGTGATCACCGCCCTTGCCGGCTTCTTCTGGCTGGGCATCCTGATCTTCCTGACGCTCAACGACTACGCCACGCGCTACTCGCCGCAGCAGACGGATCAGCCCGCGTTCATCGAGGTGCCGGGCAAGTAGGCCGTCATTTCAAGCGAAAAATGATCGTGACCCGGGTCCCGTCCTTGGGCAGGACTCCGGGCTTCACCCGGAACCGGGTCACCTCCTTCTCGTAGTCGCGCACCGTATACCGGGCGTTGCCGATCTTGCTCCCCGGACAGGAGTAGAGGCAGACGACGCACCCCGACTTCCACTTCGGAATGTTCGCCCGGTGCCCCCCGAAGCGCATGTCGAAGCCGCGGCCGCCCGGATCTTCCAGGATCTCCGGAAGCGTCAGCGGCTTACGCCCCGGCGCCTGGACGAGGATCTCGACCGGCGGCCCCTGGATGATTTTGTCCGGGGCTTTGGATTCCGGGTCTTTGCGCTCGTCCCACGTCTCCATGGGAAGGGCGTTGCCCGGCTTCGCGCCGAGCTTCTCCAACGCGTCCAGCACCTGGACGTCCGTCACCTCGGCCCGGAAGAGCGCGGCGTGGGAGGCGCGGCCGTCCTCCCACACGATCAGGTGATAGCCGGGCATGCCCATGCCGAGCATCTCCCGCTCGAAAGAGTCTTTGGTGACAACGGCGGGGAACTCGATCTGCCGGCCTTTGGCGCGAACGGTGCCGGGAGTGGCATCTGGGGCCGAGCTGGCCGCAGGGACTGCAAGGACTGCAAGGACTGCAAGGACGGAAAATCTTTTCTTCATGGAGTTTACGAGATCCCTGGATTAGAGTACCCTCTCGCGGTCATGAAAGCGAACGAAACCTTGCTGGATGTTCTTCTCGAGCTTCAGATGCTCGACCGTATTCCTAGAAGCGGCTATGTGCTCCGTGGCGTGGCCAACCCTGAAAGCGTCTCCGAGCACAGCTTCCACGTCCTCTTCCTCGTCTGGACCCTGGGCCCCCGGATCGAAGGGCTGGACGTCGGCCGGGCCGTCGAGATCGCGCTCGTCCACGATCTCGCCGAGCTCCGGATCGGCGATCTCCCCCGCACCTCGTCCCACTACTTCCCCGAGGGCGCCAAGAAGGCCGCCGAGGCCGCGGCCATGGCCGACGTTCTCGCTCCGCTGCCCGAGCGGGCCTTCCGCCTCTACGAAGAGTACCAGCAGGCGGCCACTCCCGAAGCCCTGCTCGTCAAAGCCTGCGACAAGCTCCAGCTCATGCTGAAAGTCGCCGTCTACGAGCGCTGGGGCACCGGCGCCCTTGCCGAGTTCTGGGACAACCCGGAGAACTTCCCGGACGGCGGGTTCACTGTGGTACGGGAGCTCTTCGAGGAGCTGCGGGCGCGGCGGAACGCGTACGTCGCGACTCAGCGGTAGCCCGTCGCCTGCAGCTCGAACAGCTCCGCGTAGCGCCCGCCCTGGGCGAGCAGCTCTTCGTGGGTGCCCATGGCCTCGACCTGCCCCCCGGCCAGAACCAGGATGCGGTCCGCCATGCGGACGCTCGAAAAGCGGTGGGAGATGAGGACGGCGGTCTTGCCTTCCGACAGCTCCTTGAAGCGCTGGAAGACCTCGAACTCCGAGCGGGCGTCGAGCGCCGCGGTGGGCTCGTCCAGGATCAGCAGCTGAGCGTCGCGCATGTAGGCGCGGGCGATCGCGATCTTCTGCCACTCGCCGCCGGAGAGATCCACGCCGCTCTTGAAGCGCTTTCCGATCACTTGGTCGTAGCCTTCGGGCAGCTTTTCGATCACCTCGTCGGCCAGGCTGCGGTCCGCAGCGGCTTCGATGCGGGCGCGGTCGTTTCGAGCCTCGATGCGGCCCACGGCGATGTTGTCGGCGGCGGTCAGGTGATAGCGAACGAAATCCTGGAAGATCACGCCGATGTTGGCGCGGAGCGCTTCGACCGAGTACTCGCGGAGATCGTGTCCGTCGAGCAGGATGCGCCCCTCGTCCGGATCGTAGAGCCGCGCGAGGAGCTTCACCAGCGTCGTCTTGCCGGCGCCGTTTTCACCCACGAGCGCCAGCACCTCGCCCGCGTGCAAGGTGAAGCTCAGGTGGCGCACCGCCCAGCGCTCGGCACCCGGATAGCGGAAGCCCACGTTTTCGAAGGTCAACCCCTGGCGGATCGGAATAGGGAAGGGCCGCGGGTTTTCCGGCGAGACGATCTCCGGCTCGATCTCGAAAAAGGAGAACAGGTCGTCCAGGTAGAGCGCCTGCCCCGCCACCTGGGAAAAACCGATCAACAATCCTTCGAGAAGGTTTCTCAGCCTGCGGAACGAGCCCGAGAGGAACGTCAAGTCGCCGATCGTGAAGTCGCCCCGCAGGGTGCGCCAGGCGATGAAGGCGTAGGCCACGTAGTAGCCCAGGGTGCCCAACGCGGTCAGCACGCCGCCCCAGCCGGCGCGGCGGATCGCGAGCCGGCGGTTTTCCTGGTAGATGGACTCCGCGAGCTGCCGGTAGCGGTCGATCAGGAAGGCGTTCAGGCCGAAGATCTTCACTTCCTTGGCCGTCTCGACGCTCGCGCCGGTCTGGCGCACGTAGTCGAGCTCGCGCCGCTCGGGCGTGCGGGCGTAGTTCAACGAATAGCTCTGCGCGTTGAAGTGGGCCTCGCCCAGGAACGCCGGCACGAGCGCCACGATCAGGAGCGCGATCAGCCAGGGCGCGTAGACCAGCAGCCCGGCCGCGAAGCTCGCGATGGTCACCACGTCCTGCGCCTGGCCGAACAGTTGGCTCATCAGCCCCATCCGGCCCATGGTCTGCCGGCGGGCGCGGTCGAGCCGGTCCTGGATCTCGCTGTCCTCGAAATCCTCCAGGTCGAGCGTGGCCGCGTGCTCCATCAGGCGCACGCTGGTGTCGTTGGTGAACTGCTCCCCGAGCAGCGATTCGACGAGCGACACGGTGCGGCCCAGAACGTCCGACAGAATCGCCAGGCTGAATTCGGCCGCGAGCAGCCAGGCGAGATGGTCGAGCGGTCCCGGGGCCCCGACCAGCCGGATCACCTCGTCGATGATCAGCTTGCCGACGTAGAGCGTGAGGACCGGCAGGAGCGCGCGGACGAGCCGCAGCAGCAGGTCCGCCACGGCGAGGCGGGGATTGATCCGCCAGACCAGCTTCAGGAAGGGCGGGAGATTGCGGAGCGCGCCGAACCGCTCGCGCCACGACCGTGGAGCCGGAGCCGCGCCCCCCGGCATCCCCATTCCCGTCGACGGGGCGGCGCGGCCCCCCATGCTGTATTGCTTCGGCATCCGGCTCGACTCTCCCACGGAGAGCCTCTAGCCAGAAGGATGCCACCCCCGGTCCCGCTCGAACGGGAAGTTGCGGATCCGGTCCGCGAACACGGCGAGCCCGGCGATCTGGCCCGCACGGTCGCGCCGGAACTCCAGGTAACCGCCGCCGGGGCTGCGGAACAGGTCCGGGAGCACGGGCTGGAACAGCTCGGGCTCGAGGTCCTTCTCCCCCAGGAGCGCCAGTCCGTTCTCGTGGACCGAAAGCGTCCAGAAGGTGTCGACCTCTGAGCTGAGATACCGTCCCGCATAGGCCTGGAGCTCCTTCGCGGAAAGCGAGTAGGGCGAAGCGTCCGCGGAGATCCGGCGGCAGATCTCGGGGCTCTTCTGCCCGGGGTTCCGCAGGTGCATCTCGGGCACGGCCCCGGGCGCGGGCTCCGGGAAGCGGATCTCCGCGTTCGCGAAGCCCGCCGGCCGGAACCGGGTTTCGGAGAGGGGCTCCAGGAGAAGATTGCCGCTCATCCGGGCGAGCACCAGCCGGCCGTCCTCGACGCGGAACCGGTAGACGCGCCGGCTCACCGGGTCCTGATAGACGCCCGCCAGCCGGGCCAGTTGCTCCGGCGACAGGGCAATCCCCGGCGGGGGAGCCTCCGGCGCAGGTACGGGGGAGAGCTCCGGCTCGAGCACCACGTCCGCCACCGCGAGCGCCAGCCCCAGGGGATCGATCGCGGGCGAATTGCAGAGCACGGCGATCGAGACGTCGGGTTTCGGGAAGCGCATCAGGTACGACTGAAAGCCCCGGGTCGTTCCGCCGTGGGCCACGGTCTGAAGGCCCCGGTAGCTCCCTAGCTCCAGACCCAGGCCGTAGCGGTCTCCCGTCTTCTCGAAATCGATCTCCTGGCCGTTCGAAAAGAGCCCGGGCTTCACCATCTCGGCCAGAACGCCTCCCCCGATCTCTCGGGTCGCGAAGTTGTGCTCCCATTTCAGGAGATCGCCGACCGTCGACAGCAGCCCGCCCGGTCCGGCGATGGCCGACCTTTCGATCCCGAGCTGCCAGCTTCCTTCGCCCTTCTGCTGGTAGCCCGTGGCCCGGTTCTTCACCAGAGAGGTCAGATCCGAACGGAAGCTCGTCCGCTCCATGCCGAGGGGAGTAAAAACGTTGTCGCGGGCGAATTCGGCGAGCGTTTGGCCGCTGACTCTCCGGACCACGAGGCCGAGCAGGAAGAAGCCCGAATTGCAATATAAAACGTCGCTGCCCGGCTCGAAATTGAGCCCTTTCTGGCGAGTGAGGAGCCGCAGGGCGTCTTCTTCCTGGACCTCGTCCAACGGGCGCCAGCCCGCCAGGTTCACGAGGCCGTTGACGTCGCGCAGGCCGCTCGTGTGCTGCATCAGGTGGCGCAGCGTGATCGTCCGCCCATACTCCGGGAGCTCCGGGATATACCGGCGGACGTCGTCGTCGAGCGAGAGCTTGCCGCGCTCGGCGAGCAGCGCGACCGAAAAGGCGGTGAATTGCTTGGCGATCGATCCCACGTCGAACACCGAGGCGGGCGTGAGAGCGCGGCCGTTTTCCAGATCGGCCATGCCGTAGCCGCGCTCGAGCACGACGCGGCCGCCGCGGGCGACGCCCAGGGCGCAGCCGGGAGAGCCCGTGTGGCTCCAGGGCGCGAAGATCTCGTCGATCCGCGCCTCGGGCAGCGGCGCGCCGGCCACGACAGGTACCGCGGAGAGCAGAAAAACGAGCAGGCCAAAGATGGATTTCATTTCCGGATCTCCTCGAAGCGGCCGACGATCTCGGGGACGAGGGTGCGTAGCCATTCCCGGGCTGACGCGTCGAAAGCCTCCGGTTGGCCGTTGACCGTATAGATCCGCTCGATACCGCCTCCGGCGAGCCCGCGGGTCACCAAAATGCGCTCCTGGCTCCCGATCTTTTCGCGCACCAGCGCCTCGGTGCCGGGTGCCGGAATCAGGTCGCGCCCCTCGTCCGCGAGATTCAAACCGTCGAGGAAGAACGTCCCCTCGATGCAGCGCTCCGGGCCGGTGGGGACGAAGAGGTGGCGCATGCGGTTCCCCTCCTCGTCGCGGAAGATCCCCGTCATCAGCGGGTAGTAGGGCTCCGGGCCGGAGATCGCCGTGCAGCTCCAGGCCGTCTTCACTTCGAGGCTCAGGGCCGCCACCGGTCCCAGGAAGATCAGACCTCCGAGGACCACGCCCATCACCGCGGCCGCCGGAACCGTCCGGTGGCTCCGCACGCCGTCCAGAACGGCCCGCAGCCGGATTTCGAGCTGCGAAGGGCTGGCCATGGCGGCGGCGACCGGCGCGAAAACCCGCATCGGGCGGGCCGCCCGCGCCAGCTCCAGGAGATGCGAGGCATACTCGCGAGGAGAGACCCCGAGCGCCAGCACGCGGTCGTCGCAAGCGAGCTCGCGCTCGAAGCGCATCCGGCGCGCCACGGCCCAGACGCCCGGATGGAACCAGTACAGGGCACAGGCGGCCTGCGCCAGGCTCTGCGTCAGAGCGTCCCGCCGCGCCACGTGGGCCAGCTCGTGGAGGAGAACGGCGCGCCGCCGCTCCGGAGACCAGGAGACGGCTTCGGCCGGCAGGATCACGACGGGCCGGAGCATTCCCCAGGTCATCGCCATCGGGGCCTCTTCGGAGACGACGAGAGAAACACGGCGGTTCGCGAGCAATGGATCGGAAATCGGCCGGGCCCGGCGCACGAGACGCCAGACGCTCGCGTGGCCGGCCACCAGCCAGGTGAGAATCCCAAAGGCGCCGAGGCTCCACAGGCCCGCCGCCCAGAGCCTCCAGTCCGGGGCGGACGCGCCCGGTGTTTTTTCAGAAAGGATTTCCTTTCCGGGCTCGGCCTCACGCTCGGGGAGAGACCCCGTTCGATCCGGGGATGCGTCCACCGCGGGAACGACCCGCCAGCCGGGAAGGGCTACCGACAGCACGGGAAGGATCAGCAGCGCCAGCACGGTCACCGTCCACACCAGGTGGCGCAGCGAGGCCGAGGTGCGGCGCCAGGCGAGGAGGCGGACCGCGATCCATGCGCCGCCGAGCAGCAGGGTCGCTTTGAGAAGGATCAGCAGCACGCTCATCGCTCGTCCTCCGCCGGCCGCGCCTGCTCCAGGATCTTCGCGAGCCGCTCGTATTCGGTCTCGGAGAGGGGGCCCTCGGATTCGTCCAGCAGAGCGGCCACCACCGCCGCCCGGGAGCCGTGGAAGAACGTCCGCATCAGGTGCCGCAGCGCGGACCGGCTCATCTCGCCCGGCTCGGCCGTGGGGAGGTAGACATAGCGCGGGCCGTCCTGCTCGTGCCGCAGGTAGCCCTTGTCCTCCAGCAGGCGCAGCATCCCGCGCACCGCGGAATAGCTCGGCGGATCGGGCAGCTCCGAAAGCACCTCCGAAGCCGTGGCCCGCCCGAGCCGATACACGGCGTCCATGATCTGCCGCTCGCGGCGGCCCAGGTCCAACGGCGGTCTCGATTCCATCCCTGACCTCCCGTAAAGGGGTGTGTCAATCCACTAGCAGTATGCCGGTTGATTGGCGGAGTGTCAACCCATTAGCAGGGAGGGAACGTAGAAGGGGGGATCGCTAGAGGGAGGAGGACGCGGCCCACAGCTCCGGCCGGTCAGGCAAGACCTTGATCTTCACGGTTTTCATCGTCCGGGTGCGGAAGAAGGTCTCGACCGAAACCCGGCCGCGGCTGACGATCTCCCGGCCGTTGTAGACATAGCGCAGCTCCAACTCGAGCGGGTCCCAGGAAGCCATCAGCGGCTCCCGGGCTTTGGCCAGCTCCGATCCCACGAGGGCTCCGGCCTCGAACCGCGCGAGGACCTCGGCCTCGACCTTGACCCCCCGGCGGAGGATGTCCTCCTGCATCCGCGAGCTCTTCGCATCCTTGAAATCCATGCTCAGAGCTGCGATGAATACGGCGGCCGTGAAGAGGAGGAAGAGGAGGTTGAGGATCAGCTCGCTCATCTTACTTGGAAGTGTCGGAGGAAAGCGTTCCGTTTCTCCAAATCTCTGCAAGCCGCCTGAAAACTCTTGACTTGGACTGGACGTCAGCTTCGCGGCAGCGTCAACTCCGCAATCACCCCGCCCTCCGGCCGATTCGCCACCCGGATCGTTCCGCCGTGCGATTTCGCCACCTCCCGCACGAAATTCAATCCCAGGCCGGTGCTCTTCTTTCCGGTGTCGGGGCGGCCGAGGGAGTAGAAGCGCTCGAAGATGCGGTCGAGGGCGTATTCGGGGATTCCAGGGCCTTCGTCGGTGACGGCGATCGTCACGCGGTCGGTCTCTGCGGCGACCGCGACCTGCACCAGGCCGCCTCCATGGCTGAACTCGATGGCGTTCTGGACGAGATTTTCGAGCGCCTGGTGGAGGAGGAAGGCGTTGCCGGAGAGGGGCAGCCGGTCCGGGGCGTTGATTTCGATGCGGACGTTCTTGCTGGTGAGGAGCGGCTCATGGCTCTCGGCGACCGTGCGCACCATCGCGGTCAGCTCGACGGGCTCCATGTCCGGCTTTTCGCGGCGGTTTTCGAGGCGGGAGAGCTCCAGCATCTGATCCACGATGCGCGCGATTCGCTCGGCTTCGTTCCGGATATTGGCGAGGAAACGGGCCTGCTGGGGGGGAGGCATCCCTTCCTGGAGAAGCTCGGCGGCGCCGCGGATCGCGGAGAGCGGGCTTTTGAGCTCGTGCGTCAGGGTCTGGACGTACTCTTCCGCGTAGTTCCGGCCTTCGAGCGTCTCCTGCATGCGGCGAAGGGCCAAGCCCAGATCCGCGATCTCGGTGCGGCCGAGCTTGGGGAAGGGCGGATGCTTGCCCAGGTGGATGCCGTCCGCGTAGCGCGCGAGGCGATCGATGGGACGGGTCAAAAAGTAGGAGAGGGCGAGGGAGAGGAGCGCCGCGGCGCTGATCGTCAGGAGGCCGGCGCGAACGAAGGCGGGCCTCGCGAGCTGCAGAAAGGTTTCGATGCTCACGGTCGGCTCGGCAAGCGTCAACACTCCGGCGATCTTCCCATTCTGGTAGATCGGCGCTCCGATGTAGAGCACGGTCGAGAGCGGATCGTTCGGATCGCTCTGTGTGGCCCGCACGCCGTAGTGGCCTTCGAGCGTGCGTTTCACGTCGTGAAACCGGCTGTAGTCCTTGCCGACGTCCGAGGGATGACGGGTGTCGAGCACGACTCTTCCGGTGACGTCCGTGATGTAGAGCTGCAGATCCACGGACGACTTTTCGAAATCGTAGATCCGGGCGGAAAGCTCCCGGGAGTGGGCCCGGGCGAGCGAGGTTTCCAGGTGGGCCAGGCTGAAGTCCGGCTGCGACATCTCGCGCTCGACCAGGCTCGCGAGGATGTTGGCGGAGTCGGCGAGCGGCTCTTCCACGCTTTCGAGATAGCGGGTGCGCAGCGTCGTCCAGATCCAGTCGGTGGCGTAGTAGAGGCAGGCGGCAAAGATCGCGAGATAGAAAAGGAAGATCCGTAAGCCCAGCTTCATAGGCCTTCCTTCAACGAGTACCCCATGCCGCGATGAGTCGTGATCGGATCGACGTCCGGCCGGATGTCCCGCAGCTTCGCCCGGAGGTTTTTCACGTGGGCGTCCACCGTGCGGTCGAGGCTCGCCTCGGGCGCATCCCAGACGAGATCCAGAAGCTCGTCGCGGCTGTAGACCCGGCCGGGCTTCTTGATGAGGACGGCGAGCAGCCGATACTCGTAGCGCGAGAGCTCCAGGAGCTTGCCGAAGTAGGAGATCTGACGGCGCTCTTCATCGAGCCCGAAGGCAACGCCCGGAGGCGCGCTCGCGTGGCCGTTGCCCCGCCCGGCCCGCCGCAGCACCGCCTTCACCCGGGCCGCGAGCTCGCGCGGGCTGAAAGGTTTGGTCACGTAGTCGTCCGCCCCGAGCTCCAGCCCCACGACGCGGTCCACCTCGCCGCTTCGGGCGGTGAGAAAGATGATTGGTACGTCGTGCCGCCGCCGAAGCCTGCGGCACACCTCGATGCCGCTCATGTCCGGCAGGCCGATGTCCAGCACCACCAGCGCCACGGGCTGGCGGTCGAGCACCTCGACGACGCCCGCGCCCCCCTCCAGGCGGAGGCAGCGAAAACCTTCCGATTCGAGAGCGAATTCAATCGTGTCGGCGATGGCCGGCTCGTCCTCAACCACCAGGATCGTCGGTTTATCCATCCTCTTTTCTCTTCTGTGCTCTCATCGGAAGGCGCCGCGCCAGCAGAAACAGCGCGAGCGCGGCCATCGTGACCCCCGACACTACCACTACATGTTCGACCGACTGCTCTCCCGGGTGCCGGAAGGAGCCGTTCAGAAGCGGCACCAGGAGCGTCATCCCGAGATAGGCTCCCGGCACCAGAAGGGCCGCGGCGAGCGTCGCCGGGGCGTGATCGCGCCGCGTGAGCCGGTCGAGCAGCAGGAACACGCCCCAGAGCGCACCCAGGTACAGCACGATCCCCAGAAGCCGGTGCGCCTGTTCCGCCGTGAGCCCGAAGACGGAGCCGGTGCGGTACAGCTCCACGGCCGCCAGAATGCGCGCCGTGTTGACGACGATCGTCAGGACGTACGCCCCGGAGAGCGCAGCGAGCCACCAGGCCAGCCGCTCTCCGGGGGAGCGCATGCGGTGCGCGAAACCGAGAACGGAGACGGTCAGCACGAGGATCATGAAATTCACCCCGGCGCAGGCGGGCGCGATGTAATACGAGCCGTCCGGCGCCACCCAGCCCGCGCTGGGAGAGAGCGTGAGGGCCTCGCCGCGCAGCCATCCTACGGCCTGGGCCGTCGGCACGAGAATCCAGGAGAGATCCTCGACCGAGGCCCGGCTGTAGTGCAGCTTCAAACCGTACGCCGCGAGCATCGCCGTCCCCCAGGACGTCCAGGGAAGATCCGCGAGCCGCCGGCCGTCTCCGTTCCCGCTCATCGCCGGAAGCCCCGGCCCATCGCCAGAAGCAGCGCGC
>DATEIO010000439.1:0-5516 GCA_035278895.1 Thermoanaerobaculia bacterium | reverse complement strand
TTGCCACCTGTGGTACCCTTCGCGGCGTTCGATGGATGTCGCATCGAGCACGTGGCGCATTCGTCTAGGGGTCCAGGACGCCGGCCTCTCACGCCGGTAACACGGGTTCGAATCCCGTATGCGCTACCAAACCTCTTCTCCCCCTCCCAAGCTCTTCGCCGACGCCATGCTGGCCGCCCTCGCGCGCTGGCTGCGGGTGCTCGACGTGGACGTGGCCTACGATCCGGCTCTGGACGACCCGGAGCTGGTCGAGAGGGCCGTGGCCGAGGGACGGACGATTCTCACGCGCGACCGGAAGCTGACGGAGCGGCGGCTCGCGCGGAATCACATCCTCATCCGCTCGGACAACGTGGACGAGCAGGTCCGGCAGGTGCTCGAGGAGTTGGGAATCCGGCCGGATCTCGGGCGTCTCCTGGGACGGTGCCTGCTCTGCAATCTGCCCCTCGAAGCGATCGAGGCCGAGGCGGCCCGGGGCCGGGTTCCGCCGTACGTGGCCCGCACGCAGGAGGAGTTCCGCGCGTGCCCCGGCTGCGGGCGGATCTACTGGCGGGGGACTCACGTGGACCGGATGGCGCGGCGGCTCGCGCGGATGGGGGTGAGCCCATAGGAAGGAAACCTCCCCCCATCCTTGTTGGACTCCTTCGGCCTATGAGTATCCGCCGCCTCATCGTTCTCCTCGGTATCGTCTTCCTGGTCCTGGCCGCTCTGGGGGTCTGGTATTGGTACGTCCTCCGCTCGGAGGATCTCGCGGATCTGGGCGACCTGATCCGGGGCGAGCCGGCGGAGGACAAGCTGGTGCTCCGGCCCGCGCAGTTCGCAGATCTTCCGGGGTGGCGCGAGGACGCGGTGGCCGAGGCGGTGCCGGCGTTCCTCCGGTCCTGCAAGCGGATCTTCGCTCTGCCGGACGAGGCGGACCTGGGCGAGGCTTTCGCGGGGACGGCCGGGAGCTGGAAGCCGGTCTGCTCGGCGGCTTCGACGCTTCCGGCAGGGGATTCCGCGGCGGCCCGGGCCTTCTTCGAGGCCAATTTCCGCCCCTATGCCGCCACGAACAACGAAGATCCCCTGGGGCTCTTCACCGGCTACTACGAGCCTCTCCTCCACGGCAGCCGGACGCGCGGCGGCCGGTACACCCTTCCTTTATATGTCCGTCCTCCCGAGCTGGTCATGGTGGATCTCGGCCGGTTTCGCGACGAGCTCGAAGGGCAGCGGATCGCCGGCCGGGTGGAGGACGGGAGCCTGATCCCCTATCCGGACCGGGGGGAGATCGAGGAGGGCGCGCTCTCCGGCCGCAAGCTGGAGCTCGTCTGGGTGGACGATCCGGTCGACGCCTTCTTCCTCCACATCCAGGGCTCCGGGCGCATTCGCCTGGCCGACGGCGGCGAGATGCGCGTGGGATACGCGGCGCAGAACGGCCATCCGTACTTCGCGATCGGCCGGGATCTCATCGACCGCGGGGCGCTCACGCGGGACGAGGTCTCCATGCAGTCGATCCGGAAGTGGCTCGTCGAGCATCCCGAGGAGGCCCGGGAGGTGATGCGGAAGAACGCCTCTTACGTCTTCTTCCAGGAATTGAAGGGCGAAGGCCCGCTCGGAGCCGAAGGCGTGGCGCTCACCCCCGGGCGCTCGCTCGCGGTCGACCGCAAGCATCTCCCCCTGGGCGTTCCCCTCTGGCTCTCCGCCGGCATGCCGGGGGCGAAAGAGGGAGATCCGGATCGCAAGCTCCGGCGTCTCCTCGTGGCGCAGGACACCGGCGGCGCGATCCGCGGTCCGGTCCGCGGCGACGTGTTCTGGGGGCACGGCCCGGAGGCTGCCGAGATGGCGGGCCGGATGAAGCACCGGGGGCGGCTGTGGGTGCTGGTGCCGAAGGGGGTGGGGGTGAATTCGGGGAGGTGACGCGCAGCCCCCCACCCGAGGACCCTCACCCCAACCCTCTCCCAGCCCCCTCCCACCCTTCCGGGAGAGGGAGCGTTGATAGAAACAAAAGCAGTCTCCCTCCTCTCCCGGCGGCAGGGAGGGGGCTGGGAGAGGAGGGCCGGGGTGGTGAGGGCCCTCTAATTCACCCACGGCCCCTTGCGCACGTTCTGCCCCTTCTCGCCGGGGATCACCTTGAAGCCACGCTTCTTCCTCGCCCGGTCGAGCTTCTTCTGGATCCACCAGCGCTCCAGGCGCAGGCGCATCTCTCGGAACGTCCTCTTGCCTCCGCGCATGGAGCCACCCATGCGGAGGTAGAAGAAGGTCAGGCCCACGGCCGCGCAGATCCCCAGGAAGCCGGGGAGGTCCCGGGTGGCGAGGAAGGCCATGAAGGCGATGAGGATTTCGATCGCGAACATCCAGGAGGCGCGGATGGGGAGGAGAAAGAAGAGGTAGATCGTGGCGTCCCGGTTTGCCGTGGCGAAGGCGGCGATGAAGACGGCCATCAGCACCCGCTGCCCCCGCATGATGGTGAAGGCAGCCTCGGCCGGCGCGCCCGCGAACGTCATCAGGGCGTCCGTCGCGACCGCCAACAGGGCGGCTCCCACCGTGCTCCAGACGACGAGCCGCCAGAAGTGCCGCCGGTACAGCCCCTCGTAGACCTGCTTGCCGAACATGTAGAGGAAGAGGAGCTCCAGCAGGAACCAGGCGCTCGGGGGCCCGTAGCCCATGAACGGGTAGGTGGCGAGCTGCCAGACGAACCCGCGCCGCCAGGCCAGGGGGGTGAGGTCCAGGAGCGCCGGGACGATCGCCGTCGTCTCGAAGAACCGCAGCGAGAAGGTGAACAGGAGGACGCCGAGCAGGACCAGGAGGTCCCGGGGGATGGGCCCGCTGAGGCCGAAGCCTCCCAGGGTGGGCCGTCCAGGGTAGGGGTTTCTCGTGACCACGCTTTAAAGGCTCCTCCTCGTCCGCCGCCGCGCCATCTTAGCAGCGGCGGACGGGGAGGTCTCCCGCTACGCGTACCGCGTCCAGCGCCAGATCTCCTGGATCGTCGGCTTCTTGCCGTACATAAGGATGCCGATCCGGTAGATGCGGGCGCAGAACCACACCATGACCACGATGAAGCCCAGGGTGAGGGCGTAGGCCAGCAGGATCTGCCAGGCCGGCGGCATCTGGGCCGTCATCCGCAGCGGCATCATGAGCGGCGTAAAGAGCGGGATGAGCGACATGACGACCGCCATCGTCGAGTTCGGGTCGTTGATGACCGGGTACATGACGAAGACCGGGAGGATGAGGAAAATCACGGCGACGCTCGCCGTCTGCTGCGCCTCCTGGAGGTTGTTGAACGCCGATCCGATGGCGGCGTAGAGGGTGGAGAAGGTGAAGAAGCCCAGAATGAAGAAGAGCAGGAAGTTGATCGCCATCAGGGGCGTCATGGTGGGGATGGAGACGCCCTCGGGCATCCTGCCGATCGCGCCGATCATCCGGGGCGCGGTCAGCACCACCAGGGTGCCTTGCCAGAGGGCGAGCTGCGTGAGCCCGGCCAGGCAGGTGCCGACGAGCTTGCCCATCAGCAGGTCGAACGGCCGGAGGGTCGAGACCAGCACCTCGATCACCCGCGAGCCCTTCTCTTCGAGCACGCTGTTCATCACCTGCTGGCCCCAGATGAACATCATCATGTAGAGCATCATGAAGAGGAGGACGCCGAAGAGCATCCCGCCGGGTCCTCCTTCGGCGCGGCTTCCTTCCTTGGAGATCTTGATCGTCTCCAGCTTGACCGGCCGGGTCAGCTCGCCCACGCGGTCGGGATCGAGCCCCGCCTGGGAGAGGCGGGCGCGCCGGACCGTGGCCGAGAGCTCGTCTTCGAGGGCGTCCTGGGTGAACAGGTTCGAGACGCTCCGGGCGTGGTACTCGGCCTTTCCGCCCGTGAGGACGCTGGGGCCGATCCACACCCAGGCGTCGATCTCTTCCGCGAGCACCCGGCCGTTCAGCGCGGCCCGCTGGCGCTCGGGATCTCCCGAGAACGGCTCGACCGTCACCTCGAAGCGGGCCATCTTCGACTCGTCGGCGACCAGTCCCCGCTCCTTCGCATCCCCGGGCGCCGTCTTCCCCTCGCCGCGGGACGTGGCCCGCTTCACGAAGTCCTGGGCGAGCCGCCCTGTCTCGTCGACCACCACGATCGTCTGGGAGGTCTGGGACGCGAAGATGAGAAGGGTCGGCAGGACGGTGATCGCCGAGATGAACACGGGGATGAGCAGGGTGCTGATCCAGAAGCCCTTGGTCCGCACCCGCTGGAGGTATTCGCGCTTCGCTACGACGACGATGTTGTCAAGCCGCATCGCGCACCGCCTTGATGAAGATCTGCTCCAGCTCCGGCTCTTCGGAGCGGAACTCGTGAACGTTCAGGAACTGGACCATCCGCTTCAAGATCTCCGAGCCGTCGGCGTCCGGTTCCAGCATCAGCTTGATGACGTTGTCCTGGGTGGTGGCCTGGGAGACCCCGGGGAGCTCGTGGACGAGGTCCAGGTTCCCCGTGGCCACCACGCGGTAGGCGTTGCCTCCCACCCGGCGCTTGATCTCCTTCAGGTTGCCGTCGAGCACCGCCCGGCCGTGGGAGATGAGGCAGATGTGGTCGCACAGCCGCTCGGCGAGCTCCATGCCGTGGGTCGAGAGCACGACGCTCTTGCCCTGCTGCCGGTATTCGAGGAGGAGGTCGCGGAAGAGCTCCTGGTTCAAGGGATCGAGACCCGAGAACGGCTCGTCCAGGATCAGGAGGTCCGGCTCGTGGAGCACCGTGCCGATGAGCTGCACCTTCTGCTGCATGCCTTTCGACAGCTCTTCGACCTTCTTCTTCGTCCAGTCCTGGAGGTCGACCCGCTCCAGCCAGCGCTCGATCTTGGGAAGGAGAGCCTTCTTCTTCAGGCCCCGGATCTCGCCCAGGAAGACGAGCTGGTCGAGCACCGTCATCTTCCGGTAGAGCCCGCGCTCTTCGGGGAGGTAGCCCACGCGGCGCAGGTCCTCGTCCGTGCGGGGATGGCCGAAGAAGCGGACCTCGCCCGAGTCGGGGGCGGTGATGTCCATGATCATGCGGATGGTCGAGGTCTTGCCCGCACCGTTCGGCCCCAGGAGGCCGAAGATGCTGCCGGGCGGCACTGTCAACGAGACCCCGTTCACCGCGACGAAATTGCCGTAGCTCTTGCGCACGTCTCGCAGCTCGAGGGGAGGTGTCATATCGTCTCCGTGCTTTGAGTGGCCGGGGAGGATCCCCGGAGGGCTTTCTCCTTTGAGTACGCAGGGCGGCCCGCGAGGTTTGTGACGATTCTATTCCGATCCGCCGAGCCCGCCCACCCGGGCCCTCACCTCCCCGGCCCTCCTCTCCCAGCCCCCTCCCTGCCGCCGGGAGAGGAGGGAGCTGTTTCGTCTTCCCCATAAAGGCTCCCTCTCCCGGAAGGGTGGGAGGGGGCTGGGAGAGGGTTGGGGTGAGGGGCCCCCCGGCGGGATTCTTGCTGAAAGGATAGAGTGGTGGCTGGAGGAGGAGACATGGGAGACCGAGAAGAGACGGATGGGCCGGAGTCTTTCGAGAGCCTGGGCCTGTCGGAGCCCAT
>DATEIO010000438.1:0-12167 GCA_035278895.1 Thermoanaerobaculia bacterium | reverse complement strand
GTGGGTGCGGTCCGCCGGATCGCAGGGGACGCTCAGGTGACGGGGCGCTTGAAAACCATCGCGATATTGTCCGTCGCTCCGGTCTTGAAGTTGACGGAGGTGATCGAGACCAGCTCCCAGCCTTCCTCTCCCAGTTGATTCAGTTGCGTCGCTGAGTTGGGATCGAGGCGGTAGTTTTCGCTCCGAATGTTGATGATCTTGTACTCCCACTTGCTCATTTCCACTCGCTCCTTCCCAAAGATCGATCGGGCACGCGCGGCCTCGAACAAATCGACATTGTAGCCCGAAAACCTGGACAAGGTTGTCACCCGGCCGCCCCAAAATCGTCACACGATATAGCGGGGGTGTGTCAAGCTAAGTTCGAGAGCCACGTCACTTCCACGGGAGCGCCCCGCAGAACGCCCCAGCGCCGGGCGAGGTCGTCGCCGTTCAAAGACAGCTCGATCGTGCCGAGCGAGCCGGGGAGCGCCGCGGGCTCGCCCGGGGGGATCTCCGCGTAGTGGGTGGCGAAGAGGGAGGTGGAGCGGGAGCCCACGGAGAACCGGCAGGGTGCTTCCGGGAGCCAGCCGGCCGGGAGATCCGTGACGAGGTTGCCGTAGCGGTCCACATGCACGACCCGGCCGGTCAACCGGCCCGGCTCGCGGCGCGGGGGCTCGCCCGGCAGGCGGCGGGGGTCCGCGATCTCCGGCCCCATGGTTTCCGGAGCCTCCCCCCGGAGGAGCGCCGCGGCCACCGGGGCGAAGCGGTCCCGCCCGTGGAAGGTGCGGCCCGGCCCGGGGAGGAAGAGGTCCTCCCGCTCGACTGAAAAAGTCCGAGCTCCGTCCAGGAACGGGGTGAGGAGCCCGTTGTCCGGCGCGAGGAGCAGGGCCTGGTCCGTCTGCACGAGGAGGATGCGCCGGCCGCTCCCTACCCCGGGGTCCACGACGGCCAGGTGGACGGTTCCGGCCGGAAAGCTGGGGGCCGCCGCGGCGAGGAGAAACGCCGCGGTCTCGATGTCCCCGGGAGGGACCTGGTGGGAGACGTCGACGATCTCGGTGCCCGGCGCCCGGGAGAGGACCGTGCCCTTGACCGCGGCCACGTAGTAGTCCTCGGTCCCGAAATCCGTGAGGAGAGTCAGGATGCCCATCGGATAGAATCCTCCGCCGTGCCGACGCCCGTCCCCTCCTCGCGCCGACTTCTGCTGTTCACCAAGCCGGCCCGGGCGGGCCGGGTGAAGACCCGGCTGATCGGGGATCTTACTCCGGGGGAGGCCGCCGAGCTGCACGCCGCGTTCCTGGCGGACCTCCTGGACCGGCTCGCGGGCGGGGACTTCGACCTTCGCTTGGCCTGGGCCTTGGAGGCCGGAGACGAGATGCCGGAGGGGCCGTTCCCCGGCGTGCGCCAGCAGGGGGAGGATCTGGGCGAGCGGCTGTTCCTCGCCCTCTCCGCAGCGGGGGAGGAGGCCGCCTCCGTGGCGGCGCTCGGGAGCGACCACCCCACGCTCCCGGTCGAGACCGTCCACCGCGCCTTCGAGGCGGTCGAGCGAGGAGCGGACGTGGTCCTGGGGCCGGCCGAGGACGGCGGCTACTACCTGATCGCGCTCCGCGCGGGCGCCGTGTCCCGCCGGCTGTTCGAAGGGATCGAGTGGAGCACCGGCAAGGTCCTGCCCACGACCCTCGACCGCTGCCGGGAGCTGGGGCTCGTCCTGGAGATGCTCCCGACAGCCTCGGACGTGGACACGCCCGAAGACCTGGCCCGGCTGGCCGCCCGCATGGCCGGAGGCGACCTGGGCTGCCCGCGCACCCGGACGCTGCTCGAAGCCTGGGGACGGATTCCGGCCTTGGAGGAAACCGCATGAGGATTCTGACCGCCGAAGCCATGCGCGAGGTCGACCTCGCCGCCATCGAGGTCCTGGGCATCCCCAGCCTTGTGCTCATGGAGAACGCGGCCCTGGGCGTCGTCGAGGCGATCGGTGAGGCGTTCGGGGAGACCGAGTCCGCCGCGATCTTCTGCGGGCCGGGCAACAACGGGGGGGACGGTCTCGCCGTGGCGCGGCTCCTCTCCGTGCGCGGCTGGGAAGTCCGAATTATCCTCGTGACCGGCGGCCGGGAGCTCTCCGCCGATGCCGCGGTCCACCTCGGGATCTGCCGCAAGATGGAGCTTCCGATCCGCGAGGTCGAAACGGAGGACGACCTCGAAGAAGCCTTGGAGGACGCCGCGGAGCACGATCTCCTGGTGGACGCCCTCTTCGGCACCGGCCTCGCCCGGCCGCTCACGGGGGTCTTCGCGGCCGCCGTCGAGGCCATGAACGAGCTGCCGATCCCGTGCGTGGCCGTCGACCTGCCGAGCGGTCTGTCGGGGAGCCGGGCCGAGCCGTTCGGGCCCCACGTGGAGGCGGCGCTCACCGTGACCTTCGCCGCGCCCAAGGTGGCCCACGTGTTCCCGCCGGCCGCGGACGCCGTGGGGGAGATGGTGGTGACCGACCTTGGCATCCCGGAGCGCCTGGTGGAGGACGTGGAGGAGGAGAACGGTGATCTCCACCTGCTGATGGGCGAGGAGCTGGCCGAGCTTCTGCCGCCCCGGGAGCCGGGCACGCACAAGGGGGACTACGGCCACGCCCTCCTCGTGGCCGGCTCGAACGGCAAGGCGGGCGCCGCCATCCTCGCGGCCCGATCGATGATCCGCGCGGGGGCCGGCCTCGTGACCGTCGCGGTGCCCGAGCCGATCGTCCAGACCGTGGACCTGGGGTCCATCGAGTCGATGACGCTCGAGCTGCCGTCGTCCGCCGCCGGGCAGATCACCGAGGCGGCCGTGGACGCAGTGCTCGACGCGGCCGAAGGGAAGGCCGTCCTGGCGCTCGGGCCCGGGCTGGGGCAGGAGGAGGCCACGGCCGAGGCCATCCGGAGGATCGTGCTCGACGCTCCGCTGCCGCTGGTGCTCGACGCGGACGGCCTGAACGCCTTCGCCGGCCGCGCCGGGGAGCTCGCGGAGCGCCGCAGCGAGACCGTGCTCACCCCGCACCCGGGCGAGCTCGGCAGGCTCCTCGGCATCCCCACCGCCGAGGTCCAGGCCGACCGCATCGCGGCGGCCCGGCGCACGGCGGAGGAGACCGAGGCGATCGTGGTCCTGAAAGGGAGCCTCACCCTCGTGGCCTCCGGCCGGGCCGTGTTCGTGAACCCCACCGGCAACCCCGGCATGGCGACCGGCGGCTCCGGCGACGTGCTCACCGGCCTGATCGCCGGCCTCCTCGCCCAGGGGCTGGACGCCCTGGACGCGACGATCCTGGGCGTCTACCTCCACGGCCTGGCGGGCGATGTCGCCGCTTCGTTCCACGGCGAGGTGGCGCTCGCCGCGGGCGATCTGATCGACGCGCTCCCCGAGGCCCTGCAGAAGCTCGCCGGGGAGGACGAAGACGAGCACGAACACGAGGAAGAGCGCGGGCACGGCCGGCGGCCCCTCGCCCGGCACCGGCATTCATGAGACGCTGGGTGACCCGGACCGAGGCCGAGACCCTGGATCTCGGCGAGGCCCTCGCGGAGGATCTGGCGCCGGACGGCGTCCTGCTCCTCTCGGGCGACCTGGGGAGCGGCAAGACCGTGCTGGCCCGGGGCATCGGCCGGGCGTTGGGGATCGATCCCCGCGAGGTGCAGTCCCCGACCTTCAACCTGATCCGCGAGCACCAGGGAGAGCGGGGGAGGCTTCTCCACGCCGACCTCTACCGCCTCGATCCGGAGGAGGTGGGGGCCCTGGGGCTGGAGGAGCTGCTGGCCGGGCCGGGCGTCAAGGTGGTCGAGTGGGCCGAGAGGCTCCCCTTCGCGGTGCCGGGCGCCCTGGCGCTCCGGCTCGCCCGGCTGGGAGACGAAGAGAGAGAAATTCTGGAATCCGAACCAACTTCCTAGGAGGGATAGATGAGCAAGATTCGCAAGGTGGGAGTCCTGGGCGCAGGGCTCATGGGGTCCGGCATCGCCGAGGTCGCGGCGCGCGCCGGCTACGAGACGGTGGTGCGCGAGGTGACCGAAGAGCTGGTGGAGAAGGGGCTCGGCAAGATCCGCGGCTCACTGGGCAAGGCGGTGGAGAAGGGCAAGCTCGAAGCCTCGGTGAGGGACGAGGCGCTCGGCCGCCTCTCCGGCACCGTGGACCTTGCCCCGCTCGCGGACTGCGACGTCGTGGTCGAGGCCATCATCGAGAACCTGGACGAGAAGCGCAAGACCTTCACGGCGCTGGATGAGGCGGTCAAGCCCGAGGCGATCTTCGCGAGCAACACGTCGTCGCTGACCGTCACCCAGATGGCCATGTTCACCAAGCGGCCGGACCGGTTCGTGGGGCTCCACTTCTTCAACCCGGTCCCGGTGATGAAGCTCGTCGAGGTGGTGCGCACGATCCTGACCTCCAACGAGAGCTTCGACCGCGCCTTTGAGTTCGCCCGCTCGCTCGGCAAGGAGCCCATCGCCTGCCGCGACAACTCGGGCTTCGTCGTCAACCGCCTCCTCGTGCCCTACCTGCTGGATGCCATCCGGGCGCTCGAAGAGGGGGTGGGGAGCGTCGAGGACATCGACAAGGGCATGCAACTCGGCTGCGGCTACCCCATGGGGCCGTTCACCCTGCTCGACTTCGTGGGGCTCGACACGACCTACTACATCGCTAACATCATGTTCGACGAGTACCGGGAGAAGCGCTTCGCGCCGCCCCCGCTCCTGAAGCAGATGGTCCAGGCCGGCCGGCTGGGCAAGAAGAGCGGCCGGGGCTTCTACGATTACAGCAAGAAGTAACGCGACCCCGGGTCTGCTACACTCTAGGCCTTCGGACGGCCGTCCCCGGGGGCGGCCGTCCCCTTCAGAACCCGTGAAACGCAACCAGGAACAACGATGGCCCAAGTAACGCTGGCCGAAGAGGGGCTGGATACCCTGTTCGGCACCCAGGACGAGAACCTGCGCCGCATCGAGCGGACCTTCGACGTGACCGTCACCGCGCGCGGCAACGAGCTGCACATCAACGGAGACGCGGAGAAGGTCCAGCAGGTGGAGCGGCTCTTGACCGAGCTCAACGCCGTGACCGAGAAGGGGTACCGCTTCCGGCCCGGCGACGTGCAGACCGCGATCCGGGTGATCGCGGACGCGCCCGAGACCTCCCTCGTGGACTTCTTCCTCCCCGAGGGGATGCTCGCCTCCGTGCGGCGCCTGGTGGCGCCCCGGAGCCACAAGCAGCAGCTCTACATCCAGTCGATGATCGACTACGACATCGTCATCTCGATCGGCCCGGCCGGCACCGGTAAGACCTATCTCGCCGTGGCCATGGCCGCCGCCGCCCTGCTCGAAAAGCGGGTGCGGCGCATCATCCTCGCCCGGCCGGCCGTCGAGGCCGGAGAGAAGCTCGGCTTCCTCCCCGGCGACCTGGTGGAGAAGGTGAACCCCTACCTGCGCCCTCTCCACGACGCGCTCCACGACATCATCGGCTATGAGAAGGTGGGCCGGATGCTGGAGCGCGGGATCATCGAGGTGGCGCCCATCGCCTTCATGCGCGGGCGCACGCTGAACGACAGCTTCATCATCCTGGACGAAGCCCAGAACACCACTTCCGAGCAGATGAAGATGTTCCTAACCCGGATCGGCTTCAACTCCAAGGCGGTGATCAACGGCGACGTCACCCAGGTCGACCTCCCCCAGGGGAGGACGTCCGGCCTGCGCGAGGCCCAGGACGTGCTCGCGAACGTCGAGGGGATCAAGTTCTTCCACTTCGACCAGCGCGACGTCGTCCGCCATCCGCTGGTCCAGAAGGTCGTGACCGCGTACGATCGGTTCGAGCGCCAGAAGGCGGCCCGCGAGGCCGAGGCCAAGCTTCCCCGGGAGCAGCCGGTGCCCCAGGAGCAGGCCTCCTCGTGAGCCCGGATCCGCGCGCGGCTTCCAGCCGGCGCGCCTGACAAGCCATGGCCCGAGACAAGGACAGGACGTCCCCCATCGCGCTGATCCACGGCTCCCTCCCCCGGGTGAGCGCGTGGCGGGTCCGCCCCGCGGAGATCTGGCAGCGCACGCTGGAGCAGCCCTGGCTCTGGGTCGGCCTCTTCCTGGCCCTCGCCACCTGGATGCTCGTGCCCGGGAGCCTGCGCTTCTCGCCCACGGCCATCGCGGGCGCGGTCGCGGACCGCGACTATCTCGCCTCCAGAGACCTCCTGCTCCACGACGAGGAGGCGACCCGCGCCAAGCAGGAGCAGGCGCGGGAGGCCGTCCTCCCGGTCTACGACCTGGACCCGGGGGTGACGCCCGAGCGCGACCGCCAACTCGCCCAGCTCTTCGCCCGCGGCCGCCGCCTCCTGGCCCAGGCGGGGGAGAGCCCGGGCGAATCGGAGGCCGCGGCCCTCGTCGCCAAGCTCCTCCCCAAGGACCCCGGGCCGGACGACCTGCGGATCACGCCCCAGCAGGCCGCCCTGCTCGTCGAGAAGAGATTCTCGTCCGACCTCGAGGACAAGGTGCGCGGCGCCATGGCGCTCGCCCTGCGCCGTGGAGTCGTGGGCAACAAGGCGCTGCTGCTCGAAAATCGCATGCGCGGCGTCACGCTCCGAAACCTCCAGACCGGCAGCGAAGAGGTCCACGTCGACCTCTTCGACCACCTGGGCTATCCCGACGAGGCACGGGAGTTCCTCGAAACCGAGGTCCAGGGTTGGAGCGGGTACTCCGTGCGCCAGCGCGGGCTGCTCGTCTCCTTCCTGCTCGAAAACCTCCCCACGAACCTCCTGCTCAACAGGAGCGAGACCCTGATCCGCCAGGACGCCGCCGCGACGGGCGCGGGCCAGGTCTTCAACCAGATCCGCAAGGGCCAGGTGATCGTGCGCAAGGGCGACGTGATCGACCCCGTGGACGCCCGGGCCATCGCCCAGATGAAGGGCGAGCGCCAGTTCAGCCGGCAGATCCCGCCGCTCCTGGGAACCCTCGCCTTGCTGTCTCTCGTCGGGCTGGTGCTCTGGCTCACCCTGGGCGACACGCGGGTGGTGGACCACAGCCGCCAGCGGGTGTTCTCGGAGAGCCTCCTCCTGCTCCTCGTCACGCTTCTCGGGGCCAAGTTCTGTTTCCTGGTGGCGACCGCCCTCTCGGGCGCCTTCGAGGCGGTCCCCCTGAATTCCGCCCGGAGCTACGCCTACGCGATTCCGATCGCCTCGCTGGCGCTGCTCGCCGCCCTGCTCCTGGGCAGGAACGCCGCGCTCATCCTCTCGATCGTCTTCTCCGTCCTGGCGAGCCGGATGGTTGTGGACGGCGACGGCCTGTGGGTCGTTTTCTACGGCTTTGCGGGATCGCTCGCCGCGATCTACGCGCTCGACCGCTACCAGTTCCGCCAGCGGCTCGTCACATTCCGCGTGGGGCTCGTCGTGGGAGCGGTCAACGTCCTCATGGTCGCGATCCTGACGGCGATCCAGAGCCCGCTCGACCGTGGCGCCATGCAGATCGCGTTCGACGTCGTGTGCGCCCTGGCCGGAGGCCTTCTGGTGGCGGCGGTCGCGAGCTTCGCCGTGCCCATCCTCGAATCGCTTTTCGGGATCACCACGGACATCAAGCTCGTCGAGCTGTCGAACACCAACCTGCCGCTCCTGCGCCGCCTGGCCTTCGAGGCGCCCGGCACCTTCCAGCACTCGTTGATGGTCGCCAACCTCGCCAAGGAGGGATGCGAGGCGATCGGCGCCGACCCGGTCCTCGCCTACACCGGCGGGCTCTACCACGACGTGGGCAAGGTCCTGCGTCCCGACTACTTCATCGAGAACCAGCGGCCGGGGCACAACCGGCACGACAAGCTCCTCCCGTCGATGAGCGCGCTCATCCTCATCAACCACGTCAAGGACGGCCTGGAGCTCGCGCGCCAGGCGAACCTCCCCAAGGTGGTGCGGGACGCCATCCAGCAGCACCACGGCACGCGGCTCATCAAGTACTTCTACTCGCGCGCCGTCGAGCAGCGCGATCCGGACGCCGGGGACGTGACCGAGGAGAAATTCCGCTACCCCGGCCCCCGGCCGCAGAACAAGGTGATGGGCGTGCTCATGCTCGCGGACGCGATCGAGGCCGCGAGCCGCACCCTGGTCGAGCCCACGCCGGCCAAGATCCGGGCGCTCATCCGCACCATCGCCGACGACTGCCTGCAGGACGGCCAGCTCGACTACACCGACCTGACCCTGTCGGACCTGCGCACCGTGTCTGAGTCGTTCCTGCGCGTCCTGTCCAACATCTTCCACCAGCGGATCGACTACCCGGGCTTCGACTTCAACGCCGGCCCCAAGCGGGAGAAGCGGCCCATCCGCCAGGCTTCGTGACCGAAATCGTCCTGCAGAACCCGAACCGCTACCCCGAAGCTTCGGCCCGGCCGCTGCGCCCGTGGCTCCGGGACCTTCTCGCCGCTCTGTCGCCCGAAGCCGAGAGCTTCGGTGTACGCTTCGCGAGCGACCGCGAGGTGAGGCGGGCCAACCGCTCCTTCCGCGGCAAGGACAAGACGACCGACGTGCTCTCCTTCCCCGGGGAGGAGGGCCACCTGGGGGACGTCCTGATCTCCGTCCCCCAGGCGAGGCGGCAGGCGGAAGAGGCCGGCCACCCGGTCTCCCGGGAGCTGAAAGTGCTCCTTCTGCACGGCGTCCTGCACTGTATGGGGTACGACCACGAGACCGACCAGGGGGAGATGGAGCGCCTGGAGCGCCGGCTGCGCCGGACCTGGATTCGCGAGAGAGACGATGCCTGAGACCGATCCCATCCTCTCCCCGGCGGCCTTGGCCTGGATTGTGGCGCTGCTGCTGCCCGCCTCGGTGGTCACCAGCGTGCTCTCGGCGCTCCTGGAGCGCAGCGGACCCATCCGCCTGCGCCACTGGGCCGAGGAGTCGGGCGGGTCGCTGCGCACCCTGTTCGAGAGCCCCGTCCGCGCCGGAGTGTTCCGCTCGCTCCTGTCGCTCACCGGGCGCATCCTCCCGCTCGCCCTCTTCATCGCCCTGGTGGCTCTCCTGCGGGAGCTCGGCGCCCTGGCTCCCACGGCCTGGGCCTTCGGCATCCTCCTCGCGATCGTGGGCCTCACCGAGGCGTTCAACCGGGCGCTCGTGGGGCACGACCCGGAGCGGGCCCTGCGCATGCTCACCCGCGCCTACCGGGTGGCGTTCTTCCTCTTCGCCCCGCTCGTCACCCTGTTCGCGCCGCTCGTCCCCTCCCGCGCCTTCGAGCGGGGGAGCGAGGACGGGAACGACGGCAAGGCCACCGAGTCCGCGTCGGAAGAGGAGATCGAGGCGTTTATCGACGTGGGCACCCGCGAAGGCATCCTCGAGCCCGAGCAGGGGGAGTGGCTGTGGAGCATCGTCGGCTTCAGCGACACCCAGGCGAGGAGCGTCATGACACCCCGGATCGACATGGTCTGCGCGCCCGTCGAAACGCCGCTCGACGCCCTGGCCGAGCGCTTCGTCGAGTCGGGCCACTCGCGCATCCCGATCTTCGAGGACTCGATCGACCACGTCATCGGCATCCTCCACATCCGCGACGTGCTGCGCGCCGTGCGCTCCAAGGAGCCGCTCGCCGTGCGCGACCTGGTCAAGCCGCCGCTCTTCATCCCCGAGACCAAGCCGCTGGGCGAGCTTCTCCGCGAGCTTCAGGCACGGTTCCAGCAGGTCGCGATCGTGGTGGACGAGTACGGCGGCACCGCCGGCATGGTGACCGTCGAGGACCTGATCGAGGAGATCGTGGGCGAGATCATGGACGAGCACGAGGCCCTGGTCGCCGAATTGGAGCCGCTCGAAGACGGCGCCTACCGGCTGGACGGCCGCGCCCACATCGAGCTGCTGGACGAGCTCTTCGACATCGAGCTCGAAGACGAGGAGCCCGAGTACGAGACCGTGGCCGGCCTCATCTTCAGCGAGCTCGGCCGCGTGCCGCAGGTGGGGGAGTCGGTCGAAAGCCACGGCCTGCGCTTCACCGTCGAGGCGGTCGCGGACCGCCGCATCCAGACCGTGCGCGTCGAAAAGATCGCTCCTCCCGAAGAAAAGACCGAAGAGGCGGAGGGCTGATGGCCAAAGCGGGAACCGTGGCGTTCGTGGGCCGGCCCAACGCCGGCAAGTCGACTTTGATGAACCATCTCCTCCAGGAGAAGCTCGCCATCGTCTCCGACAAGCCGCAGACCACCCGGCACCGCATCGTGGGCATCCTTTCGGGCGACCGTGGCCAGATGGTCTTCTACGACACCCCCGGCATCCACCGCCCCCTCCATCGTTTGAACCGCCAGATGGTGCGCTACGCCCTGGATGCCATGAACGAAGCGGACGTGGTCTGCCTCCTGACCGACGCCTCCGAAAAGTTCGGCAAGGGCGAGGCCTACATGCTGGACCTCGCGGGCAAGGCCGAAGGGCCGCGCGTGCTCGTCCTGAACAAGGTCGACAAGGTCAAAAAGCCCGACCTCCTCCCGCGCATCGAGCAATATGCGAAGACCGGCCTGTTCGCAGAGATCGTGCCGCTCTCCGCCAGGACGGGCGACAACTGCGACCGGCTGCTCGACGTCCTCTGGAACCTCCTCCCCGAGGGCGCGCCGATGTTCGACCCCGAGTTGCTCACCATCCACCCCGAGCGCTTCCTGGTGGCCGAGCGGATCCGCGAGAAGGTCCTCTCCCTCACCACCGAAGAGCTTCCCTTCACCACGGCCGTCGTCATAGAGCGCTGGGAAGAGGATGAGGAAAAAGATCTCGTCCGCCTCTACTCCTCGATCCTCGTCGAACGGCCGGGCCAGAAGAAGATCGTCGTCGGCCACCAGGGCCAGATGATCAAGGCCATCGGCACCGCCGCCCGCCAGGACCTGGAAGAGTTCCTCGGTCGCCGCGTCTACCTCGACCTCCACGTCAAGGTCGAGCCCGACTGGCGCGAGAACCGGGCCGTTCTGCAGGCGCTGGACCGGGATGTGGATCTGGACACGGAGGGGTAGACGGGACGTCCCTGGGCGACTTATACTGACCAAGTGGAACGACATGTTCCGCGTGGGGGAGAGGAACCAGGGATGCATCTGCGATTCAAAGAGGCGCTGTTCGGTAGACGCTCTCGCGCCCGTTTCCTGGCCGGATTCGGGATCGGAGCTTCCATGCTCGCGATCACGAAGCTCCTCTCTCCTCGCGACCTGGCGCTCGTTTTGAAGGTTCTTGGCTGGGCGTTCCTCGCTTTTTTCGGCCTGCGGCTTCTGTACTTCTTCTTCCTCGCGTGGCGTATCGATCGGGAAGCCTCCGCCGTGGCTTCCGGGCGCCTTTCGACCCGGCAGATTCCCCCCGAGCGTGTTTCGGCTGTACGGAACAAGGCGATCGGGAACCTGTACGCGAGCCTGGGCGCTCTTCTCGGTGCGCCGCCGGACCGCGCGGAAGAACGCGAGCGAAACTTTGCCCGGCTGCGGGAGCTCCAGGAAGAAGAAGCTGCCGCGATGCAGCGCTGGTTCGATGAACACTCTCCCTTGAAACCCGGAGAAGGTTTCAGAGCGATCCGGGAAGCCCGAGCCCTCCTCGCCCGGTATGAGAATCCTCCCGCGACGGACTCTCCCGCCCTCCATCAAGGTTGAACGCAGACACTCTCCGGACAAGGTCAGGCACCGGGAGGGTCACCGGCTCTACCGGTCCTGCCTGCGCTGGGAGCTCGGCTTCTCCTGTGCCTTCTGTCTGCTGCACGAATCCGACTTCGCGGAGCATGGGGCGGAAGGGCTCGGTCTCCTGGGAGTGGAACACTTCTGGCCCGTCAGCGCGAACCCGTCCCGTGCGGGAGACTATGAGAACTGCTTCTACTGCTGCCGGCTCTGCAATGGAGTGAGGGCGCAGATCCCGATTACGGGAGCCGATGGCCGCAGGTTGTTGAATCCTTGTACCGAAGTCTGGGCCGATCACTTCCAGGCGGAGGAGGACGACCGCCTTCAGCCGAGGCCGAGCGATCCGGACGCCCTCTACACCGACTTCGTCTACGACCTGAACGATCCTCGCAAGGTCAACCTGAGAAGAGAGCGCCGGAAAAGGATCGGCGAATCCCTGGAGGTGCTTTCTCAAGGGCCGACGCTCGTGGCCTTTCTCCTCGAGGCCTCCAGGCGCGCTTCGGGTCGCGAGGCCGAAGCCCTCTTCACGGCTGCGGTGAGCTTCGAGCGGCAGATGGTGAGCGCCCGGAGCGCCTTGGAGCGCCACGCGGCGGTTCCTCCAGATGCCGTGGACGTGTGCCGTTGCGGTGATC
>DATEIO010000437.1:0-20123 GCA_035278895.1 Thermoanaerobaculia bacterium | reverse complement strand
CACGCGGGCGAAGCGGAGCGCCATGCCGCCGGGGTACTGGGGACTCTCCTGGACGTCCGAAAACGCCACCTCGACGACCAGCTCGGGGCGGACGTAGACGGTCCAGCCGTCGGTCCCCAGGGCGATCTCCTGGAGCTTTTTCGTCTGCCAGGCGAGCCTCTCGTCGGTTAATCCCTTGAAGGTCTTGCCGAGCATCACGAAGCCGCCGTTTTCGGGATCGCGGGCGCCCAGGTGGAGGTTCGAGAGCCAGCCCTGGCGGCGGCCGTGGCCCCATTCGGCGGCGAGGATGACGAGGTCCAACGTGTGGGCGGGCTTCACCTTCAGCCAGGAAAAGCCTCGCCGGCCCGCCTCGTAGGGGGCGTCCACCGCCTTCGCCATGATCCCTTCGTGACCGCGCGCGAGAGCGTCCTCGAAGAACGCGTCCGCCTCCTCGGCGTCGGCCGTCACGAGCCGGGGGACGGCCAGCCCCGGTACCGCGTCCCCCAGGGCGGAGAAGCGCCCGCCCGCGGGGCGGTCGATCAGATCGGTGCCGTCCAGGTGGAGGAGGTCGAAGAAGAACGGCGTGAGCGGCAGCTCGCCGCGCAGGCGGGGCACGTCGAGCTTCCGCCCGAAGCGGCGCATGGTGATCTGGAACGGGTGCGGCGCGCCGTCGGGCTTCAAGGCGATCACCTCGCCGTCCAGCAGGATCTGCCGGGCGGGCAGGGCCTGGACGGTCTCCACGAGCTCGGGCACGGCGTGGGTGACGTCGTTACCGCGCCGGGAGTAGACCCGCACGTCCTCGCCCGCCTTGTGGACCTGCACGCGGGCGCCTTCGAGCTTCAGCTCGAATGCGGCCTCTCCCAGCCGCTCCAGGGCCTCGGAGACGTCTCCCGCGGGCTGGGCGAGCATGGGCTGGAGCGGGCGGAACAGCTCCAGACGGAACCGGGCGAGCCCGGAGCGCCCTTCCGTGAGCACTGCCTTCGCCACCTCCGGCAGCTCCCCGGCAAGCATGAGCGCCCGCCGCACCTCGTCCGCCGGCACCTCCGCGGCGGCGGCGAGCGCCTCGGCCATGAGCCCCGCGAGCGCGCCCTGGCGAAGCTCCCCGTAGATCAGGCGCACGAGGAAGTCCTGCTCCTCCCGCGTGGCCCGGGCGAGGAGGTCCGACAGCATCCCCACCCGCGCCGCCGTGGATCCCGCCCCGGAGATCCCCGCGATCCGCTCGAACGTGGCATCCACCTCGAGAAGCGGGAGGGACGGCTCCGCCGCAGCCGACCCCGGCCGCGCCCCCCGCACCGCCGCGCCGCCGATCCCGATCCGCCCCTGCCGGAGATGGCCGGACAGATACGCCACGGCAACGTCGATCTCCTCCGGAGCGAGGCGCCTCAGGAGATCCGCGAGCGCCCCGGTCTTCTCGAGGCGGGAGCGGGTCTCGGAGACGCGGCGGGAGGTCGAGACGAGGTCGGTGAAGAGCATGGGGGAGATGGTATCAATCTATGGCAGATACTCCCCCGTCTCCTCCAGATGCAGATTAGGCGACTCCTGGATGTAATCCCGCACAAGCTTCGCGTGGCCCGCCCCGATCACGAGCAGCACCCGCTCCTCGGGAGATTCGATCAGCCGCACCAGGTTCGAAAAGATATAGAGGTTGCGCTGATACCAGCCGCCCACCACCTCGGCACCCTTGGCATCGCCCGTGGCTCCGACCTGCGCCATGAGCAGGTACATGCCGTGGCCGGTTGCGAGCTCCTTGGGATCGTTCATGAAGCGCAAGGCCGAGCCCACGGTCTCCTGATCGAGCCGGCGCTGCGTCTCCCCCACATAGGCCTTGCCTCCGGCCATGGCCTGCTCGAAGTAGGACTGCTGGCCGTACTTCTGGACGGCCTGCATCAGGCTGTCGAAATCCATGTCGTGCTTGTGGTCCACGGGCCAGATCTTCTTGTGGCCGAGCTTCTTCGCGAGGCGGAAGGCGATCTGCTCGGTCTCGCTGGGCTTGAGCTCCCGCTGGCCGTCGAGATACGCCTGATAGGCCTCCTGGACCTTCGCGTGGCCCACGGGGTACTCGATCGCCACCTTGGTCGGCCGGAAACGCGCCAGGGCATCCACGACCTCCGCGATCTGCTTCTGGCGCTTCTCCGAGAGCGTATCCGGCATCGAGTTCCCCAGGAGGTCCGAGGCCGAGCCTTCGAAGTGAAACGTGCCGACGACGAGGAACGTGGGCTTGGTCTGGGCGAAGACAGCAGCCGGTGCCACGGCGAGCAGGGCGGCGGCCAGCGTAAAAGCGGTTCTTTTCCGGATCATGATCAGTCTCCTCCGGCTCCCCATACGGCAGGGGGGTGTGGGGTGTTTCGGTAGGATACCGCGAACCGGCCAAGCTGCGGACGGGCTGTGGCGAGAGATCAGCCGGGCTCGGCGAAGACGATCCCGGCCGGGTCCTGCCGCTCCGCGAGGAGCTGCGGGACGGCATCCTGTCCCAGCTCACCCAGCTCGATATCCGCGCAGCACATCTCGAAGGCGGCCTGCACGCTGGAGCCGAACGCGAGGGACTGGTAGAAGGTCGCGGCGAAGCGGATGGCCGCCTGGTCCAGGACCGCCGTTGACATTCCCACCACACAATCGACATGCTCGGAGATCGCCTGGGCCTGCTCCTCGGAGTAGCAGGCGTTCAGCACGACGCAGCGGAGATGGCGGTTGAACTGCGCGAGGAGGCGGGCGAGCCGTATCCCCTCGATCGGCCGGGACCGCCCATCCTCCCCTTCGAGGAAGATGGCATTTTCCCGGCTGCCGTGGCCGCTGAAGTGCAGCAGATGAGGGCGGTGCCGCAGAAGGTGCATCTGCAGCTCGGAAGGGCGGACGGCCCATTTCTGATGGAGCTCGAAGCGCCCCCCGAGCTCGGCCGAGGCCAGCGCTCGATCGATCTCACGCACCTCGGCGTCGAGCCGCAGGCGCGTCGAATCCTGGGGATTGGCTCCGAGAAAGAGAATCCGGATCTTGTCGGGCAATCCTCCGTACAGCGAGCTCGCCGGCCGCGGCTTCTCCTCCGCTTTCTTCTTGGGTGCCGGACTCTGGATCTGGACTCCGCCTGCGATGCTGCCAGCGTTGAACGCCATCCCCACGTCTCCTCCCGAGATGTTCTGGACGGTGCTGCTACCGGGCTCGGGAGCTGGAGGCTCCGGACGGACCGGAGGGGCCCACCGGGGTGCGGAGCTGGGGGCGGCCCCTTGCGGCCGGGGTCTCACATCGCGGGAAGGTCCTGCCAGGATCAAGCCTCGAAGCGCACGGGAGAGATCGTTCCTGTGGAGCTCCGGATTGTCCTGAATCTTCCGGAGCTCGTCTTCCGGAAGAGAGCGGGCCAGGGCCGCACTGAAGTCTCGGCAGCACCGGCGCATCTCGCGATCAAGGATCGGATCTCCCTCCCAATAGGCGATCAATCGATCGATCCATTCAGCGTCGTTCGTCATCGTGAGCTCTCCTGGGGAATTTCTTCCGCCGCGGGAAGGGCATCTTCTGCGGAAGGGGCTCCGGATTGGGCCTCGTCCGTCTCGGGAGAGGAGAGGCGTGTCGATATGTAGTGATAGGTGAAGCGTCCCCCCACGTACAGCAGACCGATCGTCAGAAAGGTCGCGGAAAGAATCTCCCAGCGCCAGCGATAGATGGTCAGGGCGCGCCGGAGATGACGGGCGATCGCCTTGGTCGCATCGTTCGCCACACCGGTCCAGCGCTGGAGTAGCGCTTCGACCCGGATCCTGGGCTTCTCCGTCTGGCTCGGCCGGGCCTCTTCGGAGTTCACCACGGCCCGGGGCGCGAAGCTCCGCTTTCCCACGATCAGAAATTCGGCCACGAGCGGGCGCAAGATCTCCCGCACCTTCTTCTTGCGGGGTGCGGCGAGGAAAACCGCCATCCGGCCCAGCAGCGGAATGGGGTGGACCGTCGGTGGCGTCCGAATGGTCTCTTCGACTGGCGGAAGGACTAGGCGCGGCCGGGTTCGTCGGAGTTGCCGGAGCTGCCGCTCCGCGCGCTCCAAAGCCGTCTCGGCCATGGCTTCGAAGATATCGATAGCAAGCTGCTGGGCGACCGGGCGCGAATCGTCCATGATCCAACTGTAGAGAGACGCCTCGATCTCGGTCAGCGGACGTTGCGAGTCGATCCAGACTCCGTAGATCTTGTCGCCGATCTCGACCTTCCAGTCCCCTCCGGGCAAACGCTGCCGCTGATGCAGGTAGGTGCGCACGAAAACCTCAACCGCCGCAGGCCGGTCATGGAGCGAGATATGGGAGAGCAGATCCTGGAGAATCAGCGCCACGAGCTCGAAATTCCGCACCGCCTGGAACTCGATCGCAAAAAATGTGTAATGGCGCACATAGGGGTGGGTCTCGTCGGCCAGCATGGAGCGCAAGCGCGCCCCGATCGCCTGGGGGGTCAGAAGCTCCCGGCCGTCCTCGCAGTGAATGTAGCCGTAGGTCAGGGCCACCGTGGCGAGGAGCCTTTCCCGGATCAAAGGGGACGTCTGTCGCCGGTCGGCTTTCGCCGTGGCCCTCCATCCGTCGAGAATCGCCAGGGACTCCTCCGGACGCATCGAGCAGGCCGCCGCGGCGCCGCCGGCCACCGCGGGAATGAGATCCTCGGATTTCAGCACCTTAGTCCGCAGGAGCGGCTCCAGTTGCCGGAAATGCCAGGCGATCACGAGCCAGAGGGTCTTCTCCCGGACGGCTTTCCGGACCCGCGGGTCCTGATCCTCGACCAGAGCCATCAACATCTCGTAGAGCTCGGGCGCAAGGCGGTTCGGGCGATCGAAACGAGCGGCATAGCCCAGGGTGAGCGCGATCGCAGCCTTCACAGCCGATCGCGAGTCCTCCCCCGGCCGTGCGATCCGAGAGAGCAGGGGATCGTCCTCTTCGTAGTTGGAAGCGGCGTCCCACCAGCTTCGCAGAAGCGAGAAGAGCTGCGCTTCATATCCCTGGTCCCGCCAAGCCGAGAGTGCTCGGGCCGCGAGCTCCTGGACGGTGTCCGAGGGATCCGTGGCCAGATCGAGGAAGTACGGCTTGACGACGTCGATCGACAGCAGGCCGATGAGGCTCAGGGAGTCGACCAGCGCCTGATGGAGCTGGCGGGTGTCGTTCTCCGACAGGCGCAGGTCACGGTCCTCGGACCCGTTGCCGGTACGGTCCTCCGGAGCCGCATTCCCGGCTTGGGCTCTCGCGAGCGGGACGGCCGGCTCGGGCTCCGCCTGGGAGCCGGCCGAGAGCCGGATCAACTCGGTCAGGGCCGGCAGGGAGGCGAGCAACCGCCGCCGTTGATGGCTCCAGGCGAGCTTCAGGATCTGCTCCCGCCGCTCGCGGGAGGAGCATTCCATTCGGAAAAATCCTCCCTCGGATTCTGTCGGCTTGAAGTAGGGGGAGAAGCCCGACAGGTCTCGATAGTCGAATTGCGGCAGCAGCGGATCGGAAAGGCGCCAGGTGGTTTCGACCAGAAGCTCGAGACCGGCAAACAGCAGGTTGTCCGGCAGCCCGTCGAACAGGGTGAGCCCGAGGACGAGGAGCTGGTTGCGCGACTCGAACTTCCGATACCAGGAGAAGACGGATTCCTCGTCACCGGAAAGCCGGGCGAGCTCGCCTTCGATCTCCTGACGCGTAACCGCCCCTCTCTTTTCGAGAAGCCACTGGGCGAAGTACTGAACGCGCGATGGTGTCTGGAGCCTCGCGATGACGGCTCCGAGCTCGACCCCCTCGATCAGGAGCGGCTCGCCGGAGCTTTCCGGAAACAGGTGTTCGGGGAGTTGAAGCTCGGTGTCCGCAAGCTGGCCGTTCAAAAACTCGATCAGTAGCTCCCGGCCGTAATAGCTCTCCCAGGAGAGATCGCACCAAAGGTGAGCGTCCGGCCCATGAGCCTCGATCCCCCAGTCGGCACGGCTGCAATCGGTCGTAATGACCGCATAGCTCTGGTTCTGCCGCAGGAGGCTCCTCAGCTTTCCCGGGGTATAGCTGACAATCTGGTGAGGCGTGATCTCGGTCAGGAGCAGGATGGATGGCTCCTCTCCCTGAATGGCCGTCTCGATCTGCTGCGGGTCCTTGCTCCGGCACCGCTCGCGGACTTGAATCTTTTCCGTTCCTTTCCTGAGATCCTGGGCCAGGAGGTACGCAAGGTGGCGGGCGCAATCCGTCTTTTCGTCGAGGTCTCCTGCAAGGATCAGAAGACGATGCTCGGTGAGACGCCGCACCAACTCGTGGGCCGGGGGAGGATTCACCCATTTCTCGAGGGTGAAGCTGTCGAGACACGGCTCGAAAAACTGATTGTCACTCCTCTGATGATATGAGACAGAATGAAAGGCCGTGAAGCCTCCTTCGAGGTGACCGATATTGAAGAACTGATTGTCTCCTCCCTGGACCGTCGCCGTCTGCTGGACCTGGCTCAAAGAAATCTGGGCGTCCTGGTTTCTCATACCCTTGCTTCAGACACCAGGCCCCGGAGTTTGTTGAGGGGGAGCTCTACTCAACAATCCTCCGGGCACTCGGGTCTTTGGAAGCAGACGCCAGAGGTGCGTCCTGAGATCAGGAGGACGAACGTGAGCTCGGTCTATCGCAAAGGGCAGGTGCTCGGCTGGGGGTGTTTCAGCACAGTCTTCAAGGGATGGGATGAGCTTCTTGACCGGCCGGTCGCCGTCAAGGAGCTCATCCAGCCGTTCGCGGGCAATGAGTCGTTCGTTCGCGCCTACCTGGGCCAGGCGCTCCGGATGGTCGACATCGCGCATCCCCACGTGCTCGCCACCTATGCCATCGAGCCGAATCGCATGCCTCCGGCTCTCACGCGAGAGCTCGCAGATGAAACGCTGGCCCACCAATTGATCGAGGGCCCCATTGCGCCGGAGGCGGTGCTGCGGATTCTTCGCCATGCTCTGACAGGCCTCGGAGCGATCCACGACCGCGATCTGCTTCACCGGTCCATCAAGCCGGAAAATCTCTTCGCCTGCGGCAACCTCTATAAGGTCGGAGATTTCGGAATTCCCGCCGTCGAAGGATCCCCCCCGTTCCCGCTCCGGCAGCTCAAGTACATGGCTCCTGAGACCTTTTCCGAGGAGGGTCAGCCCGGCCCCGGCTCCGACGTCTATTCTCTCGGTCTCGTCATTCATGAGCTCCTCCTCGGCTCGGTCCGTTTCGAACGGATCGTCGAGGAGACTCTGCGCAACTCCGGGATCGCGGGAGAGAACGCAGGCGACGAGGAAGAACCCGAAGGAATGGAGCGTCTCTGGCCGCTGTTCCACCTCTCCTCCGTACCACTACCCCCAATTCACGAGCTCGAAACGAGCATCCCCGTGGCGCTCTCGCTCACTCTGCAGAAAATGGTTGCCAAAGTTCCGATGGAACGCTATGGGAGCTGCCGAGAAGTCCTGGCGGCCTTGGGAGCCGCGGGGCTGGTCGAGCCTTTCGGAGGATCGCAGACCCTGGTTCTTTTCCCTCCTTCTCCACCTGCATCTCCACCGCCCCAACGCGGCAGAAGCTCGCTGATCCTGGGAGGCGGCGTCGTGACCGCCCTGGTCGTGGCCGGCACGGCCCTGATCCTCGGCGTGCGGAGCCGCGAGGGAAACGTGCCCGCCACGGCTCCTTCAACGCAGGAGCAGGAAGTTTCTGATTTCTCTCCTTCGGGTGGCGACACGCCCACCCTCAAAATCGATCGGGCCGGCCTTGCCAGCCGTCTGCGCAGCCTGCAAGGTGACCAGGACGGGCTCACGCTCGCGCTCGATCCTCCGCAGAGAGCAGACCGCGCCAGACTCCCTCTGGGGATGCCGATCAGGTTCCGGGTCGCCTCGGGCCAGACGGTCCATGCCGCACTCTTCGTGCTCTCCTCCGATGGGTTCGTGTCCTGCATCTATCCAGGCCCCACAGGACGCACGCTTCGCCTGAAACCCGGCCGCGGCGTTCTTCTCCCCCTGCCCGAAGACGAAACGAATGGCTTCACGATGACCGCCACTCCGCCGATCGGCCGGGATCTCGTCTTCCTTCTCACCTCGGAAGAGCCGTTGCCTCCTCTCCCAGTTGGAGAGACTTCGGAATGGGACACGAGCTATTCGTTGGTTCCTGGGGACCCGAAGAGCCCCGCTCTCCGCTTCGCCGACTGGGTTGCCAAAGTGCGCCGGAATGCGGGGACGGGGCTTTTGGTCTACGAGGTCGAGGTCGTCGAGGGGTCTTGAGAGGGGCGCCAGCTCTCAGGATTCCGGCTGTCCGTAACCCAGGGTCACGACCTGCACCCTGCGGTTCTTGCTCCGGCCCTCCTCGCTGTTGTTGTTGGCCATGGGGTTGCTCTCTCCGTAGCCCACAGGGATGAGCCGCTCGGGATCGATGCCGAACTGCCGGGTCAAATAGCGCACCACCGACTGGGCCCGATCTCTCGAAAGCCTCTCGTTGTAGGAGTCGGACCCGATATTGTCGGTGTGGCCCTCGATGCGGATGCAGGCGGAGCCGAGATTGTCGGAGGACAGGGCTCGACCCAACTTGTCGAGATTCGGAGTTGCGTCCGGACGAAGATCCGCCGAGTTGTAATCGAAATAGACCTTGATCGCGACGGCGTCGCTCGCCGGCTTCGCTCCGATCCCCCGGGTCCTGTAGATCGTGCACTTGCGCCGGACCGGAGCCGGAGCCTTCGAAGCCGCGCCGATTCCCCGCGGACGCGGCTCTTCCGGAGGACCGGAAGCCGGGGTCAGGATCTCCACGAGCTGCTCTTCCGTCAGCTCGGTGTTGGTCAAATCGTGAACCTTCTCTTCCTGGGCAGCCCCTGCCAGGCGCAGCCCGCCCAGGAGGGCACTGAGGGTGCACCCCCAAACGCAAAGACGCGTGATCCTGCGATTCATGATTCATCTCCTCTTGTCAACGATGATCAATGGGAGTTGGCGATCGAAGCTCGTCGAGCCGATCGCCGGGATCTGGCGAAACTTGGTGGCATTGCGCACGTTGTCGCGAACGTACTCCATGGCCTCCCCCAGCGTAACGATCTGGTCCCGGTCGGAGTCCGCCTCTCCCTTGAGGGCCTTGAGCAGGTAATAGGTGAAGACGCCGTGCCGGCCCCATTCGTCATTCTCGTAGGACACCTGGGCTGCCTCGCTCGCGGTCAGAATCGCGAGACCGCCGCTCGCGTGGAGCATTTTCTCCAGGAAGACCTTGTGGATCGGGTTCGCGGAAACCGCGCGCATGTTGGGGGGAGCGGCGATGCCGGCGCTATGACACGAATCGGTGAGGATCACCACGTCCCGCGCGGGGATCTCCGCGATCGCTTCGCGCACGTGCTGCATGAGAATTCCCGTGCCCGCGATGTTCTCGGGGTCCGTGTCGTGGGCCAGGAGGTAGAGATCTCGGATCTGGTTGGGATCGGGGGCTCCATGACCCGCGAAGAAGAAGAGGACCAGGTCGTTTTCCCGGGCCTTGCGAAGGAATTCCCGGACCCCCTTGTTGATGTTTTTGACCGTCGCCTGCTCATCGAGCAGCAGTTGCACGTCCTCCTTGTGGAACGCGGCCGGCCCAAGGCTCGGATGGGTCAGCAGGTCGTAGAGCGCCTGCGCATCGGAGTGGGCATACTGGAGATTGATCGACGGATTCTCATAGCGGGAGACCCCGACGATGAGCGCGATTCGACGTCCCGGCTCCAGAGCCTCAACGGCTGCCCGGGTCTCTGGAGTGCGCTCGACCACGAAAGAGCGGCGTGCCACGACCCCCTGCTCGCTTTCCGCAACGATCTCGATCTGGTGCTGTCCGGGCTCCTTGACCGAGACGGCCGCGTTGAAGACATAATCACCCGCTTCGTCCGGCCGGAGGGACGTGATTTCCTCCCCGCCCACTAGAAGCGATTTCAAGGAAGTTCCCCCTGTCTTGATCTTTCCGCGGATACGTAGCGAGGGAGAATGGACACGTGGCACCGGCATGCCCGGAGCCCTCTCATCAATCAAGAGCGTGGGCTCGATGATGACGACGAGGATCGTCGCCGGAGCCGCCGGGCGGACCATCGGACCGACACCCGACAGCCTGTAGAGCGAAAGAGAGCCTTTCTTCGTGCCGGCCAGCAGCCATCGCCCATCCGGCCCGAAGGCGAGCGCGGTTACCGGCTCCGGAAAGGGAATCGTGTTGATGCGTTTGCCGGTGGCAGCATCCCACACCGAGGCGTCCGAGCCTCCCCCCGCCGCGGCGACGAAACGGCCATCGGGCGTGACTCCTACCGTATCAAGATCCTGGCGCTCCCCCTCGAAGTCGCGAAGCTGCGTTCCGTTTTCGGCGTCCATCAGACGGACCCGGTCATCGGCTTCGATCGAATGAGCGAGGGAATCTGGCTTCGCCGAGCGAAAGAGGTTTCCTGTAAGAAGCTGAAGCCCCAAGACGAGAGTCTTGCCATCTCCCCCGATTGCCGCCGAGAGAACGTCGTTCTCCACTCGCGTCGGGCGGAGCGCCTGCTGCGTGTCGATCTGCCAAAGGATGACTTGACGATCCCGACCGACCGAAATTACCTTTCTTCCTGGAATCGCCGCCACCAGCACCACATCTCCTTTGTGCTGGGCTCCCCGAGAAAGATCAGCGAAAAACTGACCTCGGGAGGTCCAGATCCGGACCCGGCCGTCTTCCCCACCACTCACCACGTAGCTACCGTCATCTGTAAACGCGACCGCCGAGGCCTTGCCTTTGTGGGCATGGGAGATCGTCACGGGCGCCTGCAACGAGGAGCTTTCGTAAAGAGAAAGCGTACCTGCTCCATCTACCAGAGCGATCTTCTTACCGTCTGGGCTTATTGCCGCACCTTGGATCTCATTGCGTGTCGTAATGGAAACCTTTTCTTTCGCCTTACCATCGGCACTGAGTCCAAAGACGGAAGCCCGGCTTCCCGTTGTGGTGAGAAACCAGGTGCCATCAGGGGAGAAAACCAGTTCCCGGACAGGGCCTCCTGGAACGGACCATTGAGTCTCCAAGGTGAAGCCGAACCCCTGGGACAGTCCGTCGCGCGCCGGGAATAAGATGAGCATCAGGGCGAACTGAGGGAAAATAACTCGGAGGGCTTTTCTCATGGCATCCTCACGAAAACGTGGAGGGGGCCGGGGGCGGACAGCCTAACCCAGCCCTCCTTTCGGACTACCTCCCCCAGAGATAAGAAAACCCGAATACTACCTGGATGGTGTCAGCCAACTCCTGCTCATCGATCGAATAATCAGTGTTGGCCGCCACAGAGAAGGCGGTGCTCCGGCTGAGGAAAAAGCGCGCGCCACCTTCAAAAGTGAGAGTGATGTCGTCACTGTATGGAGACTCGCCGAACTTCGCCGCGGCTCCGACGTAGGGCGCCACATTTCCTCTCAGAAAGTTGTAGCGGTAGAATGGACCTCCTGAAAGCTTGAGATCGCCTTCATCGTTGAATGTTCCAACTGCTAACACCCCGATTTCCTGGTTTTGATTGAAAAATCGCCCATAATTGACGAAAATTGCTCCAGAGCTTTCGAAATCGCCTGAGGTGACGAGATACAATGTGCCTTGAGCCTGGAGCTCGGTGTCTCCGGCTTCCTGCTGGGCGAAGGCGGGCGCGGTGAGCAGAACAAGCATGGTCGCCGCCATCAGAATCTGGTTTCGCATCGTCTCTCCTTTCAATGCACAGGTTTCCCCGCGACGAGGAATCGGTGCTCTCCGGGGAAGACCACCGGAGTCCGGGCCGCGCCGGGTCGGGTTTCATCCCGGTAAGACACGCGGCCCCTGGATTTGTTGAGGAGAGAGGAAGGAGTTGGCTGAGCTCAGCCTTCGCCTATAACGAGAATTTCGGCTTGCAGCGGGAACCTTCAGGCGTTTCGAGCGTATGAGACGTCATGACGAAGCCACGCCCGAACCTCATCCTGTTCTCCATCCTGACGATCTCGCTCCTCACCGCGTGCGGCGCCACCGCTGCCGCGCCTCCTGCGGACGTGCTCCGGCTGTTCGACTATGACGCGAAGGCCCCACTCGACCTCCAGGTGGTCTCGACCGAGAAGAAGGACGGCCTGACGATCCAGACGATCACCTACGCGAGCCCCAAGGGTGGCCGGGTGCCGGCGCTCCTGATGGTCCCGGACGGCTCCGGGCCCTTCGCGGGCATCCTCCTCATGCACGGCGCTCCCGGTACCTACGAGCGAATGCGCCCTGAAGCGGAGACGCTCGCCCGCCACGGCGCCGTCACCCTCGCGATCAACGCGCCCTTCTCCCGCACGGACGAAAGCGGACGCCCCGGCATTCCGATCGCTTTCACCGAGAGGGACCGGGACGGCCAGGTCCAGCTCATCGTGGATTGGCGCCGCGGCGTGGACCTCCTCCTAGCCCGGCCGGACGTCGATCCCAAGCGCCTCGCCTACACGGGCCGGAGCTACGGCGGCGCCATGGGCGGCCTGCTGGCCGGCGTCGAAAAGCGCATCAAGGCCTACGCCCTCGTCGTGGGAGACGGCGGCCTCGTGAGCCACTTCACCGGGGCGGACGACACCAACGGCCCGCTCCAGAACATGCCCGCCGAGCAGAAGAAGCGCTGGCTCGCCGCCATGGAGCCCATCGAGCCCATCCGCTTCGTCGGCCACGCCGCCCCTGCCCACCTCCTCTTCCAGAACGGCAAGCAGGACGAGCTCGTCCCGGCCGCCGATGGCCATGCCTACCAGGAAGCCGGCAGCGATCCCAAGACCCTCCTCTGGTATGACGCCGGCCACCAGTTGAACGACCAGGCCAACCGGGACCGCCACGAGTGGCTGGCAAAAGAGGTCGGAATCGCGCCGCCGAAGGGGTAGACCAAGAAGGGGAACTGAGCGGAGATCCGGGGGCGGCCTGGCCGCCCCGCTTTCATTTCGGGACGCCCCGAAGACGACGGAGCGCCTCCTCGTGGGCCCTCGTTTTCGCTTCGGCTGCGGGGACCGCGATGTCGGGTTTGACCCCGGTCCCTTCCCAGTTGGTCCCGGTGACCGGGCTCACGGCGCGGCCCAGGGGGAGCCAGACGAAAAAGTGGTCGTCGAGAGGGATCTGCTCTACGAAATGGGCTCCGCCGCGCGTGGTCTCCCCCACCAGGACGGCCCGGCCGCGGCTCTGGAGGTCGTAGGCGAAGGCTTCCGCCGCGGAGAAGGTCTCGCCGCTCGTCAGGAGGTAGACCGGTTTCTTTTCTCCATACCTCCGGCCCGGGACGTAGGGCAACGTCCAGGACTGCACGCTCCGGCCGCCCTCGCGGAATTCGAGGCCGCTCAACTGGACGGGATTTGCGCTGAACAGATAGCTCGCGAGAAAAGCCACCATGGAAGGCTCGCCGCCGTGATTCTCGCGCAGATCGATGATCAGCGCATCCGTATCGGCGAGGAAATTCATGGCGGCCACGGCGGTTTCGCCCCCCAGCGAGGCATCGATGAAATAGCGCAGGTCGAGATAGCCGACGTTGCCGGAGAGCCTCTCCACCTTCTCGAAAAAGTGATTGTTTGTGCGCAGCTCGGCGAAAAACGCTTCCCGGCGGGCCTTCCGAGCTTCCGGATCCTCAGGGGGCGGAGCCGCCTCTTGGCCGTAGGAGAGCTGCAGGTGCTTGTCCCCGCTCACCTCCTGGAGATCGCGTGTGACGGCCTCGGCTAACTCCAGGGATCTCGTGATTTTGTCGTACTTCCCTCGTTCCATCCGTTCGCGTAGAGAGCGTGCGATCGCCTCCCCTTTCTCGGGGAACACATAGAGGGCAACGATCCTCTCGGCGAGCTTGTTCAAGACATCCTTACGAGTTGCGCTCTCGAGCGGCCGGTCGGGCGGCTCGGCGGCGTGGACCAGCGTCGCGGCCAGGAGCAGAAGGAACGGAGCCAGGCGGAGGGGTATGGCGCGCATGAGATCTCCTTGGTGGGTCCTCCCCTACAACGCGTGATGTCAGAAAGAGTTTCGTGGCTCGGTGCAGTAGCCCGGCGCTTCCGCACCGGGCTACCTGAACGTCGCCCTTGGGGCGATGACAGCGGCGCGCTTTCTACCGGCTGTTCCGGTTGAACTTCTTCATCAAATCGTCCAGCGTCGCCTCCGGCTTGGGCGGCTGGGGCTGGGGCTTCATGGGCGGGCGCGCGCCTTTGCCTCCTCCCTGGGGGGCGTTGCGGTCGGGGCGGTTTCCGCGGGCGGCGCTTCCGGTCGCGGGGCGGCCTTCGGCGGGGGGTTGCTGGAGGGCTTTGATGGAGAGGCCGATGCGCTCGCGCTGGTAGTCGACCTCCAGGACCTTCACCTTGACGATCTCCCCGACCTTGACGGCTTCGCGGGGGTCCGCCACCCAGCGGTGGGTGAGCTCGGAGACGTGGACGAGGCCGTCCCGGTGGACTCCGATGTCCACGAAGGCTCCAAAGTTGGTGACGTTCGAGACGCGGCCTTCGAGCACCATGCCGGGCTGGAGGTCCTTGACGCTCGTCACGTCCGCACGCCACTCGGGGGTCTTGAACTCGGGGCGCGGATCGCGGCCGGGGCGGATCAGCTCGGTCTTGATGTCTTCCAGGGTGAATTTGCCGAGGCCCTGGTCTTCCCTCGCGAAGCGGCCGAAGTCGAGCTTCGAGACGAGCGCGGTGTTGCCCACGAGCTCCGGCAGCGGCACCTGGAGCGCTTCGGCCATCTGCTCGACGGCCTGGTAGCGCTCGGGGTGGACGGCCGTGCGATCGAGCGGGTGCTCGCCTTCGCGGATGCGGAGGAACCCGGCCGAGAGCTCGAAGGTCTTGGGGCCGAAGCCGGTGACTTTCAAGAGCGCCTTCCTTGAACGGAAGGGGCCGTTCGAATCCCGGTGCGTCACGATGTTGTGGGCGAGGCGCTCGGTCAAACCCGAGACCCGGCGCAGGAGCGAGGCGGAGGCGGAGTTGAGCTCGACCCCCACCCGGTTGACGGCGCCTTCGACGGCGGTGTCCAGCTCTTTTTCGAGCGATCTCTGGTCCACGTCGTGCTGGTACTGGCCGACGCCCAGGGAGCGGGGCTCGATCTTCACCAGCTCGGCCAGCGGATCCTGGAGGCGGCGGGCGATGGACACCGCTCCCCGTAGCGAGACGTCGAGCTGCGGCAGCTCTTCGCGGGCCACGGCGGACGCGGAGTAGACGGAGGCGCCCGTCTCGGGGACGATGGCCACGACGACGCTGCTCAATCCGGCCTCCTGAACCGTCTTGCGGGCGAAGGCCTCGGTCTCGCGGCTCGCGGTGCCGTTGCCCACGGCCACGGCGCGCACGCCGTGCTGCTCGATCAGGCGGAGGATGGTCTTCGCGGCCGCGGCTTCATTCGCGTGCGGCTGGATCGGGTGGATGACGTCCGTCGCGACCACGCGGCCGGTGCCGTCCACCACGGCGAGCTTGCAGCCGGTCCGGTAGCCAGGATCGAGCCCCATGACGGGGAGGAGGCCCATCGGCGCCTGGAGGAGAAGGGCTTCGAGGTTGGCGCGGAACACGGCGATGGCCTGGGCCTCGGCCTTGTCGCGCATCTCGGCGCGGACCTCATTGGTGATCGAGGGGCGAAGGAGGCGCTTGTAGCCGTCCGCCGTGGCCGCGGCGATCTCCTGGCCGCACGGGGTTTCGAGCGGCAGGCTCCAGGAGCGGCCGAGGTTTTCGACCTCGCGGTCGTCGTCGATGCGGAGGTCCGAAATCAGGAACCCTTCGCGCTCGCCGCGGAGGATGGCCAGGAGGCGGTGCGAGGGGATGTCCTTGCCCGGCTCGTCGTGCTCGAAGTAGTCGCGGTAGACGGCGGCTTCCTGATCGGTCTCCTTACCGGGGAGCACGCGCACGCGGAGCACGCCGTCGGTCGCGAGGACCTTCCGCAGCTCGGCCCGCAGCTCGGCGCTTTCGGCGAGGCGCTCGGCCAGGATGTCCCGCGCACCGGCGAGAGCCGCGGCGGCGTCTTCGACTCCCTTTTCCGCGTCCACGAAGGGCCGGGCGAGCTCTTCGGACAGCGTCCTCGTCGAAGCGTTCGCGAGAAGGGCGTCGGCCAGCGGCTCGAGCCCCTTTTCGCGGGCGATCTGGGCGCGGGTGCGCCGCTTGGGCTTGTAGGGGAGGTACAGGTCTTCCAGCTCCTGCTTGGTGGTGGCAGCGCGGATCGAAGCTTCGAGCTCGGGGGTGAGCTTCCCCTGCTCCTGGATGCTCTCCAGGATGGCGTCGCGCCGCTCGGTCAGCTCCAGGAAGTACTCGCGGCGCTTGAAGAGGTTTTCGAGCTGGAGGTCTTCGAGGCCACCCGTGGCCTCCTTGCGGTAGCGGGCGACGAAGGGGACGGTCGCCCCTTCGGCGAACAGCTCGGCGGCGGCCTGCACCTGGTTGGGCCGGCAGCCCACCTCCGAGGCGATGATGTCGATGAAACGCGGCTCCAGTGCTTTCGTGCTCATGGGGGTCTCTCCTCCGGAGGGTGGATCTTCTCAAAGAAAAGGGCGGCCCGAAAGCCGCCCTCGAAATCCACCTCTGGCAGAGACCCTACCGCGGAGCTCCGCCCTTGGGGATCGGCGGGACGACCACCTTCTTCGGCGGGTTCTTCTGCAGCTCCTGGAGCAGCAACTCGATCCCCTTTTCGAGGGTCGGGTCCTGCCCCTTGGCGAGCGCGTCGGGACGGTCGATGACCTCGATGTCCGGCGTCACGCCCTCCGCCTCGACGGCCCACTGCCCCTCGGTGGTCAGGAAGCGGAAGGTCGGCGTGGTGAGCGTGCCGCCGTCCACCAGGGCGGGGTTTCCGGAGAGGCCGATCAGGCCGCCCCAGGTCGTGGTTCCGATCAGCGGTCCCATGCCCATCTTCTTGAAGTAGTAGGGGAAGGCGTCGCCGCCCGAGCCGGCCTGGCCGTTCATCAGGGTGACCTTGGGGCCGGTGGCCACGAAGTTGGGCGTCGAGTTCTTGGCGCCGCCGCGGGTGACCCAGTAGTTGAGGAGCGGCCGGTCGAGCAGCGCGATCATCTGCTCGGGGATGAAGCCGCCCTGGTTGTAGCGGTCGTCGAGGATCAGGGCATCTTTGTTGGCCTGCGGGTAGAAGTACTTGTAGAGCTCCCGGTTGCCTTCGACGGCCGTGTTCGGCAGGTGGATGTAGCCGATCCTCCCGCCGGAGGCCTTCTCGACCCGGGCGCGGTTTTCGAGCACCCAGTCGAGGTAGCGGAGGTTCTGCTCGTTGTCCACCGGGCGGACCCGCTCTTCGTGCGCGCCGGCCGGGCTCGGCTTGTCGTTGACGAGCAGGGTGACGACCTGGTTGGCCTTGCCTTCGAGGAGACGGTAGAAATTCTCGACCTTGTTGGTCGGCTGGCCGTCCACGGCGAGGATGAAGTCGCCGACCTTGACGCCGACGCCGGGCTCGGTCAGCGGCGAGCGGAAGGCGGCGTGCCAGTTTTCGCCGGGGAAGATCTTGGCGATCCGGAAGTAGCCCGAGGCGTGGTCCTCGATCTCGGCGCCCAGGAGGCCGCCTTCGATCCGCTCGGGGCCGGGCTCGTTGCCCTCTTCCACGTAGACGTGGCCGGCGGACAGCTCGGCGCCCAGCTCACCCAGGAGGAAGTCGAGGTCCGAGCGGGTCGCGACCGAGGGCAGGAAGGCGGCGTAGCGGTCCCGCATCGCCTTCCAGTCCGTGCCGTGGAGCGCCGGGTCGTAGAACCAGTCGCGCATGATGCGCCAGGCGTCGTTGTACATCTGGCCCCACTCTTCGCGCGGCTGGATCTGGAGCGTCATGTGCGCGAGATCGAGCTTTTGGGGCTCAGGTCTCGGAAAGCCGGGCGGCAGCTCCGGGGCCGGCTTGGCGTCGGTAATCCCGAAGCTCTCGCCCTGGCGGTAGAGGATCTTCTGCCCGTCCGCGGACAGCTCGTAGTCCTGGACCCCGTCGAGGAGCGTCACCTCCTGCTCCTCCTTCAGGCTGAACATCTTGAGCGTTCCGGCGGGGCCGCCCGGGGCGTTGCCGATTCGGTAGAGGACGCCGTCGGCGGTGACCGCCAGGTCCTGGTAGTTGCCGGATGGGCCGGGGATGGCGCGCACCCGCTGCTCGAAGCCGTCGAAATCCACCTTGACCCGCACCGGGGATTTCTTGGCGGCGTCACCCTGAGCCTCGGGAGCGGTGGCGCCCTTCTTGGCCGGAGCGGGGGTCTCCTCCGCGTCGGCGATGCGCAGCGCGGCGGTCTCGGTCTTCGGGTCTTCCTCGTCGCTCTGCGGGAGGAACAGGGCCGGGCCCTCCTTCGAGAGCACGCCCACGTAGACCCGGGTGGGGTTGGTGTAGATGTAGGAGAACTCGAAGCCGCTGAAGGTCAGGTTGTAGTCGCGGTTCGAGAGGAAGTAGAGGTAGCGCCCCTGGGGATCGAAGACCGGCTCGGCCTCGGCGGTCAGGTCGCTCGTGAGCTGACGGGCCTTCCTGTCGTCCAGCGAGTAGAGCCAGACCGAGGGGAGCTGCGAGGCGCCGATCTTGGTGTAGGCGAGCCAGCGGCTGTCCGGCGCCCAGGTGTAGTCGGTGATGTCCTGCTCTTCGTCCTGGTCGGCGTCGGTCACCTTGCCGGAGGCGACGTCCACTACCCGGAGCTTCTTGTCCTTGTCCCCATAGGCGAGCTTTTTCGAGTCGGGCGACCAGCGGGGGGTGAAGCGCCAGATCCCCTGGTCCGTGGTCACGCGGCGCTCTTCGCCCGAGCCGTCGCCGGGGCGCACGTAGATCTCGTACTCGCCGGAGCGGTCCGAGAGGTAGGCGACCCAGCGGCCGTCGGGCGACCAGGTGGCGTCTCTCTCGCGCACCCCCGAGGAGTTGGTGAGGTTTCTCACCTCGCCCTTTTCGGCCGGCACGGTGAAGAGGTCGCCGCGGGCGACGAAGAGGGCCCGCTTGCCGGTGGGCGAGATCGCCATGAGCTCGGTGTCCTCGCTCACGTTCTTGAAGTACGGGAGCGTCTTGGGAAGATCGCCTTCGACGCGGATCGTGACCGGGCTGCTCTTGCCGGAGGCCGGATCGAAGATCCAGAGCGAGCCGCCGTTCTCGTAGACGATGCGGCTGCCGTCGCTGCTCGGCCAGAGCACGTCGAAGACGTCGTGGTTCGTCACCTTGCGCGCCGCCTTGGAGGACGCGTCATAGGCGTAGAGGTTGATCACACGGTCGCGGTTCGAGACGAAGTAGAGGTCGTTGCCGACCCAGACGGGCTGCTGATCGATCCCCTTGTCCTCGGTGATCCGCTCGGCGGTGTTGGCTTTCAGGTTGTAGATCCAGACGTCCGAGGCGCGGCCGCCGGAGTAGCGCTTCCAGGTGCGCCATTCGTTCATGACGGGCGCGAAGGCGAAGCGGGTGCCGTCGGGGGAGAGCGTTCCGGTGGAGCTTTCGCGGATGGGCATGGGCTTTTCCATGCCGCCCGCGGCCGGCACCGTGTAGGGCCGGGCGTTGCGGGTGCTGTAGGGGGTCCGGTGGGCGAGGAAGACGACGCTCTTGCCGTCCGGCGTCCAGTCGATCACCTGGTTGTCCACGCCGCCTCTGGGCGGGATCTGGCCTACGTCGTTGTGGAAGGTGAGCTGCCGGGGCGTTCCGCCGTCCACGCTGATGACGTAGACCTGGCGGGTGCCGTTGTACTGCCCGGTGAAGGCAACGTCCCGGCCGTCCGGCGAGAACTTGGGGAACAGCTCCTGTCCGGGGCCGGAGGTGAGGCGCCGGGCCACTCCCCCCTGGGCCGGGGCGATCCAGAGATCGCCCGCGTAGGTGAAGGCGAGAGTGTCCTTGTGGATGTCGGGGAAGCGCAGCAGTCGCGTGCCCTCCCGGCCGTCCTGGGCCAGGACCATGGCTGGCAGGAGCAGCAACGCCAGCGCTGAAATCAATTTACGCACAGGGATCTCCTTTCCGAGACGAAGTCTCCCGGAAACGTGTACGGCCGTTGCGCGGAAAGGTTGCGGCCGTGAGGCCAAAACCGGCGTTCGGGGTGGGCCATTCCCCACCCCCAAGGTCTGGTCCCCGCTCCGGGAAGAGAGTATTCTCACGATTGGTTTACCCGAGGGGATCGCAGCACATTCACCAACACGACAGATGGACGGGAGAGAGAGGAGGGCAGGGATGGACACGAACCGGCGCGACCGGCGGAAGAACGCCGCACTCGTTCTGGCCATGGCCGCGCTGTTCCTGGCGGGCGGGACCGCCTTCGCCCAGAACGGCGTGATGATGCAGTACTTCCATTGGTACAACACCCAGGGGGACAACCTCTGGCTGAAGGTTTCCGACCAGGCGGACGAGCTCGCCGCGGCCGGC
>DATEIO010000436.1:0-14898 GCA_035278895.1 Thermoanaerobaculia bacterium | reverse complement strand
CTACGGTACCGGCGTCTATCTGGGAAGGCTGCTCGACATCCTCACGATCTTTTTCCTGATGAAGTTCACCCGCATGCCGCTGCGCTTCTTCGGGCTTCTGGGGAGCGGCCTCTTCGGGATCGGATTCCTGATCGCGGGGATCGCCGCCATCGAAAAGGTTTTCTTCAACACGGGGATCTCGGACCGCGCGGTGCTGCTCCTGGGCGTGCTCCTGATGGTGCTCGGAGTGCAGACCCTGTCGCTCGGCCTGATCGGCGAGATCATCATCTTCACTCACGCCCGGAACGTCCGCGAATACAAGATCGCGGAGGTGATCCGCAAACCCACCCGGCCGGAGCTCGTCACCCCCGGGGAAGCGCAGGCGTCGTGACCCATGTGCGGAATCTGCGGTGAATGGAACATCGGCGGCGTCGAGGGAAAAATCCTCGAGCGGATGAACGGCGCCCTCGTTCACCGCGGCCCGGACGACCAGGGAGCCGTGCTCCTGGGCGAGGCGGGTCTCGCCATGCGCCGGCTTTCGATCATCGATCTCGCGCGCGGCCACCAGCCCATCGCGAACGAAGACAGCACGGTGTGGATCGTCTTCAACGGCGAGATCTACAACCACCGGGAGCTCCGGCGGGACCTCCTGCGCCACGGCCACGACTTCAAGACCGGCAGCGACACCGAGGTGATCCTCCACCTCTATGAAGAGCGGGGGGAGAGCGTCGTCGACGACCTGCGCGGCATGTTCGCCTTCGCGATCTGGGACGTGCGCCGGAGAAAGCTCCTCCTGGCCCGCGACCGCTTCGGCCAGAAGCCGCTCTTCTACCGCTTCGACGGCCGCCGCTTCGTCTTCGCCTCCGAGATCAAGGCCGTGCTCGCGGGCGGCGGCTCCGAGCCCGGGCTCGACCTGCGCTCGCTCGACGAATACCTGACCCTGCGCTTCATCCCGAGCCCGCGGACGCTTTTCACGAACGTCCGGAAGCTCCCCCCGGGGCACCTTCTGGTGCTCGACGCCTCGCACGTCGAGCCGCGCGAGGGAATGCTCGTCCCCGCTCCCACGCTCGAGGTCCGCCGCTACTGGCGCCTGCGCTACCAGCCCAAGCGGGGCGGCCGCGAGGCCGAGATCGTCGAAGAGGCCCGGGAGCGCGTGCGCGAGGCCGTTCAATCGCACCTGATCTCGGACGTGCCGGTGGGAGCGTACCTTTCGGGCGGCATGGACTCGAGCCTGGTCGTGGCCCTGATGTCCGAGATCTGCGAGGTGCCGGTCAAGACCTTCGCCATCGGCGTCGACGACCAGGGCTTCAACGAGCTGCCCTACGCGCGGACGGTCGCCGAGCACTGCGGCACCGATCATTACGAAGAGGAGGTCGCGCCGGACATGGTGCAGCTCCTCCCCTCCATGGTCTACCACCTGGACGAGCCTTCCGATCCGATCGCCGCCTGCATGTATCACGCGGCGGCGCTCGCCTCCCGCCACGTCAAGGTGGTGCTCACCGGCGACGGCGGCGACGAGATCTTCGCCGGCTACGACCGCTACTTCGGCTTCCGCTGGGTCAACCTCTACGCCGCGCTGCCGGAGCCGCTGCGGCGCTATCTCCTGGGCCCCGCGATCTACCGGCTCCCCGACTCCTCCGGCTATAAAAACGTGACGCAGAAGGCCCGCTGGGTGCACGACCTCTCGTTCCACGAAGGGGGCCGGCGCTACGCCCAGGCCACGGCCTTCTTCCGCTTCGGCCAGCAGGGCAAAGGCGGGCTCTACACCGGCAAGGTTGCCGCCCAACTCGCGGGGACCGATCCCATGGAGTCCGTGATCCGCGGCTTCGAAGAGGCGGAAGCGCGAGACGATTTGGACCGCATGCTCCAGGCCGACGTCGCGACCCGGCTGCCCGAGCACTCCCTGATGCTCTCGGACCGCATGACCATGGCCCGGAGCCTCGAGGCCCGCTCTCCCTTCCTCGACCACCGCCTGGCCGAATTCGTGGCCACGCTCCCGGCCGAGATGAAGATGCGGGGAAAAACCTTGAAATACCTCCTGCGCCGGGTGGCCGAGCCGTACCTTCCCGAGTCGATCCTGAAGCGCCCCAAGCAGGGATTCATGTTCCCGCTGGGCTACTGGATGAAGGGGCCGCTCCTCCCCGTGCTCCAGCACCTGCTCGGGCAGTCCGTGCTGGTCGAAGAGGGGATCTTCCGGCGCGAGCCGATCGAGCGGCTCGTGGCCGAGCACGTGGCCCACCGCGCGGACCACCACGTGCGGCTGTGGATGATCCTGAACGTCGAGGTCTGGTACCGCATGTACGTCCGCGGGGAGCCGCTCGAAAACCTGACCGGTCTCTTGAAGGAAAGGCTCGGCTCCGCCGCCTGACGGCCATGGAGGCGACGGAGAAAGCGGCAGGGCGCCGCGCCGGGCTCGCGACCCTCCTGCGGATCGCCGTCTCCGTGGCCCTGGTCGCCTGGATTCTTCGCAAGACCCCGGTCCCTCAGGTTCTCGAAGCCTTCCGCTCGGCGGACCTCCGTTTCGTGCTTCTGGCCCTGGCCCTCTCCCCGATCGGCTACTGGGCGAGCGTCAGCCGCTGGCGCCTGCTCCTGCGCTCCCAGGGTGGAGACGCCTCCTTCGGATTTCTCCTGCGCTCCTTCCTCGTGGGGGTCTTCTTCAACAACCTTTTGCCGTCGACGATCGGCGGCGACGCCGTGCGCGCCGTCGCCACCTCGCGGGCGGGCTTGGGGCGGGCGGCGGCCGTGACCGTCGTCTTCGTGGACCGCTTCCTCGGGCTCCTGGCGCTCATGCTCTTCGCCGTTGCCGGCGTGCTCGTCTCCGGCCGGATCACCGAGCGGGTGCCCGCCCTGTACACCTGGGTGCTGGCAGGAGCGTTGGGGCTGGGGCTCGCCGCGGTCTTCCTGAAGCGGATCGGCCGGACGTTCCGGGGCCGGGGAAGCGTCCTTGCGCGGGCGTTCGGCCTGTCGCTCGTCCTCCAGGTCGCGGTCGTCCTGAACTACTACTTCCTCGCGAAGGCCCTGCACGTCCCGATTTCGCTCCCGGACTTCTTTCTGATCGTGCCGCTCTCCCTCTTCGTGATGATGGTGCCGGTCTCGATCAATGCCATCGGCGTGCGGGAAAACGTCCTCGCCTTCTTCTTCGCCGCCTTCGGGGTCGCGTCCATCCAGGCGGTGGCGGTCGCCTGGCTGGATTACGGCCTGGTGCTCCTCCAGGCTCTCGTGGGTGGGGCGATCTATGCCTGGGGGCGGCGGCCCGCTCCGGACGTCCTGCCGGCCGAGGAGGCAGCCCGGTGAAGATCCTCCTCCTCGCTCCACACCCCTTCTTCCAGCAACGGGGGACTCCGATCGCCGAGAAGATGCTGCTCACGATCCTCACGGCGCACGGGCACGAGGTCGACGTCCTCACCTTTCACGAGGGGGACGATCTGGACCTCCCCAACTGCCGCATCCTCCGCATCCCCAGAGTCCCCGTGGGCCGCGTCCGCCCGGGCTTCTCCGCGAAGAAGCTCGCCTGCGACGCCGTGATGCTCTGGGAGGCTCTGCGGAGGGTCCGGCAGAATCGCTACGACCTCGTCCACGCCGTCGAGGAGTCGGCCTTCATGGCCCTCCTCACCCGGCGGCTGTTCAAAGTTCCCTACGTCTACGACATGGACTCGGGGTTGGCCCAGCAGATGGCCGAGCAACTGCCCCGGCTCCGGCGCCTGTTCGAGTGGTTCGAGAAGCGCGCCGTGCGGGGGAGCGTGGGCACGCTCGCGGTCTGCGGCTCGCTCGAAACCCAGGCCCGCGCCTGGCACCCCAAAGGCTTCGTCGCCTGCGTGGAGGACGTGAGCCTCCTCACCACGGGCCATCCCGAAGAAGAGGCCCTGGACGGCCTTACCCCGCCCGGTTGGGAGGGGCACCCGGTCGTCCTCTACGTCGGGAATCTCCAGGCCTACCAGGGGATCGACCTCCTCCTCGCCGCCTTTGCGCGGGCCTCCCGGGAGGTCCCCGAGGCGCGGCTGCTGATCGTGGGCGGGGCTCCCGAGGACGTGGAGCGCTACCGCGGGATCGGCCGCAGCCTGGGAATCGAAGAAAGCATCCATTTCGCCGGCCCCCGCCCGGTCGAGCTTCTGGGCGCCTGTTTCGCCCGGGCCACCGTGCTCGTCTCGCCCCGCATCCAGGGGACGAACACGCCCATGAAGGTCTACTCCTACCTGGATTCCGGCCGGGCCGTGCTCGCGACCCGCCTGCCCACGCACACCCAGGTGCTGGACGACGAGATCGCCCTCCTGGCCGAGCCCGAGCCCGGGGCCATGGCCCAGGGGCTGATGCGGCTCCTCGCGGATCCGGAGCTCCGGGAGAGGCTGGCCACGAATGCCAAGGATTTCGCCCGCCGGGAGCTCACCCTCGAAGCGTACGAAGGAAAGCTCCTGCGTTTCTATGCTGCCATCGAAAAAAAGATCGGAGGGGGAGACGTCCATGGAGAGATCGCGGGACTCGAAGCCCGACACTAAGGCCATCGCCAGTGCCCTCGGAGCGGCCCGGGATTCCGCGGGCCTCGCCCGGGCGCTCTCCGGAGTCGACCCGGGAACGCTTACGGTCAACGACTACAGCCTGCTCTCCCGGGCTCTCCAGGCGGGAGCGGCGCCGGACGTGAGGATCGCCTGCCTCGGCAATTTCACCCTGGACCTCCTGCCGCGCTACGTGGACGTCTGCGCCGCCCGCGAAGGGCTGCGCGCCGAATGCTACGTGGGGCCGTTCGGCCAGCACGTGCAGGAGGTGCTGGACGGCGGCTCGGCGCTCGCCCGGTTCGAGCCACACGCCGTGCTCCTGGCCCTCTCGCTGCGTCTCCTCCGCCCGGAGGCCGTCTCCGCCTGGAGCACGCTCACCGCTCCCGAGCGGCGGCATCTGAAGGACGAGGTCGTGGCCCACGTCGAGTCCTGGGTCGCCAACGCTTTGGCAAGGCTTTCCGCCACGCTCCTCGTGGCCAACTTTCCCGGGCCGGACCACCCGCAGGCGGGCATCGCCGACTCGAATCATGAGTACGGAGAGATCGAATTCCATCTCGATCTGAACCTGGAGCTCCTGCGCCGCTTCAAAGGGAATCCCCGCGTGCAGATCTTCGACGTGGACCGCCTGGCCGCCCGCGTTGGCAAGGAGCGGATCGTCGACCGCAAGATGCTCTACCTCGCGAAGATGGAGTGGAGCCCGGCCTTCCTGCCTGCCGTCGCGGGCGAGATCGTCCGCCACGTCAAGGCCATCCAGGGGAGGGCGAAAAAGTGCATCGTCCTGGACTTGGACAACACCCTCTGGGGCGGCGTCGTGGGAGAGGACGGCCCCGCGGGCGTCCGCATCGGCCCGGGCGATCCCGAGGGCGAGGCGTTCCTCGACTTCCAGCACCGTCTGAAGGCTTTCGAGGCCCAGGGCGTGCTGCTCGCCATCTGCAGCAAGAACAACCCGGCGGACGTCCACGAGCTTTTCGAAAGCCGCCCGGAGATCCCGCTCCAACTCGCAGACTTCGCCGCGTCCGAGATCGGCTGGGGCCCCAAGCACGAAGGGTTGAAAAAGATCGCCGCCGCTTTGAATCTCGGGACCGACAGCCTCGTCTTCGTCGATGACAACCCCGCCGAAGTGAGCCTGGTCCACCAGATGCTCCCCGAGGTGAAGACGATCCTCCTCCCACCCGATCCGGCCGACTTCGCCGCCGCGCTCGAGCGCCTGACCGACTTCGAGAAGGTCGCAATCCTCAAAGAAGATGTGCAGAAGACCCGGCAATACCGGGAAAGCCGCGAGCGCCAGGAGCTCGAAGCCGCCGCGGCGGGAGACCTGGGGAGCTATCTCGCGAGCCTGCGGACCGAGCTCACCCTCGTCCGCGCCAGAAAAGACGACCTCGCCCGCGTCCACCAGCTCTTCACCAAGACCAATCAATTCAACCTGACCACCCAGCGCTACTCGCTTGGCGAGGTCGAGCGCTTCACCGCCTCTCCCTTCTGCGAGCTCTGGGTGGCCCGCGCCCGCGACCGCTTCGGAGACCTGGGCACGATCGGCGTCGTGCTCCTCAAAAAAGAGCCCCGCCTCGTGAAGATCGACAGCTTCCTCCTGAGCTGCCGGGCCATGGGCCGGGGGATCGAGACCGCCCTGATGAATCACGTGAAAAACCGTTTCCTGGAAGAGCGGGCGAATCTCGAAATCCGCGGCTGCTTCATCCCCACGGCCAAGAACAAGCCGGTCGAAACCTTTTTCGAAGACCAGGGCTTCCGTGTTCTGGAGCGCGGGGACGCCGGAGAAAAAATCTATTCGCTCCGCCGCAGCGAGGTGCGGACCAAGGACTGCAACTGGATCCGGGTGAACCACGATGAGCTCGTCCTCGGACGTTGAACGCCGGATCCAGGAGGTGATGGCCGAGATCCTGGAAGTAGACCCGGCCCTCCTCCGCGACGGTTTTCATCGGGATGACGCCCCGCTCTGGGACTCGCTGAACCATCTGCGGCTGGTCTCCACCCTGGAGGAGGCCTTCGGCATCAAGTTCACCATGAAAGAGGTGGGGGAGATGGAGCGCTACGACACCGTCCGCCGTCTGGTGTCCGAGCGGCTCGCCGCCGGATGAAGATCGGGACCCTCCTCCGCCGCTTCCTCACTCCCGGCTTCGTCGTCACTCTCCGCGCCTATTTCCAATATGGCTGCCGGGTGAGCCCTAAAGCCGAGGTGGAGATCACGCCGTACCTGTCGATCGGAAGGAAGTCCGTCATCGGCTCCTTCACCAAGATCAAGGCGACCGACGGGCCTCTGCGCATCGGAGCCCACGTCGAGATCGCGAACAGCGTCACACTCACCAGCCACACGAAAGGTGTCGAGATTGGGGACGACTGCATGATCGGCCCCAACGTCTCGATCCTCGGCAATAACTACCGCTACGACCGCCTGGATGTCCCCCTCCGCCTCCAGGAGAAGATCTCCCCCAAAGGCATCCGCATCGCGAACAATGTCTGGATCGGAGCCGGCTGCGTGATCCTGGACGGCGCCGACATCGGCCCCGGCACCATCGTCACCCCTAACTCGGTCGTCTCCGGGAAGCTCCCGGAGAACTCGATCGCCCAAGGGAACCCGGCGAAGGTGATCTTCACGCGGCGGTAGCCGCCAATCCGTTGCAGTAATTTTCCATCTTTGCTAACTTCTTTCCATGAGATTCGAGGATCTCCTCGAAGCCGTGGCCGAGGAACCCGTCTTTGAAACCGGGTTTCTCCTGGCCGGAGACGTAGATCCGGGAGACGTTCGCCGCCAGCTCTCCCGATGGGTGAAGGCCGGCCGTCTGTATCAGCTCCGGCGTGGCCTCTACGCCTTGGCCCCACCCTTCCAGAAGGTCCGCCCTCATCCCTTCCTGGTTGCCAACCGCCTGGTCCCGGGCTCGTACGTGAGCCTTCAATCCGCTTTGGGACACTATTCCCTGATCCCGGAATCCGTCCCTGTAACCACCAGCGTCATGGTCGGCCGGCCTGCCCGTTGGGATACGCCGCTCGGCACCTACGACTTCCGTCACATCCAGAGCGATCTCCTGACCGGCTACCGGCGGTCCTCTTTGGGAGAAGGGCAGGAGGCGTTCCTGGCAACTCCGGAAAAAGCCCTCCTGGACCTCGTTTACCTGGAGCCCGGAGCCGACTCGCCCGAGTACCTGAGCGAGCTGCGGCTACAGAACATGGATGGGCTCGATCTCGAAAGCCTCCGCCGCCAGGCCGAAGCTTCGGGGAAACCAAAGCTGCGCCGGGCCGCGGAAGAGATCGCGCGCCTGGCCGAAATCGAAGCCCGGGAGTACGTGCCCCTGTGAAAGAGGATCTCAAAAATCGAATTCGTGGCGTCTCGGGATCCACGGAAGCCCGAAACCGCGTCCGCGAGTCTCTTCAGGCGACCCTCTTGAGCTCTTTGCAGCGCTCTGGAGCCATGGTTCCGCTCGCCTTTCAGGGAGGTACGGCCCTCCGCTTCCTCTACTCGATCCGGCGCTACTCCGAAGATCTCGACTTCGCCTTGGAGCGTTCGGATCGCGGCTACGATTTCCAATCCTACCTGCGAGCGATTCGATCGGATCTGACGCACGAGGGGTACAACGTCGAAATCAAGGCGAACGAACAGCGGGTCGTCCATAGTGCCTTCGTCCGCTTTCCCGGGCTGCTTCACGAGCTCAGCCTCTCGCCCCACCCGAACGAAATCCTCTCGATCAAGATTGAGGTCGACACCAACCCGCCTGCCGGAGCCGTCCTGGAAACCACTCTCGTCCGCCGCCATGCGACGCTGCGCCTGCAACACCACGATCCCGCCTCTCTCCTGGCCGGGAAGCTCCACGCCATCCTGCAGCGTCCCTATCCCAAGGGACGAGACCTGTACGACCTCGTCTGGTACCTGAGCGATCGTTCCTGGCCGGCTCCCAACCTCGGGCTGCTCAACAACGCTCTGCGCCAGACCGGCTGGAAGGGATCTCCCCTCACCGAGATCAGTTGGCGGGCCGCCGTCCGAGACCGCCTGGAAGGAATCGACTGGGAGCGGATTGTCGCCGACGTGCGGCCGTTCCTTGAGATCGCTTCCGAAGTGGATCTCTTGACGGCGGAGACTGTCGAACAGCTTCTCGAATCGTAAAGCTTCCCTGAAACCTCCTCGCCCGCCGGGCATCTCAAGAGACAGAACGACCGGATCCGCGTGGAGCCGGCCATGACATCCACTCGCAATTGAGAAGGAGGAGACTCCCATGTCCTATCGAACGACTTTCTTCGCAGCCCTGTTGCTTGCAGCCCAGGGCCTCGCCTTCGGGCAGGCTCAGCCGATCGCCTTTGAAGATGTGAGCAGCAGGATTCCGTTTTTCTCCAGAAGCGTGGAATTCGGCGGCACCGGCGTGGTTGGCGCCGTCTGGTTCGACTACGACCGCGACGGCCACGTGGACCTTTTCCTGCCCAACGGAGCGACCCAGGTCAGCGCGCTCTATCACAACAATGGGGACGGCACGTTTGCCGACCGCACGGCCGAGGCAGGGCTCGCCCCGAGCTCCGGGGCCGGCGGCGGCATCGCCGCGGACCTCGACAACGACGGCTACCAGGAGCTGCTGCTGACGGGAGACGGAAACTTCCTGAGCCTTCCCACCTCCGCCCCCGTAAGGCTCTACCACAACAACGGCAACGGCACGTTCAGCGACATCACCGCGGCCTCCGGGATCGTGAGCCCCGAAGCCCACTTCTCGGCGGCGGCCGGGGACGTCAACAACGACGGCTTTCTCGATCTCTTCATCACCGGCTCCGGCAGCCTGGTCACCGGCCGGAGGGCCAGCAACCGCCTGTTCGTCAACAACGGCAACCTGACTTTCACCGACGTCAGCGCGGCGGCGGGCGTCGACACCGATCTGGGCGCGTGCGTCGCCACCTTCTCGCACTACGACCAGGACGGCTGGATCGATCTCTTCGTCGGCAACTGCAACGATCAGCAGGCCAGGATTCTGCCCATGGAGCTGTTCCGCAACAATGGCGACGGCACCTTCACCGATGTGGCCGCCCAGGCGGGGTTGGACGATCTGGGTTTCTGGATGGGTCTCGCCTTCGGCGATTATGACAACGACGGCGACGTCGACCTCTTCGTCTCGAACGCCGGATTCGCCCCGCCGCTGGCTTTGCCGCCCTACATCTATCCCCACGCCCTGTTCCGCAACAACGGCGACGGGACCTACACCAACCGCGGGCTCGAGCTCGGCCTCGATCAGCACCGCTGGGGTTGGGGCAACGCGATGCGCGATTTCGATAACGACGGCTACCTCGATCTCTTCTTCACGGGTGCGCTGCCTTCCCCCTTCGATCCCAACCTTTATCTCGGTCCCAACGGCGAAGCCAACTACGGCGTGCTCTGGGCCAATGACCGGAACGGCGGCTGGAACGACATCTCGACCTCGCTGCCACACGACCTTCGCCACGAATTCTCGAGCGGCGTAGCCGCCGGAGACTTCGACAACGACGGCTTCGAGGACTTGGCCGTGATGGTCACCTCCCAGCCTCCGGTTTCGAACAGCGGGCAACCGGTGCTGTTCCACAACCTGGGCGGCGACAACCGGTGGATCAAGGTCCAGGCTCTGGGCACGGTCAGCAACCGCGACGGCGTCGGCGCCCGCATCACGGTGCGCTCCGGCGGCCTGACTCAATTCCAGGAGATCTACGCCGGCTCGAGCCTCGCCTCCATGCACTCGCAGACGCTGACCTTCGGCCTCGGCTCGCACGAGCAGGCCACGGTGGACGTGCTCTGGCCGAGCGGCTTCCGCAATCGGATCTACGACGTCCGCGCGGGCGAAACGGTCGACTTCCCGGAGATCCCCTGCAGCTTCGACGATCCGGCGCTCCCGCAGGGAGAGTACGCGCGCTGCGTCGCCGGTTCCCTCGGCCGGTTGCGGGATGCGGGCCTCGTCTCGCCGACCCGGATCGGCAGCCTCCTGACCGATGCGCTGCGGGCCTACCGTGAGACCCACTGAAACCAGCGGCGCTTCCGAATCGCGCTCGTAGCCGGGATCTACGAGGAGGTCCCCGGCGACCTCCTCGTAGGCGCCGAGCATGGTCCGGCACATTACGGAGGCGCGCATGGTCCGGCACATTACGGAGGCGCGCCGGGCAGGTCCTTGCCTTACGCTTCCATTGCGCCTATATTGATGTCGTACCACTCGCCGAAGGGTCCCGCTCTTTCAGGATGCGATACACTCTTCCCCGACAAGACTCCCCATGACCGACACAGCCGCAGCGCGCAAAGCTCGAGGAGCCTTCTTCACGCCTGGAGAGCTCGCGGACTTTGTGGCCCAATGGGCCGTACGCTCGCCGGAAGACCGGGTCCTCGAACCATCCTGCGGGGAGGCCGCCTTCCTGCTCTCTGCCGGAGAACGGCTGAGGACCTTGGGGGCGGAGTCGCTGCAAGAGGAACAGCTTCAGGGGGTCGAAATCCATGAAGCCTCCGCCAGGAATGCAGCCGCCCTGGTCGAGGGCTGCGGGCTCAACGCCCGCATCCGGACGGGTGACTTCTTCGATGCCGCGCCTTCGGAGCCTGTGGATGCAGTCCTGGGAAATCCGCCCTACGTTCGCTACCAGCAGTTCTCTGGCGAAGTGCGGGCCAAGGCGCAGCAGATCGCTTTGAGGCAGGGAGTCCGCCTCACCGGGCTCGCGGGCTCCTGGGCGGCGTTCGTCATTCATGCCTCGTCCTTTCTCAAACCCCAGGGACGTCTTGGGTTGGTGCTGCCGGCCGAGCTGCTTACGGTGAACTACGCGGCCCCCGTGCGCGAATTCCTGATGAAGCGTTTCGCCAAGGTGCGGATCGTTCTCTTTGAAAACCTCGTCTTTCCGGGCGTTCTCGAGGAAATCATCCTCCTGCTGGCGGAGGGGACCGGCCCGACGGACCACTGTGAGCTCTACCAGGCCCGGGACCTGTCGTCTCTCCAGACCTTGAGCTGGCGGAGCTGGGTTCCCGAGAGCCCCGAGCAGAAATGGATCCAGGGGCTTCTTCCTCCGGAAGCTGCCAACCTGTATACCAAGCTTCGTTCAGGTCCAGCCTTCTCAGAGCTTCTGGACTGGGGCGAGACCGATCTGGGAATCGTCACCGGGAACAATCGTTACTTCACGCTGGACAGCTCGATGGTCAAAGCGCTGAAGCTGCCCCCCGGCGAGCTCCTCGACATCTCGCCGCCGAGCTCGCGCCATCTGCGCCGTCTCGAGTTCAGCAAGGCAGACTGGATGGAGATGCGGGACCAGGGTGCGAGGACCTACCTGTTCTACCCGGATGCGGACAAGCCCTCGCCGGCAGCGCGCCGGTACATCGCCGCGGGAGAACGGGACAATGTCCAGGCGGCCTACAAATGCCGCGTGCGCAGCCCCTGGTGGCGGGTCCCCATCCTGCCGGTGGCGGATCTCTTCCTGACTTACATGAACCACGACACGCCGCGGCTGGTCGCGAACCTCGCGGGAGTCCGGCATCTCAACTCGGTGCACGGCGTCGCCCTCAAAAAGGGGCTCAAGAGGCTGGGGACGAGAGTGCTCCCTCTCGGAATGCTCAACAGTCTGACCCTTCTTGGAGCGGAGTTGGTCGGACGATCCTACGGAGGGGGCATTCTGAAGCTGGAGCCCCGGGAAGCGGACAAGCTGCCCGTCCCCTCTCCGGAGACCCTGCGGAAAGTGAGCTCGAAGCTCGCGAGTCTCCGCTCCCAGAGCGGGTCTTCCTTCCGGAACGGAGAATTGCTGGAAGTGGTCGAGCGTGTGGATCGGATCGTGCTGGCTGAGCATCTTGGGCTTCGCGCGAAGGATCTCCGGAGCCTTCGGCAGGCCCGGCAGGCGCTCTTCGAACGCCGGGCCCGGCGCGGCGAAGAAAAGGTATGAGCGAAGCCAATTTTCTCGTCGACATCCTGCGCGCGCTCCCTCCGAAGCCCTCCGACTCCGCCAAACAATCGGAGAAGAAGCGCTACTCTGAGCTTCTGTCTCAACGGATCGCCCTGGGCCTGGCGGATGAGCTTCGCCGTCGAGGCCTCGTCGAGGCCCGTCCCGTCTCCTCGGATCCCTCCGGGTCCGGAGCGGAGCGGCGGATGGCAGGAGGGATCGGAGCCAAGAAAGTGGACGTGACCTGGGCGACGGAAGAGTCGGGGCTTCTGTTTGCCATCTCCATCAAGTCCATCAACTTCAAGGACAGCGGCACGAACAACCTGCAAAAGAATCTGACCAACCGGCGAGGCGACATGCTGTTCGAGGCGGTCACCCTCCACCGCCGATTCCCCTATGCAGTGGTTGTGGGATTTTTCTTCCTGAGCCACGAGGCTTGTCTCGATGCGACGGAGCGAAGAAAGTCGACGTTTCTCAATGCCCACCAGCGACTGAAGCTTTTCACCGGCAGAAATGATCCGTCAGGCCGTGACGAGCAGCTCGAGCGGCTTTATATCGTGCTCTTGAACCCGGATCCTCTCTCTTCCGGCGTCGAGATCTTCCTCGCGGGCAATCCTGAGACACCCATCTCCTTGAACGGTGCCATCCTGGAGTGGATGGGGCTCCTCGTGGATCGAAATCCCGACTTCTACGAGATCGTCGACGGCAAGCTCAAGAAGCTCCGGCAGTAATCCTTCTTTTAATATCGCCAGCTCTTGAGATCCGCTCCCGGTGGAGCGGTTTTCAGGATACGCTCCACCGCCTTGGGCACGTACATCTGGTGGTAGCGCAGCCGGGAGATGGCGTTCGGCTGGGTGGGATCTCCGTTCCAGCAGTGCTCGGCCCGGTCGCCGTATTTCACCTCACCGCCATAGTGGGGGTCCTTCGTCTTTTCGAGGAACGCCTCCAGAAGGTAGACGGAGTCGTTCAGGTAGTAGTTGTCCATATCACCCACGTAGACGTTGAGCTTTCCCGCGAGCTTCGGGCCCAGCGTCTTCCAGTCGCGCTCCAGGATATGGGCGAGGTCGTAGTTGTCCCGCCAGTACAACGCCACTTCAGGATCGATCACGCCGGTGAGCTTGTCCCAGATCGGCTTGGGGTAGCCGTCGGCATCCACGGGGGAGTAGATGGCCTGCCAGGCGTCCCACTGGCCTCCCGAGCGCCCTTTCGTCCCCAAGATCAGCTCCATGCGGTTCATGGCCCCGACAGTCGTCGAGATCTGTCCGAGATAGTTCCGCCTTCCGGGCCGGGGCAGCCGGGCCCAGGGACCCTCCTCGAAATAAGCGTTTTTCTCCTGGTAGAGATCGAACACGGTCAGGGCGCGGAAATCCACCGGGTCCGGGCAGGCGATGTAGGCGCCGTTGTACTCGTCGGGATAGAAGACCTGCGCTCCGAAGGCGGCCCAGCCGCCAGTCGAGCCGCCGTAGAGAAAGCGGGACCAGGGGGTGCCCAGGCCGTGGTACTTCTTTTCGATCGCAGGGATGAGCTCGTAGGTGATCGCATCCCCGTACGGCCCCATGTTGGCCGAGTTCACGGCGTAGGAGTCATCGTAGTAGGGCGTGGGGTGCTGGATCTCGACGACGAGCACGCGTGGAAACCCCGGGCTCGTCCAGTCCTTGTAGAGCTGGTGCGCGAGCTCCTGCTGCGTGCGGTTGTACCCGGGCCAGTTGAATCGCTCGCTGAAATCGGGCTTCAGGTTCGGGTCCGGCGGCTCCTCTCGGAATCCTCCCAAATTTGCGGGGAAGTGCCCGTGATAGATCATCAGCGGATACCGTGCCTCGGGGTGCTCGTCGAAGCCGTGGGGGACGAGCACGTGAGCGCCCAGGTAGACCGGGCGTCCCCAGAACTTCGTAAGCCGCTCGGAGAGGATCTTCTCGTGCCGGATGTACTTCGTCGCCGGCGGATCGGGGATCGGCCCGATCTTCTGGTCGAGAGCAATCCGCACCGTTCCGCCCTCGGGAGCGATCGTCACCGCGGCCGGCGTGCTGTAGAGGTTCCCCGGTGCCCGGTTCCACTGTTGCCCCTCGCCGCGGTCCCCGGCCGGCAGCTTGACCGTGTGACCGTCCGCGCGGCGGAACGTCTCGTATCGATGGAGGAGGGCCTGGACGCGATAGTTGCCCGGCGGCACGTCCCGCAGGCGATCCACGGGATAGCCGAGGACGTCCCCGGTGAAGACCGCCTCTTCACCCGGCTTCCAGCCCTCGACGTCCAGCCCGAAGGCGAGCTGCGAGGTCGTCGGGTTGTCCCCGATCTGGAACCGGGGCTCCTCCCCGTCGTCCTTCGAAAGCAGGAGCAGCAGGCGGCCGTCCAGGGGCTCCCGGCTCTCTTCGGCCGCGAACCGCACGGCGAAGCGCACGGGCTCGCTCCGGAGTGGGGGAGCCAGGGCGAGTAACGCGAAGGACAGGACCAGCGCGAATCGGGGCATGGCGGTTCCTCCTGTGGGATGGGACAACCGGAGGAACTCTACACCGCTCCTCTCAGCCGTTGCACCATCCGCAGCCCAGGAGGAAGGTGCCGTCTTCCTGCGGAGTGA
>DATEIO010000435.1:0-2410 GCA_035278895.1 Thermoanaerobaculia bacterium | reverse complement strand
ACGTCGACCGGCCGCCAGCTCCGGGTCAAGGAGATGGTCTCGGCCGTCTACGGCGACCTCGTCCACGAGGGGCAGAACCTCGATCCGGCCTGCCGGGACATCGAGGCGCTCCTCCTCTCCTCCCAGGAGCGGGTCACGGGGAAGGTGTTTCTCCGGTTCCGCCCCGGGCAGGTCTTCGTCGAGGGGGTATCCTCGCCGTTTTCGCTGCGCGACGCCTCCCGGGGCGTCTACGGCGAGGCGGCGGGGGAGTGGACCTCGGCCGACGCCAAGGGTTTCTCCCGGATCGTGTCGATCCCCGGCGAGCTCTACGCCCGGATGGCCGGAGCGGAGAGCTGAAAGGAACGCCCATGAAGACCGTGATGCTGGACAAGATCGCCTCCGTGACCCGCGCCTGCGGTTTGAAGCGCGAGGTGCGCGTCTCCGCCGACATCCCGTGCGAGGAGGGGGTGGTGGTCGCCGTGCGGGTGAAGAACGAGAAGAGCACCTATAGCCAGCTCGAGCTGCCGAGCGGGCGCATGGCCCAGGTGAAGAAGGGGGACGTCGTCGCCGGCGCCCTCGGGCACCGCCACGCCCTCTTCGGCTACTCGGGCCACCTGCCCAAGAAGCTCGCGCCGGGCGACACGATCAACCTGCTGAATATCGGCGGCGTGCTCGGCATCTGCGATTCGGTGAACCCGGATCTCGGCCCGCCCTTCGAGTGCGAGGTGCTCGGGGCCGTGCTCCACTTCCCCTATCTCGGGGAGAGAATCGGAGTCGCCGCGCGGATCGGCGCCGAGACGCTCGATCTGGGAGCGAAGCTCGACGCCCACGGCGTTCCCGTGGTGGCCCTCGTAGGCTCGTGCATGAACTGCGGCAAGACCGCCGCGGCCTGCACGCTCGTGCGCCATCTCTCCCACGGCGGGCTCACGGTGGACGGCTTGAAGACGACGGGCGTGTCGCTCCGCCGCGACGTGCTCGCCATGGAGGACGCCGGGGCGCGGACCACGGGCCTGTTCACGGATCTCGGGATCGTGTCGACCACGGAGGTGAACGCCCCGGCGGTGACCCGCACGCTCGTGACCCGCTTGGCCGCCCAGAAGCCGGACTTGCTCGTGGCGGAGCTGGGCGACGGCCTCCTCGGGGCCTACGGCGTGGCGGCGATCCTGGACGATCCGGAAATCAAAGCGGCATTCACCGCCGTGGTGCTGGCGGCCAACGACCCGGTCGCGGCCTGGGGCGGGGTGCGCATGCTCCGCGAGCGCTTCGGCATCGAGCCGGTCGCCGTGACTGGCCCGGCCACGGACAACCTGGCGGGTACCCGGATCATCGAGGAGTCGGTCGGGGTGCCGGCGATCAACGCACGGACGGACGGCGAGCGGCTGGCCGCCCTCGTCCGCGAGCGGCTGGGGCTGAAGGTTCCCGCGGCCGCGGCGGTGGCGGGATGAACGGTCCGGTCCCTACGATCGTGCTCGGCGGGACGGGGTACGTCTCGGGTGAGCTCCTGCGGCTTCTCGCGGGGCACCCGTACCTCGCGCCGCTCGCCGTGGTCTCGGAAAGCCAGGCCGGCGGCGAGGTGGAGGCCACCTTTCCGCACCTCGCGGGGTGCTTCCGCGGCCTGACCTTCTGCGGCCGCGAGGACCTCCCGCGTCTGCTCGGCGGCTCTCCCGAGGTCGCGGTGCTCTGCGCCGCCCCGCACGGAGCCGCGGCGCAGCTCATCGACGAGGTCCTAGGGGGAGCCGAAAAGGCGGGTACGGCTGCGCGCGTGGTCGACATCTCGGCGGATTACCGCTTTGCGGACGGCGACCGCTACGCCCAGGTCTACGGTCACGAGCACGGCGCTCCGGGAAGGCTTTCGCAGTTCGTCTGCGCCCTGCCCGAGCATCTGGCGGAGACGCCTGCGGGCCACGTGGGGCATCCCGGGTGCTTCGTCACGGCGACGCTCCTTGCGGCCGTCCCCCTGCTCAAGCTGGGGATCGTCGAGCCGCGGCTTTCCGTGGTGGCCACGACCGGCAGCACGGGAGCGGGGCGGACGCCCACGGCGACGACTCACCACCCGGCGCGGCGGAGCAATCTCTACGCGTACAACCCGCTGCGCCACCGGCACGAGCCGGAGATGCGGGTCCTCGCGGCGGCGGCCGCGGGGGTGGAGGAGCCGGAGATCCACTTCGTGCCCCAGGCCGGGCCGTTTGCGCGCGGGATCTACGCCACGCTCCAGGCCCGGCTGATCGAGCCGCTGAACGGGCTCGAGGTCACCCGGGCCCTCGCCGGCTTCTACGAGGGGGCGGCCTTTGTGGACGTGCTCTCCGAGCCGCCGCGCCTCCAGGACGTGGTGGGGACGAACCGCGCCCGGCTGTCCGCCGTCACCGACGGCGATCACCTCGTGGTCTTTTCGGCGATCGACAACCTCGTCAAGGGGGCGGCCGGAGGGGCG
>DATEIO010000434.1:0-6632 GCA_035278895.1 Thermoanaerobaculia bacterium | reverse complement strand
CGCCCCTCCTCAGATCGCTGTCCCCAGATCCTGGAGAAGCCGGTGGAGCGTGTAGTCGCTCTCGGCGCCCAGATCCAGCCGCAGGACCTTCCTCCCCCGCTGCTCCAGGGCCCGGCGGTCGCCGTCCGCCTGGGAGCGGATTAGCCGGCCGAAGGTGTAGTCGGTCTCCGGTACGGCCAGATCCTCCGTCGGAGGGTCCACGAGCTGGAGGAAACGTCCTTTGTCGGGGCCACCCTTGTGGAGCTGGCCCGTCGAGTGGAGGAAACGGGGCCCGTAGCCCAACGTGACTGCGAGGCGGGTCTTCTCGTGGAGGAGATTCTGGATCGCCCGAAGGAGCTCGGTCGTCCGCGGGCCGGGCGCGAGATAGGCGTGGATTCCCAGGTAATCGCCCGGACGGGCGCCCGCGAGCCAGCCGGCAACCGCCGGGCCGGCCGTGCCCGGCTCTTCCGCCTGCACCGCTGCTGTCCCCCCTCCGGCGACCGACTCCTTCATGGCCTGGGTCGCGAGTTCCTTGGCGAGTTGCACGTCCGGCTGGTCGAAGGGGTTCACCTGGATCACGGCCCCGGCGGCTGCGGTCGCCATCTCCCAGCGGAACATCTCCCTTCCCAGGTCGTACGGGTCCGAGAGGCGGATGCGGGCCACAGGATGGCCGGCCGCCTCGAGACTCGCGAGCTTTTCCTCCAACCCGGCGTTCTCATCCCCCAGAAGGAGAGCGACGAAGAAGCGGTCCTCCCCATAGGCGGAAGGCGGCCCGGGGCGCTCTCCCACCACGGGGACGATCCCGGAGTGCGAGCCGCCTCCCTTCAAGGACTCCTTGCCCGTGCTCTCCGCGATGAGCTGCTCGATCCAGTCGGGGAAGGACTCGATGGCGGGCGAGGTGAAAAACGTCACCTTGTCGCGGCCGGCCAAAGCCAGCTCGCCCAGGGCGGCTCCGAGGCGCAGGCCGGGGTTCTCCGCCGCCGGAACGCTCGCCCCACACGCCTCGGCCATGGCCCGGCCGGAGGCCAGGAGCCGGCGGACGTCCACACCCAGGAGGGCGGCGGGCACGAGGCCGAAGTTGGTGAGCGCGCTGTAGCGCCCGCCCACGTCCGGCGGCCCGCCGAACACGGCGCGAAAGCCCCGCTCGCGCGCGAGCTTTTCGAGCGAGGTTCCGGGATCGGTCACGGCCACGAAGTGCCGCCCCGGCTCGGTCACGACCTTGCCGACCAGGTCCCAGAAGGTGCGGAAAAAGGAGAGGGTTTCGGTCGTGCCGCCGGACTTGGAGGAGACGAGAAACAGGCTCTTCGTGAGGTCGAGCCGCCGGGCGAGGGCCCGCACCGCGTCCGGATGGGTGCTGTCCAGCGCCGAGACCGACGGGAAGCCCGGGGCGGCCCCGAAGGTGAGCGAATAGACCTCGGGAGCGAGGCTCGATCCGCCCATGCCGAGCACCACCGCGTCGCGGATGCCCTCGCGCTTCGCCTCTTCCGCGAACGCCGTCAGCGCGTCCGCCTCCGCCTGCATGGACTCCGGCAGCGTCAGCCATCCCAGCCGGTCCGTCAGCTCGGGGAGCGGCCCGCGAGGGGACCACGCCGTGTGATCCTTGTCCCAGACCTTCCGCCCGAACCCTTCGCTCTGCCACTTCGCGAGCCTCGCCTCCACCGCGGACGCATAGCGCCCCAGCCGCAGATCCGCACCCCGTTGTTCCCGTTCGCTCATGCGCTCCTCCTTCCCTCAGGGGCTCTACCTTATCCCAGACACCTCCGTGCTACGATCCGCCCCCATGAGAGGGACGAGGAGAGCGTTCACGGCCGTGGCCGTCCTGCTGCTCGCCGCCGGATGCACAGCCCAGGGGGGCGGCCCGGGGCGGGACTACACCGTCCGCGGGCAGGTGCGGCAGCTCCCCGATCCGGCCACCCCCGGGAGCGGCCTCTATCTCTCGCACGAGGCCATCGACGACTGGGTGGGCAGGAGCGGCGAAGTCGAAGGCATGGACCCGATGACCATGCCGTTCGAGGTGGCCGACGGAGTGTCTCTCGAAGGCATCCAGGTCGCCGATGTGATCGAGTTCACGCTCCACGTGGACTGGAAGGCGGACGTCCCGGTCGAGATCACACGCATCCGGGAGCTTCCCGTGGGCACGAAGCTCGTCTTCCGGGAAGCCAAGCCGCCTGGCAAGTCGTAGACATCAAGACATCTGAGATCCAAGGAGGAATACCATGCCGGTCCGGAAAGCCAACGCTGTGTGGGAAGGGACGATCAAGGAAGGTCAGGGACGGGTCTCGCTGGGCAGCGGCGCCTTCGAGGGTCGCTACTCGTTCGGCTCGCGCTTCGAGGAGGCTTCAGGCACCAATCCCGAGGAGCTGATCGGCGCCGCGCACGCCGGCTGCTTCTCCATGGCCCTGTCGGGCGCCCTCTCCCGCGCGGGCCACACCCCCAAGCGGATCGCCACCGGCGCCAAGGTCCACATCGAAAAGGTGGGCGAGGGCTTCAAGATCACGCGCATCGAGCTCGACAACGAGTCCGAGATCCCGGGCCTGGACGATGCCGCCTTCCAGGAATTCGCCCGCAAGGCCAAGGAAGGCTGCCCCGTCTCCCAGGCGCTCGCCGGCGTGGACATCACGCTTTCCGCCCGGCTGGTCGGCTAGTCGAAGACCCCGATTGTCGTTTTTGCCTTTCGCTCCCTCTCCCTGCGGAGAGGGAGCCCGCAGGGGCCAGGACGCTTCGAAACCCCTTTTTACCCTTCCCATAGCCGAAGTTCTATTTAATCCTTGACTTCCGACTCTTCCGCCCATACCCTGCTTGTGCTCGCTCACAATTTGGAAGGAGAAGTTTCATGGTTTGGAAGAAGAGTGACGACCAGCCCAATTCCCACCATCCCGAACCGACCCCGATGAGCCCGCCGCGCCCCGCGGCGCCTGCAGCGGCTCCGTCCGCGGTCGAGCCGCCGCGCCGGTCCACGGATCGCGCCACCATCGGCCCCTCGATCTTCATCAAAGGAGATCTGACGGGGGACGAGGACCTCGTGATCGAGGGCCGCGTCGAGGGCAAGGTCGACCTCAAGCAGAACAACGTGACGGTGGGAAAGAACGGCCGCGTCCGCGCGGACGTGTTTGGGCGGATCGTCACGATCGAGGGAGAGGTGGACGGCAACGTGTTTGCCCAGGAGCAGGCGATCCTCCGGCAGTCCGGCGCGATCCGCGGCAACATCGCCGCGCCGCGCGTGATCCTGGAAGACGGCTCGCGCTTCAAGGGCTCCATCGACATGGAAGCCAAGAGCGACACGGGCGGCGGACGGCACTCTTCGAATGGCCGGGAACAGCAGCAGGGGCAGGGCAAGCCGGGCGGTGAAGCGGCGCCCGCGCCCAGCCGGGCGGCCAACGCCTGATGAGCTGGTTTTCTCGCGCCTCCAGCTCTCGCAAGGAGCAGGGCTCGGTCCAGACCGAGGCTGCCCCCGAGGTTCACCGCTCGCTTGCGCTCGCGGCGCTCTTCGAGGAGATCCGCAAGGGCCGCAAGCTGCAGGTTCTCGATCTCGGCTCGGCCGTCGGCTCGAACGTGGAGTTCCTCTCCCAGTTCGGCTGCAAGCTGTTCATCGAGGACCTGTACGCGGCCCTCTCCTCGCGCGTCTCGACCGAGGGGGACCTCGCGGGGCCGGGATTCTTCGCGGACTTTCTCGCGCTGCCGGACGACACCCGCTTCGACGTCGTCCTCGCGTGGGACCGCTTCAACTACCTTCAGAGGAAAGAGCTCGCCGCGTTCGGCGAGCAGCTCCGGCACTACACCCGGCCGGGCGGCCTGGTCTTCGCCCAGATCTCGTTTTTGAAAACGATCCCGGCGCAGCCCTACCGCTTCAAGATCCAGGACGAAGAGCATCTCGTCTACGAACGGCGTGCGTCCTCCGAGCGTCCCTCGCCCCGCCTCGCGCCGGCCGAGGTCACCGGGCTCCTCAAAGGCTTCCGGGTGGATCGCTCCTTCCTCTTGAAGCACGGCATCCAGGAATACCTGCTCGTCCGGGAGCCGTGAGATCCTTTCGGACTTGAAACGGGGGGCGGTAGTCACCGGACCCCGCCCCCCTGTTTCTACATCGCAGATGCACCTCGAACCGCGCATCACCCTCCGGCCTTATCAAATCGAGGACGTTCCGGCCCTCCACGAGGCGGCCCTGTCCTCCGTGGCCGAGATTCGTCCCTTTCTCCCCTGGTGCCATCCCGACCTGACGGTCGAGGAGCTCCGCGCGTGGGTCGAGGCCCAGGTCCAGGCTTTCGAGGCGCGTACGGCGTTCGAGTTCACCATTCGGGCGGAAGACGCCGGATTCCTCGGGGGTTGCGGCCTGAACCAGATCGATGGCGTGTACCGCCGCGCCAACCTGGGATATTGGGTTCGCACCTCGGCCGCCCGGCGCGGAGTGGCGACGGAGGCTGTCCGCCAACTCGTCCGGTGGGCCTTCGAGAATACGGATCTCATCCGCCTCGAAGTGGTCGTCTCGACGAAGAACGTGGCGAGCCTCCGGACGGCGGAGAAGGCCGGCGCCGTGCGGGAAGGAATCCTCAGGAAGCGGCTTCTATTGCACGGGCTCCCGCACGATGCGGTCGTGTTTTCCTTCGTTCGCGAGGGAAACCCTTAGAGAGAAACGCGTCCGGAATCTCCCCCTCCCCTGCACGGTTTAGACTCTCTGGTCCCTGGGGAGGGGGATGCCGTGCCTGATTCTTCCGACCGCGACGTACGACTACGACAAGCCCTGGAGCTTCTGGTGGACGAGGTCCGCCAGCGGATCGACCGCCATCCGCTCGGCCATCTGGTGGCGGGACGGGGGGAGAAGATCGAGCTCCGGCTGGATCTGCCCACGGCCCACCGGGACGGCCAGATCGCCAAGGTGAGCCACGAGGCGGGAGAGGCGATCCAGGAGGCGATCCAGTCGCTTCTCCATCACAGCTCCGTGTTCCAGCCGGGACGGGTCCTCTGCTTCCGGTGCCAGACGGCCGTCTGCGAGCACGCGGCTCCGGCGGACAGCCGCCAGGTGTTCGTGGGCTGGGGGGCGACGGGCGTCCCCCGCTTCGTAGACTTCTCCCAGTGGCTGCTCCGGCGGCGCGAGCCGCGGGTGGACCTCCTTTACCGCGAGCCACCCCAGCTCGTGCCCGTCGTGATCCCGGAGGCGGACCTGACGGCGGACCTCGTGCCCGCGTTCCGGCAGCACGAGAGCGGGTACAGGATTCACGGGCAGGTGGCCGCCGGCTGGTTTCGCGCGCCCGATCCGTCCGGCATCGCGGGGGTGCGGCAGCCGATCGCGGTGTCGTTCCAGGTGATCTCGTCCAAGCACCGGCGCCAGAGCCGCCGGTTCGGGTTGAACGTGGTGGGCGTGGGCCCCGGGGGCGAGCCGCTCGAAAACCTTTTCGACCGCATCGGCGAGATCCCCTGGAGCGACGCCGTGCGCTGGGCCCAGGGAGCGCTCGAAACGATTGAAAGCCAACTCGCCCGCCAGCCGCGCACGCCCCGCGAGGTGATCGACGGCCGGCTGGACGGCGTGGTCAACGGCCTCGCCCGCCGCCTGGAAAAGGGCTGGCGCGGCAAAGAGCGCCGCACCCGCCACGGCCAGCAGCGCCACACCGAGGGGGACCGCCCCACCCGCATGGCGATGGCCGATTTCGCCCGCGCCACGCCCGAAAAGCTCCTCTACGACACGCGCAAGGAGACCCTCGTCGTGGTCGGAGACCGCGGCCGGGCCCACGTCTTCAGCCTCGAAGGCAAGCTCGTGACCTCGATCCGCTACAACCCGGAATCGATCGAGAAACGCCGCCAGCAAGGCATCTGGCGCCCCGCCGCCGCGCACGAGGTGAGCGCGGTGCGGGAGCGGCTGGCGGCGGTGGGGGAGGTCTGAGGTCGCAGGCCCCCTACGCCCCCGGGAACACGTAGCACCGCTTCTTCGCCGTCGCCAGGAGCTCCGCCCGGAAGCTCGGGTGGGCGATGCCGACCAGGGCCTGGGTCCTCTGGCTGATGTTCTTGCCCCAGAGGTCGGCCACTCCGAACTCGGTGACCACGTAGTGGATGTCTCCCCGGCTGGTGACCACGCCGGCCCCCTCTTCGAAGGTGGCCTGGATGCGGCTCACCGTTCCGCCCTTGGCCGTGGCGGGGAGCGCGATGATGGGTCGCCCTCCCTTGCTCCGGGCGGCGCCGCGGATGAAGTCGACCTGCCCGCCGATCCCCGAAAAGAACTTGCCGCGCACGGTATCGGCCGCCACCTGCCCGGTCAGGTCCACGGCGAGCGCCGCGTTGATTGCCACCATGTTGTCGTTGCGGGAAATCTGGAAGGGATCGTTGGTGAAGATGCTCGGCCGCATCTCGATCAGCGGATTGTCGTGGATCCAGTCGTAGAGCTTCCTCGTGCCCATCACGAAGGAAGTCACGAGCTTGCCGGGGAGGAAGCTCTTTCTGCGCCCGGTGATGACGCCGGCTTCGGCCAGGTCCATCACGCCGTCGGACATCATCTCGGTGTGGACGCCCAGGTCCTTGCGGTCGCCCAGGGCGGCCAGCACCGCGTCGGGGATCTTGCCGATCCCCATCTGGAGCGTGGCGCCGTCGGGGATCAGGGTCGCGGCATGCCTTCCAATCTCGGCGAAGACGTCGTCGATCGGCTCGGGCAGGCGCTCGGGGAGCGGGTC
>DATEIO010000433.1:0-8113 GCA_035278895.1 Thermoanaerobaculia bacterium | reverse complement strand
GGCGCATCCGCTCGCTCGCGGAGCAGGGGGACTTCACGCTCAAGCGGTTCACCCCCGGCCTGCTCACGGACAAGGAGTTCTTCAGCGAGTGGCCGATCGCGATCGCGGTGGACGGGAGCTATCACAACCTGGCCCTGTTCTTCGACCGCATCAGCCGCTTCTCGCGGATCATCAACATCGAGGACCTGACCGTCAGCGCCATGCAGCGGCCGGACAGCCCGCACACGATCACGGCCCAGTTCACGGCCAAGACGTTCGTCTACAAGGAGCCCGAGCCCGAAGTCGCGGACGACGAGGACGACAAGGGCGCCAAGGGCAAGAAGGGCAAGGACAAGAAGACCTCTGACGGTCCGGCGGCCCGGGCCCGGGCGTCGAAGAGCTCGGGAGGAGAGGAGTAATGCGGTCCGCAAGGGTTTCTTTCGTTCTCGTTCTGATGCTCGCGGTGCTGGCCGTGGTGGGCGTGGCCTTCGCCCAGCAGAAGCCACCGGCGTCTCCTCCGCCCGAGGAGAAGCCGGCGGGAGAGGGCACCAGCACCCTGGGCGAGCCCGGGCCGGATCTGGGAGACATCGACCAGATCCTCGAAGGGGAGGAGGAAGTGCTCTCCGGCACGGGCTTCACCTACGATCCCGGCAACCGCCGCGATCCGTTCAAGTCGCTCTTGGCCGCTCCGGACCGCCCCGAGTTCCGCGGTCCGCGGCCGGAAGGCGTTCCCGGTCTCCTGATCGACGAGATCGACCTGACCGGGATCTTCCGCACCAGCAAGGGTTTCGTGGCGCAGGTGGTGGCCGCGAACCAGAAGAAGAGCTATCTGCTCCGGGAAGGCGACCAGCTCTACGACGGCGATGTGGTGAGCATCAACCGTTCGGAGGTGGTCTTCAAACAGATCGTACAGGACCCGACCGCCTTGAAGCCGTTTCGCGAGGTGGTCAAGAGCTTGAATCCACAGTCGTAGCCGTATGCGATGTCTTCAAAGCCCCGTGAGGGAGGCGAGTGCCATGGGAGATGTGGTCAATAGAATCCAAAGCGCCGGATGGCAGCGTCTGATGGCCGCCGCGGCGGTTCTCGCGGTCGCGGCCGGGGTGGGGTGCACCTCTTCCAAACCCGCTCGAGTCGTCGAAGCCTCGACCGCGGCCGCCAGCGCGCCCGTGGAGAGCAAGTCGGCCCAGGCGCCGGCGCAGATCCAGACGGTCGATCTGCGGGAGGGGGCCCCCGAGGTCTTCGTCGACCTCGAGTCGAACGCCCCGCTGGTGTGGACCAGCTTCAGGAATGCCGACGGCAAGGTGGTCGTCGAGCTGCCCAACGCGGTCCCCGCGACCGGAGTCGCCGATCTCGCTCCCGCGGACGGTCTGGTCTCTGCGCTCAAGGTCGAGAGGAACGAGGAGGGGAGCCGTCCGCTCACCCGGCTGATCATCGAGACCCGCCAGGAGGTGGAGCATTCGGTGACCGCCGACGGCCTGAAGCTTCAGGTCCAGCTCCTGCCGATCGAGACCCAGCCGGCCGAGTCCAAGGCCGCGCTCGCCTTCGAGCCGCTGGGCGAGGAGAAGGCGCCGGAGCCGGCTGCGGCGTCGCGGGCGGCCGAGGCCACCCCGGCCGAGACTGCTCCCGCGAGCGGCGGCACGCCCGACCGCCCGGCCGTGGGCCCCATACCCGCGGGGGTGGCGGCCACGCGGCTCGACGCGATCGAAGTCCTGGCGTCCGAAGGGGGCGCGGTCGTCCGCATCGCGGGCGACGGCGAGTTCCCCTATTCGACCTTCGCCCTGAACGAGCCCGAGCGGTTCGTGATCGACCTCGAAGGGGTGATCAACCGGGCAGTGCGCACGAGCGTCTCGGTCGACGGCAGCGTCGTCCAGCGGATCCGCGTGGCCCAGTTCAAGCCGCTTCCGAAGCCGGTCTCCCGCGTGGTGTTCGATCTGAAGAACGGCACGACGCCCGTGATCGAGCGCACGGGCGACGCCCTGGTCGTCTCCTTCCCGTCGTCGCCGGACGCGCCGGCTCCGGCGGTCAAGCCCACGGCCCAGCGCCCGGTGGCTCCGGCCGCGGACATGGCGGCGGCCCAGCGCCCGGTCACCGCGCGCGAGGAGCCGATCGAGTCCGAGGACGTCCCGGTCGTGCCGGCGCCGGCTTCGGGCGAGCTCGCCCAGGCGGGCACGGGCTCCACGGCCCCGGCTCCGGCCGCGGCCCCGGCCACCGACAAGGCCCAGCCCTCCGATCTCGGCCTGCGGCAGTCGGTCGCCACGCCGTCAGCGGTGCAGATCCAGACCAACTCGGTGGCTCCGGGCCTGCCGGTCCAGAGCTTCGAGGCCCAGGGCGTGGGACAGAAGGAGAAGACCTACGTCGGCGAGCCGATCGACCTCAAAGTCACCAACGCCGACGTGACGGACGTGCTGCGCACCTTCGCGCAGATCAGCGGCCTGAACATCGTGGTGCAGCCCGGAGTGACCGGCACGGTCACGGCGGAGCTCGAGAACGTTCCGTGGGACCAGGCGCTGGAGCAGGTGTTGAAGATCAACGGCCTGGACTATGAGCTCGACGGCAACGTCATGCGCATCGCGCCGACGGTCGTGCTGCGGGCCGAGGCCCAGGAGCGCCAGCAGCTCGCGGCGGCCAAGGCCCTGTCGGTGCCGCTGCGCACGGTCTACCAGCGCCTGAGCTACGCCGACGCCCGCCAGGTCGCCCGCATCCTGAAGGGCGGCCAGGGCGGCCTCCTGTCGCAGCGCGGCAGCGTGGTCGTCGACCAGCGCACCAACGCCCTGATCATCAAGGAGCTGCCGGCGTTCATGGACGCCATCATCTCCGTCGTCGACCTGCTCGACTCGCCGGAGCCGCAGGTGATGATCGAGGCGCGGATCATCGAGACCACGAAGCGCTTCGACCGCGAGCTGGGCATCGACTGGGGCTTCGACGGCGTCGCGAGCGCCCAGACCGGCAACACGACCGGCCTGATCTTCCCCAACAACGCGGACTTGAACGGCCGGGTCAACCTGGGCGGCGCGGCCAACGCCGGCCTCCTGGGCATCCGGCTGGGCAACGTGCTCAACACGTTCCAGCTGGACGTCCTCCTGCGCGCGGCGGAGAACGAGGGCCTGATCACGATTCTCTCCGCGCCCAAGGTGGCGACGCTCAACAACGAGCGGGCGTCGATCCAGAGCGGTCTGCAGATCCCAGTCCAGACCATCTCGAACGACACGATCACCGTGCAGTTCATCAATGCCACGCTCCGCCTGGAGGTGACGCCGCAGGTGACGGCCGAAGGCACGATCCTGATGGACATCGACATCTCCAAGCGCGAGCCGCAGCTCGCCTTCCTGCTCCAGGGAGCCCGGAACGCCCCGATCTCGACCAAGGACGCGCGGACCCGGCTCGTGGTGCGCGACGGCGGCACGGCCGTGATCGGCGGTATCTACAAGGTGACGACGGACCAGGGCGAGACCCGGGTGCCGGGTCTGGGCAACATCCCGCTCATCGGTCATCTGTTCAAAAACCGGACTCGCCGGGAGGAGAACGAAGAGCTGTTGATCTTCATCACTCCCCGGGTCGTCAAGCTCTAAAGGCGTGCGGAGTCACCCATGAAACGGAATCTGAAAGCATTGTCCCTGATCGTCCTCGCCCTGGCTCTCGGCAGCTGCCGGGAGCGGACCGATCGGCAGGAGGGCTCGGTCATCCTGACCGTCGCCGATTTCCTCGGCCTGCCGAGCACCGTGTCGCTGTCCGACGGCGGCCCGTTCGTGATCAACCAGATCACGCTGCGCAACGTCCCGAAGGACGTGAACACGCTCCCGAGCTCGCTGCAGTCGGTCGAGCTGCGCTCCTACGAGGTGCGCTATACCCGCAAGGACGCGGGCACGCGGGTGCCGCCGCCGACGGTCCAGGGCTTCTTCGGAGTGGTCCGGCCGAACGTCGACGAGACCTACTTCAACCTGCCGTTCCTGTTTTCCGACCAGGTGCTGAGCCCGCCGCTGCGCGATCTGCGCGACTTCGGCGTCGACCGCGAGACCGGGACCACGGTGGTCGTCCTGGACGTTTCGATTCGTTTCTTCGGCGAGACCCTCTCGGGCGATGACGTCGCGACCGAGCCGGCCCGTTTCACGATCGACGTGACGCAGTGAGCCTTTCAGGAGCTCCGGTATGAAACCGCTGAGGATGTTTTCCCGACTGTTGTTCGCCCTTCTGATCGCGGCCTTCATCGGCTGCCAGTCCGATTCCCCCACGGAGCCGTCCGGCGGCGGGCCGGTCGTGACGCCCAAGCCTCCGGATCCGGTCACCACCTACAACGTGCAGGTGACCGCGAACCCCGGGGAGATCATCGCCAACGGTGAAGCCTCGAGCACCATCACCGTGCGGGTTCGCCGGACGGACAACGGACAGCCGCCTCCGGACGGCACCCAGGTCTCGCTCACGACCACGCTCGGCCGCTTCGGGAGCATCAGCGGCCCGAGCCAGACCACGCTGCAACTGGTCAACGGCGAGGCGCAGGCCGTGCTCTTCGCGACCGACTCGGTCGGAACCGCGAGCGTCCAGGCCTCGGTCAACGGCAGCGCCGGCTCGACCAGCGTGCGGATCAACCAGGTGGCGACCTTCTTCGTGGGCTCGGTGACGCCCTCCGTGGGCAAGCCCGAGGGCGGCGAAGAGGTGATCATCCAGGGCGGCGGCTTCGATCCGCCGGTCCGCGTGACCTTCAACGGCGCGGCGGCCACGGTCCTGTCGGTCTCCCCTACCCGCATCCGCGCGATCACGCCGTCGGCCCAGGCTGCGGGTGTGACGGTGGGCGTGGGCCAGACCGCCACGGCGACCGTCGGGGTCACCATCAACGTGAACGAGACCGGCCAGGACACCGACACCCTCGACCGGGGCTTCACCTACTCCCTGGGTGAAGGGCCGGCCGGCCAGCCGCAGGTCTTCTCCGTGACCCCGGCCTCGGGCTCCAACGACGGCGGCACGCGGGTCACGATCGTCGGCTCCGGCTTTAGGGAGCCCGTGCAGGTGCTCTTCGGCCTCGGCACCACGGCCGAGAACTTCGACGGCGTCGAGGCCACGGTCGAATCCGTGACCGACTCGCGGATCGTCGCGGTCACCCCGGCCGCCCGCGGCTTCGGGCAGAACCTCGTCAACCAGCTGGTGGACGTCCTGATCAAGAACGTCAACTCCGGCTTCTCCACGGTCCGCCGCCAGCAGTTCAAGTACGGGACGGACGTGCTGATCACCGGCCTGCGTCTGGACACCAGCACGACCGGCGGCCGGACGCCGATCTCCGGCGGCTTCCGCGCCATCATCACCGGCCAGGGCTTCGACGATCCGGCGGCCGTGCAGATCCACTTCGACGGCGCGGACGTCCGGGTCGGCCAGCAGGTGGTCTCGGTCTCCGGCACGCAGATCGTGTTCATCGCCGGCCCGGCCCCGCTGCCCGAGGAGTGCCCGGAGAACGGGCTCATCTCGGTGGACGAGATCGACGTGACCAACCTGGAGACCGGGGACGGCGACACCGCCCAGCTCGGCTTCAACTACCAGGTGCCGCTGCCGCGGGTGTTCAGCATCAACCCGACGTCGGGCAACCCGGGGACCGCGGCCGTCGTCGGCGGCCAGGACTTCTCGAGCGCCACCCAGGTGATCTTCGGTGATCCGGAGGACGGCAGCTCGGCGCAGATCGTCTCGCAGTCGTCGACGTCGATCTCGATCCGGGTGCCGAACGCGCCGCAGGGCTTCGAGTTCATCACCGAGCCCTGCGACGGCAACGGCGACGGCGTGCCCAACGGGACCCGCCTCTCGCCCACGCCGATCAGCGTGTCGGTCCGGAACCTCGACACGGGCTGCTTCTTCACGCTGACCAACGCGTTCACGCTGAACCCGTCGAACACCACGTGCACGGGCGACACGTCGACCCCGCCGCCGCCGCCGACGGTGCAGTGCAACGACACCTTCGACAACGACAGCGACGGCCTGATCGACGCGGCGGACCCGCAGTGCACCGGTCCGACCGACAACAGCGAGGGGAGCTAGGGTGTAGCCGGGCCCTCCCCCTCCCGCGTTTCAACTTCCGGGGCGATCGTCTGGACGGACGGTCGCCCCGCTCCGTATACTGAATCGCTATGAACTTCAGACGTATTGCTCCCCTGCTATTTCTCTGTCTCGCTCTCCTTCCTGCCGTGGGTTGCGACAAGGCTTCGCCGGTCGCCCCTGCGGGTACGACGCTCACGATGAGCGCGAGCCCGACCCGGCTTCAGTCCGCCAACGGCACGTCCACGATCACCGTGGTCGCGCGGAGGGCCAACGGCACCCCGGTCAATCCGGGGACCGAAGTCCGTTTCGACACCGACCTCGGGACGGTTACCCCCGTAGCCGAGACCAACAGCTCCGGGGTGGCGACGGCCACCTTCCGGGGAGACGGCCGGATCGGCACCGCCAAGGTCCGCGCGACCGTGGGCGGCGTGGCCGAGGCCGTGACGCTCGATCTCGAGGTCGGCGCGCCGGCCAAGACGATCACGCTCCAGCCCTCCCCCACGACGGTGACTGCGGACGGAGGACGGATCAATCTGCTCGCGATCGTCCGGGACTCCCGGGGGCAGGCGCTTTCGGGCCAGGGGGTGAACTTCACGACCGACGTGGGCCGGCTGACCTCGGGTGGGGCTATCGTCGAGACCAACAACAACGGTCAGGCACGGGATACGCTGATTCTTAGCGCGGCGGATGTGTTGAACGAGTCGTCGGTCTCCGTCACCGCGCAGACCGCGGGCTCCGACGGCTCGTTGATCTCGACCTCCTTCAGCATCCGGGTCCAGGGGGGCCGGCCTGTGGCCTCCTTCGACTACGAGCAAGGCGGCTCGGACCGGGAGGTTGACTTCACCAGTACTTCGGAGGGAGGCCAGGGAAGACTCACCTACACCTGGGACTTCGGAGACAATACGGGCTCCAGCGAAGCCGTGACGAGCCACACCTATGCGACGGCGGGCCCGTATACGGTCAAGCTGACCGTGACCGACGATCTCGGCCAGTCGGATCAGGCGACCGCCCGGATCACGGTGCCGGTGACAACTCCCGGCAGCGGCAACTAGACCGGGTGTCTGAGGGATCCTGTAGGGGCGGCCCTGTGTGGCCGCCCTGCTTGTTTCGGCGTTCCCCCGCCCAGGGCGGCCACACAGGGCCGCCCCTACAGGCCAGAATTTTGCCGGGCGCCGTATGTTGCTATAATGCAGCCACTTTGGCGATCTTCCTGAAGACATTCGTCCGTTGCGCCGCTTCCAAGCCCGCGCTCCAGGTGCCTCCGCATGAGTGACGGCGCGTTTCCCGACCGCCTCACCCAGCTCAAGAACCGCTGGGAATCCGACCCCACCTCCCGCATCTTCCTCCAGCTCGCGGAGGAGTACCGCCACCAGGGGAGGGTCAAGGAGGCGCTGCAGGTCCTGGAGAGGGGCTTGAAGGAGCACCCGGGGTATCTCTCGGCGCTGGTGGCCAAGGGGCGCTGCCTCCTGGAGCTCGGCGAGCCCGAGGAGGCACGCGGGGTGCTGGAGCGCGTGGTCAAGCAGGACGCCACCCAGATGGTGGCCAACAAGCTGCTGGTGCGGGCCTATCTCGACACGGGCGATCCCGACAAGGCCCGCGAGCGGCTCGACCTGTACAGTCTCCTGAACGACAGCGATCCCGAGATCGAAGAGCTGCGCCGGAGGATCCGTTCCATGGAGCAACCCCCAGAGGCCCAGAGGCCGGACCCGGCCCCGAGGCTCGCCGCCCCTTTTCCGGACCTGGCGCCGGGCGGCGACCTCTTCGATCTCGGCGGAGCGCCGGAGCCCCGCCGGGAGGTCCAGGACGTTTTCGAGCTGGAAGTGGCGCCTCCGCCGCCGCCCCCGGAGCCGGCCTTCACCGCCGCGGCTCCACCGCCACAGGCCGCTCCGGGCGACGTCTTCGACCTGCCCGTGCCGGCCTTCGAGGCGGCCGGACCGGCCGAGGGGGACGTCTTCTCCGGCCTGTTCGCGGCGCCGGTGAACGCGGACCGGCACCTCTCGGCGCTCGCTTCCGAGGGGCTGTTCTTCTTCGAGACGCCCGCGTTCGAGACGCCCGCGCCGCCTCCGCCGGCCCCCGAGCCCGCTCCGGAGCCGGCGCCCTTCGCGTGGGCCTTCGAGCG
>DATEIO010000432.1:0-9540 GCA_035278895.1 Thermoanaerobaculia bacterium | reverse complement strand
GCCACGACCCGCCGCGCCTTACGAATCGCCTCGGCCGCCTCCTCGCTGACCTCGTAGCGCTCGCGGTCCATCCGGTGGTCTTCCACCCGCTCGGCGGAGACCGGCTTGAACGTGCCGATCCCCACGTGGAGCGTCACCCGGGCGGTCTCGACGCCGGCCGCCTCGATCTCCCGGAGCAGCTCCGCGGAGAAGTGGAGCCCTGCCGTGGGGGCCGCGACGGCGCCGGGGTTTCGCGCGTAGACGGTCTGGTAGCGCTCGCGGTCCTCGTCCGTGTCCGGCCGCTGGATGTAGGGAGGGAGCGGCACGTGGCCGAGCCGGTCGAGGTGCCCCTCGATCGGCTCCGAGAAACGCAGGCGGTGGCGGCCGTCCGGGTCCTTGGCGATGACTTCCGCGGTGAGCCCGGCGTCGAATTCGAAGACGGTCTCCGGTTTGGCCCGGCGGCCGGGCTTCACGAGCGCGTCCCACTCCCGCTCGGCCACGCGCTCCACGAGGAGGATCTCCATCCGGCCGCCGCCCGCGCGGGTTCCGTAGAGGCGCGCGGGGATCACCCGGGTGTCGTTGAGCACCAGGAGATCGCCCGGGCGGAGGAAGCGCGGCAGGTCGCGCACCCGGGAGTGGCGCTCCGGACTTTCGCGGTCGAGCACCAGGAGGCGGCTCTCGCCCCGGGGCGCGGGCTCCTGGGCGATCGCTTCGGGGGGAAGCTCGTAGTCGAAATCGCTCGTCAGCATCAGGCGGCCGGGGTGTCCCGCAGCACGTTCGCGGCGAGCGCCAGGGCGACCAGCATCAGGCCCCCGGCGGTCCAGAACGGCCAGCCCGGCCCCGCCTTGCCGAAGATCCAGGTCCCCGCAGCCGGCCCCAGGGCGCGGGCGAGGGCTCCGAAGGAGCGGGAGAGGCCGATGGTGCTCCCCTGCGCGCTGTCGTCCGTCATCCGGGAGAGGAGCCCCAGGGTTGAAGGCTGGTTCATCCCCTGCCCCACGGCGAGGAGGGCGAGGCTCACGAGCACGAGGGCCAGGGCGGATCCCGCCGGCAGCAGGGCGAGCCCCGCGGCCATGAGGACGATCCCGGCGAGGATCAGCCGCCGCTCTCCGAAGCGGCGAACGAGCCGGCCGAGGAGCCCCCCCTGGACCACGACCAGCACCACGCCCACGTAGACGAAGAGCCACGCGGTCTGGGACGTTCCGAAGCCGAAGCGCTCCTGGCAGAAGAGGGCGAGGGTCGCCTCCATCATCGAGAAGCAGAAGAGCACGAGGAAGTAGAGGAGCATGAGCCCGCGCAGAGGCGCGTAACCCCAGGCGGCCTTCAGGTCCGCGAAGTCGAGCCACGACCCCTGCCGCGAACGGCCCTTGAGCTCCGCCGAGAGCGATTCGGGGAGCCAGGCGAGCGCGAAGACGAGGTTCACGGCCGAGAGCACCGCGGCGGTCAGGGGGATGAGCCGGTGGCCCCCCACGTGGGCGAGGATGCCCCCGAGCGCCGGGCCGAGCACGAAGCCGATCCCGAACGCCGCACCGATCAGGCCCATGGCCTTCGAGCGGTCCTCCCGCGAAGAGACGTCCGCCACGTAGGCCTGGGCGATCGCGTAGTTCGAGGCCGCGATCCCGGAAAGGGTGCGGGCGAGGAGCAGGACGAGAAACGAGTCGGCCGCCGCGAACAGCAGGTAGGCCGCCACGCTCCCGGTGATCGACACCAGGAGCACCGGGCGGCGGCCCGTGCGGTCGGAGAGGCGTCCCAGAAGCGGCGCGAACACGAGCTGCGCCAGGCTGTAGGACGAGAACAGCAGGCCGATCTGGAACGGGGTGGCGTGGAACTCCTGCCCATAGAAGGGGAGGAGGGGGAGGATCATCCCGAACCCGATCAGGTCCAGGAGGACGGTGACGAAGATGGTGGTCAAGGCCCGGCGCCGCGGCGGGGCGGGGCGGGAAGAGACGGCGTCGGCGCTCACAAGGCCGGCAGTGTAGCACCGGCGCAAGGGCGGATCACGGCACGGGGCGGGTCTCCGTGGAACGGGGGTCCAGGGCGTCGCGGAGGCCGTCCCCCAGCAGGTTGAAGGCGATGACGGCGATGGCGATCGCCGCGCCGGGAAACACCGCGATCCACCAGGCAAAGGAGAGCGCCTCCCGCCCCTCCGAGATCATGTTCCCCCAACTCGGCGTGGGCGGCTGGATGCCCAGGCCGAGGAAGGAGAGGGAAGATTCGGTGAGGATGAGGCCCCCGAGGAGGAGGACGGTCTGGATCAGGACCGGGGTCAAGGCGTTGGGGAGCAGGTGGCGCCAGAGGATCGCCAAGGGATGCTGCCCCAGGGAGCGGGCGGCGAGGACGAACTCGCGGTTTTTGAGGCTCACGATCTCGGCGCGGACCAGGCGGCTGATCGCCAACCAGCTCAAGGAGCCCAGGATCACCACCGTCGCCCAGAGCCCCGGGTCGACCAGGGCCGCGATCGCGATCAGCAGGAAGAGCGAGGGGAAGGAGAGGAGGGCGTCCACGCCGCGCATCAGGAGCGTGTCGGCGAGCGGCCCGCCCAGGGCGGCCGCCGAGCCCACGGCCACGCCCAGCGTCAAGGCGAGGAGCGCCGAGATCATGCCGACCGCGAGCGAGACCCGGGCCCCGTAGAGGAGCCGCGAGAGCACGTCGCGGCCGAACTTGTCGCTCCCCAGGAGGAACACCCGGCGGTTGGCGACCCCGTCCGGGGTGAGGTTCAGCACGGAGGCGGCGGGGATCTCCTCGCTCCGCCCCCGCCGCGTGAGCACGAGGCCGTCCTCCGTCCTCTCCACCCGGTCCGCCAGCCGCCAGCCGCCGTCCGTGAGGTGCACGGCCGCGAGCTCCGTCCCCGGCGGCCGGTAGGCGGCCGCGGCCGGATCGAGCTGCTCCGCCGGATCGTAGGGCGCAAGCAGCGGCGCCACTGCGGCGAGCAGGAGGAGGAGGGACACCAGGGCCACGCCCCAGGAGAGCGTGCTACGCATCGCGCACCCGGGGATCGGAGAAGGCGTGGAGCACGTCGGCCACGAAGTTGCCGGAGATCACCAGGACGGCGGAGACGGCCACGGTGCCCAGGATCAGGGGAAAGTCGCGGGCGAGGATGGCCCCGAAGGTGAGCCGGCCGAGCCCCGGCCAGGAGAAGACCACCTCGATGACGAGCGAGCCGTTCAGCAGGGCGGGAAGGGTCAAGGCCAGGAGCTGGAGGAGCGGCGGGAGGGCGTTCCTCATCCCGTGCACCCAGACCACCCGGCGCTCCGAAAGGCCCTTGGCCCGCGCCGTCCGGATGTAGTCGCTGCCCAGGACTTCGAGGAGGCTGCCGCGCACGAAACGGGCGGTCGAGCCGGCGTTCGTCAGGCCGAGCACGAGAGCGGGCAGGAGGAGGTGCCGGAGAAGGTCCACGAGGCGTTCCACGGCTCCCATCTCCTCGGCCCCCACCGAGCGCATGTGGCCCGCCGGCAGCACCGGCCAGACATAGGAGAAGAGGAGGATCGCCATCAGGCCGAGCCAGAAGACCGGCTGGGAGAAGAGGAGCAGAGTCCCGACGCGGATCGCGTGGTCCACGGCCCTCCCTGGCCGCCGGGCCGCGGCCACGCCCAGGAGGAGGGCGGCGCCGAATTCGACGAGAAGTGCGGCGGAGCCCAGGATCAGCGTGCCCGGGAGAGCATTGAGGATCGCCTCCGCAACCGGCCGCTGCTGGGAGAACGACGTCCCCAGGTCCCCCCGCAGCGCTCTCGAAAGCCACGCGAGGTACTGCTCGTGGAGGGGGCGGTCGATTCCCAGGACCCGCCGCAGGTTCTCCCGCTGCTCCGCGGTCAGGCGGCGGCTCCCCTCCGCGGCGTTCGTCGGGTCTCCGGGGATCAGGTGCAGCACGAGGAAGGTGATCGAAAGGACCAGCAGCAGGAGGAGAAGCGAGGCGGCGAGGCGCCGCAGGAGGAAGGCGGACAAGGTGTTCCGCGGACCCGGCCGGACCGGTTACTGCGGCTCGGGCCGGACCCACCACTCCTTCAAGTTGAAGAACGCCGAGGACGGGCTCGGCCGGGCGTTCCGGATCCGCTGGCTGACCACGCTCAGCCGCTTCGACTCCCAGAGGAAGGTGAGCGGCTGCTCCCGGTGGATGATCTGCTGAACCTGGCGGACGTAGGGACCCATCTGGGCGATCTCGGGCTGCCGGAGCGCCTCGGCGAGGAGACGGTCCACCTCCGGGTTCCTGTACCGCATGTAGTTGGAGCCGTCCGCGATCCCCTGCGTAGAGAAGCTGCTCGTCAGGTCGAGGCTCGTGTCGACGGAGAACCCGATGATCGAGCCGGCAAAGTCTCCCGAGATCGTCCGCTCCACCAGGGTGTTGAACTCGACCTGCCGCGGCTCGACCTGGATCCCCACCTTCTTCAACTGGTCCTGGACCATGACCACGGCGTCGATGCGGGTCTGATTGCCCGCGTTGGTCAGGATCTCGAAGGCGAACGGCTTGCCGTCCTTGTCGAGGATCCCGTCGCCGTTGCTGTCCTTCCACCCCTTGGCCGCGAGGATGCGCCGGGCCTCGGCGGGATCGTAGGGCCAGGGCTGGATCGACTTGTCGTGGGCCCAGATGAAGGACGGGACGGGAGAGACGGCGACCTTGCCGTAGTCGCCCAGCAGGGTTTCGACGATCGTCTGGCGGTCGGTCGCGAGCGTGATGGCCCGGCGGACCTCGGGGTCTCTGAAGAGCGGGTGCTCGTTGTTCCAGCCGATCGCCACGTACAGGTTCACCCAGTAGTCGAGCACCTGAAGCCGGGGCGAGGCCGCGATCCGCGGCACGTCGGCGGGCGTGATCTGCGGCGAGAACTCCAGGTCCCCGGAGAGGAGCTGGGGGATCAGGCTCGGCTGGTCCGAGATGAACCGCATCACGACCTTGTCCAGGTAGGGGAGCCCCTTTTCGTAGTAGCGCTCGTTCCTGACCAGGACGAGCTGCTGCTGGGGCTCCCACGAAGCCACGGTGAAGGGGCCCGAGACGACCAGGTTCTTCTTGAACCAGTCCGCGTTCTTGCGCCACTCGGAGAAGGGAATCTTCCCCCAGGCGTGCTTCGGCAGGATGACGCCTTCGTTGGCGTTCAGGAGCTGCGCGGCATAGACCCGGGAGAAGTGGAAGCGGGCCGTGTGGGGGTCGACCACCTCGACGTCTTCGATCCACTGCTTGGAGACGGCGTTGTCCCAGGAGACGTCGGGGTGGGTCTGGGCCTGCCAGCTGAAGCGTACGTCCTCGGCCGTGATCGGCACGCCGTCGCTCCACACCGCGTCTTTCCGGAGGTGGAAGGTCAGGACCTTGTGGTCCGGCGACCATTCCCAGGACTCCGCGAGCTGGGGCTTCATGGTGGGCGGGTGCTCGGTGTAGTCCGGCTGCTCCTCCATCAGATGGAGGAAGATGCGGAACACCACCTCGCTCGACGCCTGGCTCGTCGGCTGGATCATCTCGTTGACCCCGCCCGGCTCGGCGGTCCAGCCGGTCACGATCGTACCGCCCTTGTGCGGGGTTTCCGCGGCGGCGGTATTGGCGGCATTGGCCGGGCCGGGCTCCTTCTCCTCGGCAGGCCGGCAGCCGGACGCGAGGAGAGCGGCCAGTGGAAGGGCGAGGAAGAGCTTGCCGATGCGTGACATGGAAGGCGGCGCCATCCTACTCGACCGGCGGCGCAAAGGGAAGGGAGACCCCGGGTGCTATCCTTGGCGAGGCATGAAACGGGTTTCGAGCTCCGCCTTCTCGCAGAGGCTTCTGATCGCATCGATGGTGTTCGGGCTCTTCGTCCTGTTCGACATCGCGCTCTTCGGCTGGCTGATCTTCCGCTCGCTCTCCCAGCGCGAGGTCGAGCGGGTCCTGCTCGAGACGCGGGCGGAGGCCGAAGCCCTGGCCAAGCAGATCGCGCGCCGCGCCGAGGCCCAGGGGCGGGACCTCTACACCGCGGTCGCCGTCGAGCGCGAGACCCAGACCTACATCGACCAGATCCTGCGCCAGAGAGAGATCGTGCGCACGGTCGAAATCCGCGACAAGAATGGCGTCCTCGTCTTCGAGGCCAAGAGCCGCGCAAACTTGCCGGTCGAATCCGAGACCGCGACCGTCCCCAAGCCTTCCCCCGAGGTGGGGACGCCCGAGATGCGGCGGCCGGGCGACTCGGCGGGCGAGGTCACGCAGAAGACGGACGAGTGGGCCTCGACCTTCGAGGTGCCGGATATCCGGGTGCCGATCGGCGAGGTCGGCACGCTCCAGATCGGCCTCTCGGCTGGCGAGCTCTCCCGGCGGATTGAGGTGCTGCGCGGCGATCTGATCCGGCAGGCGACGCTCATCGCGGTCGTCTCGATGGTCCTCCTGATCACGGCCTACGCGGCGGTCTGGCTGCTCCTCAAGCGCTCGCAGCGGCTGGAGCTCCAGGCGGCGGAAGCCGAGCGCCTGGCCTACATCGGCACGCTCGCCTCGGGGCTTGCCCACGAGATCCGGAACCCCCTGAACTCTCTCAACCTGAACATGCAGATGCTCGAAGAGGAGATCGACGAGCACGGCTCGGCTCCCACGGGCAAGCGCCTGCTGAAGATCACCCGCTCGGAGCTGAGCCGCCTGGAGCGGCTGGTCACGGACTTCCTCGCCTACGCCAAGCCGCGCCCGCTGGAGCTCGAGGACGTTGCCGTCGCGCGGCTGCTCGAGCGGGTGCCCGAGGTGCTCGCCGGGGAGATCCAGAAGCGGGGGGCCCAGGTGAAGGTGGAGGACAAGACCGGCGGCGCCCGCGTGCGGGCCGACTTCGCCCAGATGAGCCAGCTCCTCCTGAACCTCGCCCAGAACTCGCTCGCCGCGGCCGAGGAGGCCGGCCGCCGCCCCGTCCTGGAGCTCTCGGCCGCCCGGCACGGGGTCTCGTCCGTCGTCCTGGAGCTCTCGGACAACGGCGCCGGCATCCCTCCGGAGGAACAGGACAAGATCTTCGACCTCTTCTACTCGACCAAGAAGGGCGGGACCGGCCTGGGGCTCGCTATCGTCGACCGGATCGCCCGCGCCCACGGCGGCAAGGTCGGCGTCCGCAGTGAGCAGGGAGAGGGGACGACCCTCACCGTGGAGCTGCCGGCGGCGCCCCCCGAGCCCGCCCGGGCACCGGTGGAAGCCTCGGCCTGAAAAGCAAAAGCCCCGCCGGAGGGCGGGGCTTCAACGACCCTTCTACCGCGCTTCTTTAGCTGATCGCGATCTTGCGCGGCTTGGCCTGCTCGGCCTTGGGGACGGTGATCGTCAGGACGCCGTTCTCGAAAGCGGCCTGGACGCCCTCGGAGTTGACCTGGCTGGGCAGCGCGAAGGAACGGGTGAAGGTGCCGTAGGTCCGCTCGATGCGCTGGTAGCTCTCCTTCCTCACGTCCTTCTCGAACTTCCGCTCGCCCGACAGCCGGAGGATGTTGTTCTCCAGCGTGATGTTGATGTCGTCCTTGGTCAGGCCCGGCAGCTCGGCCTGCAGGCGGTAGCCGTCCTCGCGCTCCTGGATGTCGACTGGAGGCATCCAGCTCCGGCTCGCGACCTCTTCGCCCTGGAGGTCGTTCAGGAAGGTGTCGAACAGCCGGAAGAGGGGCTCCCGGGTGGTTACATTGGGATTCCAGCGGGTCACGGAATTGAACATGGCTGATTTCCTCCTTGGATCTACAGGGGCCGGCAGCCCTGTCTGCCGTCCCGATTCGAATACATGATAGGTCGACGCTAAGGTCTTGTCAACCCCATTCGTCAAAATCTCAGCGCAAATTTGTAAGATCCATGGCCGAGGAGCTCCCAAATGAAAAGCCCCGCCAGGTGGCGGGGCTCAGATCTTAGTTTCGAAATGGAAGATTTCGGGAATCAGGAGCTCATGTCCTCGATCTCCTCCGGCAACGCGAACTCCTCGGGGTTGTCGTTGCCGCAGGCCTGGCAGAGGACCTCGGTGAGCTTGCCGTCCTCCCACTCGAAGACGTAGCAGGGGGTCTCGCACTCCAGGCAGATCAGATACTCGGGACTGGCCATGGTCGCCTCCTGAGAAGGGGAATGGAGACGAATTCTAGCGCGAACCGGCCGCAGCCGCCTTCAGGGGAGCGGCCGCGGGCTCCGCTTTCCCGGAGGAAGCGCGCCGGAATTCCTCCAGGGCTTCGGCCAGGCGCCCGGGGCACTCCACGTGGACCGCGTGGCCGCAGTCCGGCAGGACCGTGAGGTACGGATCGGGCAGGGCCGCGGCCATGGCCCGGGCGGTCTCCAGGTTGAACAGGCCGTCCCGCTCCCCCCAGATGAGCGCCGTGGGCATCGGGAGGCGCGCGAGGTCTTCGGCGTCGTAGGTATCCTCCTCGGTGAGCGCCGCGAGCGTCCCCTTGACCGCGGAGGAGGTGTAGGCCTTCAAGAACCCGGAGCGCGAGATCCGCATCACCCAGGGCACCTTGACGAAGAGGGCGGGGTAGAGGCGATCGACGCCGTCCATGTCCTCGACCGTCACCAGTTGCTGGATGGTGTCCCAGTCCTGGTCCCGGTAGCCGCCCGCGTCGATCAGCGCCAGCCGGGAGACGAGCTCGGGACGCTCGAGCGCCAGGCGCACCGCCACCCAGCCGCCCAGGCTGATACCGGCGACCGTAGCGGGCCGGCCGCCGAACTCCCGCTCGAGGAGCCGGGCGATGACTTTGGCCCCGGTCCGGACGGCGAGGCCGTCGCCCGGACACACGGTCCCCCCGAGGGCGGACATCTCCGGCACGAGCAGCCGGCAGTGGCCGCGCAGGGCGGAGAGGATCGGCGCCCAGGTGGCGGCGACCGCGCCCAGGCCGTGGAGGAGCGCCCAGGGCTCGCCGGTCTCGGGCCCGAGCCGGTAATAGACGAGGCGGATCGGCCCCAGACGCAGAGCCACCCGCTCGGCGCCCAGGAAACGGAGGAACAGGATCGTTCCGAGGTTCAGGACCTTGAGCACCATACGGTCCCAGGATACCAGCAAAAAGGATACCCGCCGGGTTGACCGGGGGACGGCCCTGTGGTAGTTTCCTCCGTCCACGCGTCTGTTGACGACCCTGGGAGCATTCTCTATGTACGCAGTGATTGAAAGTGGTGGCAAGCAGTATCGCGTCGCGCCCGGTGACGTGCTCGACGTCGAGCTTCTCTCCGGGGCCGGCGAGCAAGGCGGTTCGGTCCGGTTCGACCGGGTCCTCATGGTCTCGGGCGACAACGGGGCGCAGCACGGCACTCCGGCGCTCTCCGGCGCCTCGGTGACCGCGTCTTTCGTGAGCGCCGTGCGCGGCCCGAAGATCCGGGTGTTCAAGAAGAAGAAGCGGACGACCTACCGGCGGACCAAGGGCCACCGGCAGAACCTGCACCGCATCCGCATCGACGAAATCGTGCTCCCCTAGGAGCTTTTCGAGGGTTCAGCTCATGGCACATAAAAAAGGACAGGGCTCCAGCCGCAACGGCCGCGACTCCAACCCGCAGCACCTGGGCGTCAAGGCCTACGGCGGGCAGCAGGTCACGGGCGGCTCGATCATCGTGCGGCAGCGCGGCACCAAGTTCTTCCCCGGCCAGAACGTGGGCCAGGGCAAGGACGACACGCTCTTCGCGAAGCGGGACGGCGTCGT
>DATEIO010000431.1:0-50775 GCA_035278895.1 Thermoanaerobaculia bacterium | reverse complement strand
GGTTGATGATGCGGCCGGTGATCAGCGGGCGCGTGGAGCTCGCCATGCCGGGCTGGGCCTGGCCGTACTCCCAGCGGATGCGCGTCAGGTACTCGCCCGCGCCGAGGCCCGGCGGGGGAGCGGTGAGCGTGGTGTTGGTCGCCGTGTTCGGCGAGCTTCCCCACAGCGTGAAGACGCCGAGGGCGGTGTTCTTTTCATAGCTCACCCGCACGCCCTCGCCCGCCGCGAAATCCGCGAGGCTGCTATAGGCGCCGGTCGTCACGCTGATCGTCTGGAATTGGACCGGCAGCGTGTCGATGACCACCAGGTTGTCGAGCGGCACGTTGCCGTTGTTCGAGAGGTTCAGGTCGTAGCTGAACGTCTGGTTGAGCGTCGGCGGGTTGGGGGTGCCGCCGGCCATGTTCTTGGTGAACCCCGCGCCCGGGGCGGGCACGAACGTCGTCACCGGGTGGGTGACGCCGGCCGGGCCGAACGTCTGCGCCGGCTCGCCCAACGGCGTCGCATCCGCCGTGAAGTTGTTCGTGACGTTCGTCCCGCTCGGGAACGTCGCGCTCGGGAAGGTGACGTTCACGAGGATGTCGCAATTCTGGTTCGGCTGGAGAGGGACCGTGCAGGGGCTCGTCCACGTGACGGTCGCGGGCGTCGTGCCCACACAGCCGGGCTGGCAGTCGGCCGCGGGCGTGGCGCCGTTGAACACGGTTCCAGGGGGAAGCGTGTCCGTCACCGGCCCGATCGACGTCAGGTTCAGGGCGCCGTTGGCGTTCGGCACCGAGATCCGCAGCCGGTAGGTCTCCGGCAGGTCCAGGTTGGCCGGGGTGGTCGTCACGATTTTCGAGAGGTTCACCTGGACGGTCGCGACCGCGGTGACATTGACCGGCGGCGTCGTGAACGTCCCGGGCGTCGTCTCCAGGTTGATGCCGTCCGCCGTGTTCGTCGCCACGGTGCCCTCTGGCGTTCCACCGTTGGGGAAGCGGACGTTGATGATCAGGTCGCCGCTGTTGCCCGCCGGCAGGGGGTTGATGAGCTGGAAGCGCACCCGCGTGCGGCCGGTCCCCATGAAATTGGGGGTCACCTGGATCGCGGCCACGTCGCCTGTGGGGCTCGCGGGCACGGTCGAGATCTGCTGCACCTCGGGCGGTAGCAGGTCCACGACCTCGGCGCCCAGGCACGGCCCGGAGGTGCTGCTGCAGTTGTAGGTCAGGCGGTACCCGAAGGTCGCGCCGACCTGCTTCGTATTACCGGGATCGACCTGGATGGCGGATTTCTGGAGTGGCTGGGCGCTCGCCGGGATGGCGGCAAGCGCGAGCAGGGCCACGAAGAGGGCCGAGACGACTCTGGACATGCATTCCTCCTGCAACGACGAGCGCGAAGACAGAGAATGAGAACTGAAAACGTTTGCAGCGCGGGGATACTAATCGATCCTGAGGAATGAATGCATGGTCAGGAATTGTCTCCAGGATGCCGGCCTCGTGGAGGCAAAAACCTGCATCGTGGGCGCAACGGCCCCCCGCCCTACTGCCCGCGGTGGCGCGCCGCGAAGGCCGAGGGGCGCTCGCCGTAGCGTTCCTGGAAGGCGTTCGAGAAGTGGGCGACGCTCTTGAAGCCGACGGTGCCGGCGATCTCGCTCACGGTGCCGGCTCCGGCGCGCAGGAGCTGCTCGGCGCGCTGGAGACGGAGCGACCGGATGAGGCCGGAGGGGGTCTCGCCGGTCAGGGCGCGGAGCTTGCGGAGAAGGTAGGAGCGGTCGCAGCGCAGGGCTTCGGCCAACCCTTCGACCGAGAGGTCGGTGTCCCCCAGCCGCTCTTCGACGACGGCCTGCACGCGCGCGAGGAACGCCTCGTCCGCGGGGACGACCGTGACCTCCGCTGCGCGCAGGGGGCGGGGCGGGATCCCGTCCAGGCGCTCCTTCAGGCGGCGGCGGGAGGCGATCAGGTTGTCGACCCGCGCCTTGAGCTCCCGGGAATCGAAGGGCTTGACGAGGTAGTCGTCCACCCCGTCACGCAGGCCCTGGATGCGGCTTTCGGTGGAGGCCTTGGCGGTGAGCAGCACCACGGGGATGAAATCGAGCTCCGGGTCTTCGCGCAGGGCGCGGAAGAGGGCGCTGCCGTCAAGGCCGGGCATCATGACGTCGCTCACCACGAGGTCCGGCGTCAGGCGCCGCGCTTCGGCGAGGCCCTGGAGACCGTCGGCGGCCTCGACCACGCGGTAGTCGGGCTCCAGGTGGCGCCGCACATAGGCGCGCATCTCGGCGTTGTCGTCCACCACCAGCACGGTCGTGCGGTCGTCGCCCGCGGCCGGATTTTCCGCCGGGGGGAGATCCAGCGTGTCGTCGAGCACGAGGACCGCCCGCTCGCCCGAATAGCGCTGATCGTCCTCGGGGCCTCCCTCTTCCATCTCGGGCGTGACGTGGTTCCTGCCGCGGAGCAGGGTGACGGTGAAGCAGGAGCCTTTCCCCTCCACGCTCTCGACCGCGATCGAGCCGCGGTGGAGCTCCACGAGCTCCTTGGCGAGCGAGAGGCCGATCCCGGCCCCCGGCCAGCGCCGCCGCGACGTGCCCTCGGCCTGGTAGAAGCGCTCGAAGATCCGGTCCAGTTGCCCGGCCGGGATGCCGGGGCCGTTGTCCCGCACGCGGACCTCCACCCGGCCCGGATACGGGGAGACCACGACCTGGACCCGGCCGCCCCGGGGCGTGAACTTCAAGGCGTTGCCGAGCAGGTTGTCCAGCACCTTCTCGAACTGGATCCGGTCGAGCCAGACCTCCACCCGCTCCCGCGGGGCTTCGAGCGAGAGCTCGATCGACCGCCGCTCGGCGAGGGGGAGGAACGCCTCCACGCGCTGGCGCACGAAGCTGGAGAGGTCCATGGGGCGCATCCGCAGCCGGAGGCCCCCGGCGTCGAGCCGGGCGACGTCCAGGAGCTGATCCACCAGCCCGAGCAACCGGCGGGCGTTGCGCGCCGCCACCTCGAGCTGCCCGGCGACCTCCCCGCCGACCGGTCCGAACCGGCCTTCCAGGGCGTCCTCGAGAGGCCCCAGGGTGAGGGCCAACGGCGTGCGCAACTCGTGGGACACGTTGGCGAAGAACTGGTTCTTTACCTGATCGAGCTCGCGCAGCCTTTCGGCCTGGAGGGCGATCGTGGCCGTGCGCTCCTCGACCAGCCGGTGGAGCTGCCCCTCGCGCGACCGCAGGCGCGCCTCCCGCAGCCGCACGACGCCCGCCACCAGGCCGGTCAACGCCGCGAAGGAGGCGAGCGCCGCGAGCACCCGGAACCAGCCCGTCTCGAAGAAGCGGGGGACGACCTCGAGGCGGAGCGCGGCCGGCTCCTCGTTCCACTCGCCATCCGGGCCGGAGGCCAGGACCTCGAACACGTACTGCCCCGAAGGCACCTTGGTGTAGAAGACCTCGCGCCTCGCCCCGACGTCCACCCAGTCCCGGTCGTAGGGAGTGAGCCGCACGCGGAACCGCTGGCGCTCGGGGGCGCGGAACGACGGGGCGGAGAATTCGACTGCGAAGCTGCGCTGGGCGGGAGACAGGCGGACCGCTCCGCCGGAGAAGGGGATCTCCGCGCCGGCCGCCCGCAGGCGCGCCACGTGGACCGGCGGTGGCCGGCGCCAGCGCAGCGCCTCCCGCGGATCGACGCGCACCACCCCCTGGACGGTCGGGAACCAGATCCTCCCCGAGCGGTCCCGGAGCCCCGAGCTGCCGTTGGCCTCGCGGTCGGCCATGCCGTCGCGCTCGGTCAGCGCCATGGTGTCGAGCCGCTCCTTCCTGCCATCGGCCACGGCGTTCAGGTCCTCGATCGCGGCGCGGAAGATCCCCTGGTTGCTGCTCATCCAGAAGTTTCCGAGGCCGTCGTCCACGATCTGGTGGATGCCGTCGGTGTAGAGGCCCTGGCGCGCATCGACGTTGGCGATCGAGGGGCCCTCCGGCCGGCCGGCGGAGCTCGGATCGAGACGGCTCAAGCCTCCGTTTTCCGTGCCGATCCAGAGCCTGCCGTCCGGCGCCGGGCTGATCGTCCGCACGAGGTCGCTCGCGAGGCCCTGGGCGCGGGTGAAGGCGGTGAAGCGTCCGCGGGCGTACCGGATCACGCCGCCGCCGTTCGAGGCGAGCCACAGAGCGCCGTCCGGGGTCTCGTGGATCGCCCGGATCCGGGGATGGTGGAGCCCGTCCTTCTCTCCGAGCTCCTGCCACCTCCCATCGGGCGAACGCCGGAAGAGGCCCTCCTCGGTTCCCACCCAGAGGTTGCCCCGCGAGTCCTCCCGGAATGCGCGAACGGCCGCCCTCCGCAGCGCCTCGGCGGAGACCGGAGCGAGACCGTCCCCTCGAAGGACGTACAGCCCCCGCCCGGTGCCCACCCAGAAGGTGCCGGCCCGGTCGCGGAGGAACGCGTGGACCTCGTGCTGCAAGCCTCCCGGAGCTTCAAGAGAGCGGAAGCGCCGGTCTCCGGGAGCGAGCGAGGCGAGGAACCCGCCGCCCCCGGCCCAGATCGTGCCGTCCCGGTCTTCATAGAGGGGATAGACGTTCGGGCTCGGAAGCCCCTCGTCGAACGTGACGACCCGGGCGGGGTGGAGGGCGTGGAGCTCCCCGGAGCGCGAGGTGGAAACCCAGAGGGTGCCTTCGCGGTCCGGGAGAATCGAGGAGATGTACTTGGAGACCCCCGGGAGCGGCAGGGGAGCTCCGTTCCGGTAGAGGTCGAGCGGCGAGGCGATCCAGACCTCGCCGCCCGGAACGTCGAAGAGGCTGAAGTCGGGCCGCAGGATGTGAGGTCCCGCGGGGCCGGCCGCGACCGTGGAGAGCCGCCCCGCGCGGTACCGGAGCACGCGGTCCGGGAGGGCGATCCAGACTCCTCCCCGCCCATCCCCTCCGACCGCGCCCGGGCCCGGAATCTCGGCGGTGAAACGGCCGTTCCGGAACCGGCCGGCCCCTTGATCCGTCCCGATCCAGACCTCGCCCTCCGCGTCCTCCGCCAGGGTGGGAGGGAGGCGGTCGAACGGGTCCGGCGGCAGCGCGATGCGCTCGAAACGGCCGGGCCGCCCCCGGAAGAGGCCGCGCGCGGTCGCCACCCACAGCCGTCCGGAGCGGTCCCGGAGAACCGCCTGGACCTCGGCGCCGGTCTCGAGACCCGGCACGGCTTGGAGCTCGTTCCCGGACACCCGGAACAGGCCGGACCGCCCGCCGATCCAGAGGGTGCCGGCCGCGTCCTGGGCGAGGTGGGTGAATTCCGCGGCGCCCGGCCCGGAGAGCGTGCAGGGAGCGCGGCCGGCCCGAGGGGCCCCGCAGGCCGTAAAGACCCCGCCCGCGAAACGGGCCACGTGCCCCTGCTCGGTGCGGATCCAGAGAGAGCCGTCCCGGGCTTCCTGGAGATCGAAGATACGGTTGCTCCCCAGGGCCGGTACCCGAGCGCTGTCGAACACCTCGAAGCGCGAGCCGTCGAAGCGGACAAGCCCGTCGAAGGTGGCGAGCCAGAGATAGCCGTCCCGCGTCTGAACCGCCCGGGCGATCCCCGCCCGGGGAAGGCCGTCGTCCACCGTGAATGTCTCGTGGACCCACCCCGGATTGCCGGGAACCCGGCCGACGGTGCTCGCCCAAGAGCCTGCGGAGACGAAGAGCCCGGCCACGAAGAGGATTCGGGTTGCAGAGAGCCTGTCCATGGTGTGGGTACCAGGTGCAAGAGCGGACCGATGGATCGGTGCTTGCCAATTCTAGCAAAGAAGCTTTGACACGGACGGACACGGACAAAACACGGACAGGTCTTCAGGTGTCCGTGCTGGTCCGTGAAAGTCCGTGTCCGTCCGTGCCCGGCCTTCAGGCCGGCTCTTCCCCGGGGAAGTCGTAGAGCGCCGTCGAGAGGTAGCGCTCGCCGTGGCTCGCGAGAACGGCCACGATCAGCTTGCCGTGGTTTTCCGGGCGCTTGGCGATCTCGAAGGCGGCCACGGCCACGGCGCCGGAGGAGATCCCGACCATCAGGCCGTCCTCGCGGCAGAGGCGGCGGCCCATGTCCATGGCCTGGTCGTTGGAGACCCGCACGACGTCGTCCACCACGTCCATGTTCAGGTTGTCGGGGATGAAGCCGGCTCCGAGCCCCTGGATCTTGTGGGGGCCGGGGGCCAGGTCCTGGCCGGCGCGCTTCTGGGTGATCACGGGGGAGTCCGTGGGCTCGACGACCACCATCTGCACGGACGGCTTCTTCGCCTTGAGCACCTCGCCGCACCCGGTGGCCGTGCCGCCCGTGCCGACCCCGGCAACCACGACGTCGACCTTGCCGTCGGTGTCGTCCCAGATCTCGACCGCGGTCGTGCGGCGGTGGATCTCGGGGTTCGCGGGGTTCACGAACTGGCCGATGATGATCGAACCGGGGGTCTCCCGCTGGATCTCCTCGGCTTTGGCGATCGCGCCCTTCATCCCCTTGGGGCCTTCGGTGAGCACGAGCTTCGCGCCCAGGGCTTTCAGGATCTTGCGGCGCTCGAGCGACATGGTCTCGGGCATGGTGAGGATGAGCGGAATCCGCTTGGCCGCGGCCACGAAGGCGAGGCCGATGCCGGTGTTGCCCGAGGTGGGCTCGATCACGGTCGTCCCGTCCTGGATGATCCCGCGGTCGATCGCGTCCAGGATCATGGAGTAGCCGATCCGGTCCTTGACGCTCGACATCGGGTTGAACGATTCGAGCTTGAAGACCACGTCGGCGTCCGTCACCCCGAGCGCGCGGCTCACGTTCGGCGCGCGCACCAGGGGGGTTCTTCCGATCGTGTCGATGATGCTGTCGTAGATACGTCCCATGGTCCCGTCCCCTTCTCGTCGACGATTTAGATCCCTTCCCCGAACCCGTACGCGCGTTCGAGGATCTTTCTCTGCCGGGCGGTGCTCGTCCGTGCGAAGAGCACCTTCTCGCCCGGCGGTACTGATTCGACCACCCAGGTGTTGCCCCCGATCACCGCCCCCTCACCAATCACGGTGTCTCCCCCGAGGATTGTCGCGCCGGCATAGACCACCACGTTGTCCTCGAGGGTGGGGTGGCGCTTGACCCCGCGCAGCAGGCGTCCGCTCGGGTCGCGCGGGAAGGAGAGCGCTCCCAAGGTCACACCCTGGTAGATCTTGACGTTCTTTCCCAGAATGGCGGTCTCGCCGATCACGACGCCCGTGCCGTGGTCGATGAAGAGCGACTCGCCGATCTGCGCCCCGGGATGGATGTCGATGCCCGTCTTCGAGTGGGCGAGCTCGGTCATGATCCGGGGGAGGAGCGGCACTCCGAGATCCCACAGCGCGTGGGCGAGCCGCTGCACCGTGATCGCCTCGAAGCCGGGGTAGGCGAAGACGATCTCGGCGAAGCTCCGCGCCGCCGGGTCGCCCTCCATGGCCGCCGCGAGATCGAGCACCAGGAGCCGCCGGAGCTCGGGCAGGCACCCGAGGAAGCGGTCCACCGCCTCCTCCGCCCGCCGCGCGACCCGCTCCCGGTCCAGCTCCCCATGGGGCTCTTCGAGATGGAAGGCGAGGACCACCTGCTCGTAGAGATCCGCCGCCACGTCGTCGAGCAGGGCGCCGACGTGATACTCGACGTTCTCGTGCGTCAGGTGCTGGACGCCGTAGAACCCGGGATAGAGCACGGCGAAGAGACGGTCCAGGATGCGCACGACCGCGGTCCGCGAGGGCAGCCTGCGCTCCGGGTCGATATGGTGGGCGGGGTCCCGGGACGCGCCGTAACCGGCCACGATCTCCCGGGTGAGGCCCCGCAAGCGGTCGGAAAGAGGATGACGTTTCATAATCGTTTCACGATGACCTTGAACGTCAACCCCGGATTGTGGGCGATCGGGCAGAGCACGTCAACGCCGGCCGCGGGCGGCGTAACGCGGCCCGCGTGGCGGTGGTCTCCAGAAAGAACGAGCCGTCGGACCAGCAGTGGGCGCGTCTGCAGGCCCTAGACCTCTCCCACGACCAGCGGCGACAGGAGCGCCAGGAGCAGGGCCTGCGCTCTCGAACGCGGCGGTCAGGATGCGCAGGATGTCCGGATCGTCGTCGACCAGGAGGATATTGGACATGGGCTCATTGCCCCGCCGGAATATGACGAAACGGATTACGCGGCCGTAAGGCGGCCTGCAATCTCCCTGCTCTAGGCTGGCTTCCATGAGCCTGCCCGATGCCCGGTCGCCGCGGCCTCCCTGGAAACCCTCGAGCTTCCACACCCTGTGGGGGGCTCACCTCCCGAAATCCCGGATCTCCCCGCTCCTCGCCAGCAGCGTGTTCGCCCTGAGCCTGCTCGGCTTCGTGCTGATCTTTGCCGAAAAGGCCCTGGACGTTGCGATCCTGCCGTCTCCCCATGGCTTTCTCGGGGTGGCGCTGCCGTGGACCAGCGCGCTCTCGGCCCTGCTCGTCGCGGGGTTCGCCTGGGGCACCTGGCTCACCCGCGGCAGCATCACCGCCCTGGTGCTCGCGGGCACGCTGCCGGGCGCGGCGCTCCTGGCCGGGCGTGGCGCCCTGGCCGCGTGGGACGGGATCGCGCTCTCCGCGGAAGGGACGGCGGGAGCGGGCCATGGAGCGGAGGCCGGGCTGGTGCTCGCGTTGGGGCTCCAACTCGCCTGGGCTGCGCCGTGGCTCGAACGCCTCGGCACCTCTCGCCGCCGCGCGCGGGGGGCCGCCCTCCTGCTCGGGGCCGCCCTGGCGCTCGCCGGGACCCTCGCCCTGGCCGCGGGCCGGATCCTCACCGCCGAGGCCTTGGCGGCCCTGATCCTCCTCGTCCTGGCCTCGCCCGCCGTCGCCCGGCTGCACCGCAGCCACCCCAACCTGCTCACCCATGGCCTGACGCTCGCGCTCGCGCCGCTCGCCGCAGCCCAGGCCGCGCTCCTCCTCTCGGCCGCCCCCTGGGACTCCTGGGCTCTCCTGGCCGAGGCCCAGACCGTGCTCGCCTGCACGACGCTCCTCGCCGGCGTGTGCCTCGACTTCGTAGCCACCGAAAAGGCCAAGGCGAGCATCCAGGGGACGCTCCGCCAGACCGCGCGCGAGCTGGAGAGCAGCACCTACGAGGTGCGGCGCGTCCACGGCGAGCTGGCCCGCGAGCAGGAGCAGAAAGAGCGCTACTTCCGCAAGCTCCGGCTGCTCGAACGGGCGGTCGAACGGATGAGCCTGGGGCTCACGATCACCGATCCCCAGGGCACCATCATCTACGTCAATTCCGCCGACGCCGCCATGCACGGCTACACCCGGGACGAGCTCGTGGGCGAGCCGGCGCGCGTCTACGGAGCGCCGGAGGCCACCTCCCTTCCGCCGGAGGTGGCGGTCTGCTGGCGGCGCGAGACCTTGAACCGGACCCGGGGCGGACAGGTCTTCCCCGTTCGCCTGATCTCCGACGCGGTGGTGGGCGACGACGGCCGGCTGCAGGCCCTGGTGACTCTGTGCGAAGACCTGACCGAGGTCCAGCAGGCTCTGGAGGCCATCGAAGAGGCGCAGGAGGTCGTCGCCGAGCGCGAAGCCGACTACCGCCAGCTCGTCGAAGAGACGAGCGACCTGATCCAGAGCGTGGGGCTCGACGGCCGCTTCCGTTTCGTCAACTGCGCGTGGCTCAAGACTCTGGGCTATGCGCCGGAGGACCTCCCGGAGCTCTCCATCTGGGACGTCATCCACCCCTCGCAGCACGATCACTGCAGCCGGGTGTTCGCGGACCTCACCCACAGCGGCCGGCCCAAGCGCGTCGAGACCGTCTTCCGCAGCCGGGGAGAGCGGGAGATCCAGGTCGAGGGGAGCGTCGGCGTGCGCTCCAAGCAGGGCGCAGCCGTGGCCACCCTGGGCATCTTCCGCGACATCACCGAGCGCCGCCGGGTGGAGCGGATGAAACAGGACTTTCTCGCCACCGTGAGCCACGAGCTGCGCACCCCTCTCACCTCCATCCTGGGCTCGCTCAGCCTCGTGCGCAGCCCGCGCCTCACCCTGCAGCCCGAAAAAATCCGCGAGCTTCTGGAGATCGCCGAGCGCAACGGCGACCGCCTGCTCCGCCTGATCAACGACCTCCTCGACCTGCAACGCCTGGAAGCCGGCGAGCTGCGCTTCCATCCCACCGTCCTCCCGGTGGCCATGCTCCTCAACGAGGCCGTGCACGACATCCACGGCTTCGCCGACCTCTACAAGGTGCAGGTCCGCGCCGAAGCCTCTCCGGCGCTCTCGCTCGCCACCGACCGGGACCGTCTCGCCCAGGTGCTCTATAATCTCCTCTCGAACGCCATCAAGTTCTCGCCGCCGGGCCAGGAGGTCCTGCTCACGGCGCGGCAGGACGGCCCGGAGGTGGAGATCACCGTCCGGGACCACGGCCCGGGAATTCCGGAAGGCTTCCGGAACAGGCTGTTCGAAAAGTTCGCCCAGGCGGACGCCTCGACCGTGCGCAGTCACGGCGGCTCGGGGCTCGGCCTGTCGATCTCCAAGGGGATCGTCCAGGGGTTGGGCGGCACGATCGCCATCGACAGCGGGCCGGAGACGGGCACGACCATCTCCATCCGGCTGCCGTGCCGCGCGGCCTGAACGCTTCGCGAAGCGAGTGGGGGAGCCATGATCTGGTATTTCGAATGCCGTTCTCCGGGAGCCTTTCACGCCTCCCTGATCCCCATGAGGCAGCTGCCCTTCCGGATCGGCCGGAGGTGGGACCTGGACCTCGTGCTGACCTCGCCCATGGTCTCCTGGGAGCACGCGGAGATCTTCGACGACCACGGCGTGCTCAAGGTCCAGGACCTGGGCAGCAGCAACGGCACCTGCGTCAACGGCCGGCGCGTGGCCGGGCCGGAGCCGCTCGCCGAGGGAGACGTGCTCCACGTGGCTCTGGAAGAGCTCCGGCTCGGCCGCGCCCAATCCTTCGAGGCCCTGCAGCGGCGCACCATGAACCTGGAAGTCGTCTCGATCCCCCGCACCCCCACCGAGCAGGCCCAGCGCTTCTCGGAAATGATGCGCACCCGGGAGGTCACGGCCGTGTTCCAGCCCATCGTCAGCCTGCGCGGGCCCGAGCGGCTGGGCTTCGAGCTCCTGGGCCGCGGCAGCCTCACGGGCCTGCCGGCGAGCCCGGTGGAGCTCCTGGAGATCGCCTCCGGCCTGGGCGCCGCCACCGAGCTCAGCCAGCTCTTCCGCTCCCGCGGCCTGGAGATCGCGGCCGAGCACCTGCCCCCGGGCAGCCGCGTCTTCGCCAACACCCACCCCGTGGAGCTCCAGGACCCCGCGCGCCTGCTGCGCTCCGTGTGCGAGCTCCAGGACCAGGCGCCCGGCCTGCCCCTCACCCTCGAAGTACACGAGGGGGCCGTCGCCGGCCTGGCCGCGATGCGCGAGCTCCGCGCCCGCCTCCACGACCTGGGCGTCCAACTCGCCTTCGACGACTTCGGCGCCGGGCAGTCGCGCCTCCTGGAGCTCAGCGAGGCGCCGCCCGACGTCCTCAAATTCGACGCCGCCCTGATCCGCGACCTGGACGCCACCTTGAGCGGCCGGCGCACCGTCCTCTCCTCGATCCTCCGCGTCGCGACCGACCTGGGAGTCTTCACCATCGCCGAAGGGGTCGAAACCGAGAGCGACCTGAACGCCTGCCGGGCCGTCGGCTTCGACGGCGCCCAGGGCTACTTCCTGGGCCGCCCCGCACCCGCTGCCGCGGTCGCCGCGGCCCTGTGAGCTATCCTTGAGCCCAGGAGGCTCTCTGCCCATGATCCTGAAAACCCTCGGCCTGCTGATGCTGGCTCTCTCCGCTCTCCCGGCGGCGGCAGAAGACCCGAAGCCGCCGGTCGAGATTCCCACCCGCTACGACGAGCACCGCTGGCTCGTGACCCCGGTCACGAAAGGAGGAGAGACGCTCGTCTTCTACACCGACTCCGGCGGCGGGTGGAACATGCTTCTGGCGCCGGCTGCGGACCGCCTCAAGCTCCCCCGGGAGAAGGCCGAGGTCGAAGGGCGGAGCTTCGAGACCGTGGCCTGGGCGGACCTGGCCCCCGGCTCGCCGATCCCCGGGCCCATCGCCGCGTCGCCCGGCAACGGCCGCCTGATCGTCATGCCGTACGAGGGCGAGATGCGGCAGATGTTCCCGCCCACCGAATCCGGCGCCCCCCTCGAGGCGGGGTTTCTCGGCCAGTACTGGTTCGCGGACCGGGTATGGACCTTCGACTATCCCGGCCGCCGCCTCCTCCTGCGGTCCCCTGGCGATCTCCCCGCTCACGAGCCCGCGCGCCGTGTCTCCCTGGGATTCAAGACGGGCCCGGACGGCCGGAGGGTCACCCACTTCCCGCGCATCCCCGTGAAAGTCGACGGCGAGACCCTGGATCTCCTCTTCGACACCGGCGCCTCCACCCGGCTCTCTCCGGCCGCGCTCGCCGCTCTGGGCGACAACCGGCCCGCCAACCGGGCGGCCAGCTTCATCACCGCCTCGGTCTTCGCGCGCTGGCGCGAGCGCCACCCGTCCTGGAAAGTTGTCGAAAAAGCCGACCAGATGATGAACGAAGCCATGATCGAGGTTCCGCAGGTTGAGATCGGCGGCTACACCGTCGGTCCCGTCTGGTTCACCCGCCGGCCGGACCGGAGCTTCCACAACTACATGTCCAGCATGATGGACCAGCGCATCGAAGGAGCCCTGGGAGGCTCGGCGCTCCAGTACCTGCGCGTCACGGTCGATTACCCGAACGCCGTGGCGGTGTTCGAGAAGCCTTGACGGGGAGACCCCTGGCGCGGACCGTTCCTCTCCTGTAGCATCGGACCAACTAGTCGAGGACACAATCCGGATTGACGGAAGATCTGTCGTTGGACAGAAGGGACGAGAAGCATGCGCCACATCCACCCCATCCAATGGATTCTTTTGATCGCCGCCATCGCGGCCCTGATCTGGTACCGCAAAAAGAATGCGCCGCCGAAGACCGATGGCGGGCTTCCGGTCCAGCCTCGCACGTCCGTCACCCAGAAGGCCCCGGAGAAGCCGGAGGAGTCGGCCGAGACGATCTACAAGGATCTCCGCAAGAAGGCGCTCGAAACGCCCCGCTCGCGCATCAGCCTTCCCGAAGGCTACCCCGAGGACGCGCCCCACGGCCTCGTGATGGAGATGGGGATTCCGGGCTCCGTCGTGACGCTCGTCTGCTTCGCCAACGGCAACGCGAGCGTCTACTACCGGGCGGGTGGTGGAATGGTCGGCGGCATCGGTCACGAGACTGTGAGGAACGTCGCCAAGGACTTCGTCTCCCTGGCGATTACCGTTCTGCCCAAGATGATCCAGCCCAACGGTTTCCCCTTGCCGGGGCCCGACAAGGTCCGCTTCTACGCGCTGACTGCCAAGGGGCCGTACACGGTCGAGACCGAGCGCGAGACGCTGGCCGACCCGGGGTCCGAGCTCGCGCCCCTGTACTACACCGGCCAGGAGGTGGTGGCCGAGATGCGGCTCGTCCAGGAGCAGAAATCGCAGGCCGCAGCCGGTCCGCCGATCCCGGTCGGTGGATAGAGCCACCGGGGCCGTGGACGCTGAAGCCTACGAGCGATTCACCCGGCGGCTGACGGAGAGCCTCGCCGCGGACGAGCGCGTGCTCGGCCTCGTGGCCCTGGGCTCCATGGCCGCGCAGGACACGAAGCCCGACCGCTGGTCCGACCACGACTTCTTCGTGGTGGTCCGGACGGGTGAACAGGAATTGTTCCGGACCGACCTCTCCTGGGTGCCGGATGCTTCCGGCCTGGTCCTCGCCTACCGCGAGACCGCGCATGGCCTGAAAGCCCTCTACCGGAGCGGCCACCTCCTTGAATTCGCCGTCTTCGATCCCGAAGAGCTGCACCTCGCCAAGGTGAACCGCTACCGCGTGCTCTTCGACCGGGGAGGGATTGCGGACGCCATGGCCCAGGTCCGGGGAGAAACCGTGGCCGCGGTCTCCGCCCCCGGAATGGGGGACCGCGAGCGCTTCGGACAGTTTCTGGCCAACCTCTTCGTGGCCGGCGGCCGGGCCGCTCGCGGCGAGCGCCTGAGCGCCCGCCAATTCGTGGGCTACGCCCTCCAGCACCTCGTCATCCTCCTCGCCTGCCACGTGCCGAAGGAAGCGGACCACCCGCTCGACGATCTCGACCCATTTCGCCGCTTCGAGCGCTCGTGGCCTACGCTCGGGCGGGATCTCGACGCGGCGCTCAGAGCGCCCGTCGCGGAGGCGGCGCGAGGGCTGCTGGAGATCGCGCGCCGGGAGCTTGCGGGGCGGCTGCCGGGGTATCCCGAAGAGGCGGTCGAGACGGTTCTGCAGACGGGGTTCGTTGAGCCCTGAAGTGCCGAATCGCGTTGCTTATCAGAACTCAGTGATAGGTTCTGATCTCTTGATGGCAGCCACGACAGCCCTCATGCTTTTCGCCAATTGTGGACCATCCTCGTTAAAGTACAAGAAGCTTTTGTTGCCAATTTTTTTCGGAAGCTGTTGGCCCAGGATAGGTTCCAGGAGCTGCTGGAGCCGTTCGTAACGAATTTGGCGTACGGCCCTGTCTGTCTCGCCGAGCTCAATAGAAATTACTATTCTCGATAGAGGAACCAGCTCTGTAGCTTTTTTGAGCTCCCACAATAATCCCTCTGAAGGAGATACATAGCTAAGACTGAAGACGATCAGTCTGCCGTCCTTGAACATAGATATGATTTTCTGCTGCCACTCTGTGTCCGGAGCTTGAATCCGGATAGCTCCCAACTCTGGGAGGGCTTCTCCAGGTTTTGCAAGTGCCACAACCGGGCCGATCTTGCGCAATGGCGATGAGATTGATTCTTCGTAGGTCTTTTCGGGAACCAATGGGGCTATTAATGAACCGGAGAGCAGATTCATTGGTGAGCTTAATAGCGCAAGGCTTACCAATGATGATTGTTCCTGAACGCTTCCGTCTTCGGCAAACGATCGCAGATAAACTATGCGCGGACGTGGATCGTCACTGAGCCGATCCTCCTGGCCCGCCTTGGTTCGTCTTGCATTGCGCCAATTGGCTGCTGCTCGATGGCTTATCGCCCAAAAGATTGGTAAGGAAATCATCCATACGAGAATGCCCAGAACAGAGCTCGAGAGAGCCATTAGGAGCAAGGCTCCCAAAAGAAAGACGATAAGCCAAAATCCTCCTGCTAATAAGAGGCTTTTGTGCTTTGTGATCATGGGTTCAGTTTGATGAGATGAAAAGGATAAAGCCAGGGATCAACATTACCGATATCAAGATGAGTGCCCAGCCGATGGCTCTTCTTCGCTTCCCTGCTCGCAGGAGTGCCCGCTTCTCGTCGTCATCATAAGCCATTGACGCTGCAATATAGGTTTCATTCCCCTTGACGTGCATCATGATGCCCCCGATGAATAGGGCGATCGAGTAATAAAGCATATCGTTGAACTTCTTCTAGTCGACGAGCCCAGACTTCTCGTAGAGCGGTCTTTATCTCAAGGAAGACATGATTCTTAAGAATACCACCATTCCGGCTCCAGGGAAGAACCTCTGCGGCTCGCGGTCATTGTTCCGGCACCCGGTTGATGATGGGTACGATCATCGGAGAGCAGCTCCTGAGCCGCTCTCCGATACCGTCGCCGCCCCGTTCGGCGGAAAGCCTGGCTAGCTTCCCCCGGAGACCTCCAGGGGATCGCCCGTGCGGTGGTCCGCGATCTGGGACTTGAGGAAGGCGTGGACCGCGGCCCGGGCTTCGGGGTTGCCGGTCGTGATCCGCACCCGGCCGCCGCGCTCCAGGTCCTCGTAGCGGTATTCGATCTCCCGGGCGAGGCGGGTCATGTCCGGCACGCCGGGGAGGACCCGGTCATGGATCTGCGCCGGCATGGCGAAGTCTCCCGCGGCGAACGAGCGGGCCACTTCGGCGAGATGGCTGCGGATCTGAGCCAAGCTCGCGGCGTCTCCGGAATCGTTCACCTCCACCTGGATGACGCCGCCGTCCTCCTTCAGGAGGAAGTGGTGGGTCGTCCGGGTGTGCTCGAAGCCCATGACCTCATCCCCGCGGTGATCGAGCGCGGTGTGGGTGTTTTCCTGGGCGGCCTTCTGGTGCTCGGCGTGGAGCGGGCAATCCTGGGCGAGGAGGGGGGCGGCCAGGACGCCGCAGGTCAGAATCGTCACGAAAGGCTTCCGTCTCATCGGATCTCCGCCTTTCTGGATCTCTTGTTGCCGGTTGGGAGGGGTGGAAGGGATTCGAGCAGGCCGGCTCGTTGGCCGGGGCCCACCTCGGCCAGGCGGAGGTCCCAGGCGCGGAGCAGATCCCGGAGCGCGTCGCGCGCCGCCTCCAGATCCCGCAACCGCTCCTCGATCTCCGCGAGCTTCGAGGCGCCCAGGGCCCTCACCTTGCGGCAGGGGACACCTCCGCGCTCCCGCTCGGCCAGGATCTCCGCGAGCTCGTCTACCGTGAACCCGGCGGCCAGAATCCTCCGGATCCGGAGGACCCGCTCGACCGTGCCGGGCGGATAGACGCGGTAGTTGTTCGCCAGCCGTTCGGGTCGGGGCAGCAGCCCCTTCTTCTCGTAGAACCGGAGGGCGTCCTTGCTCAACCCCGTCCGCCGGGCCAGCTCGCCCGCACGGAGAGGAGGTTCGCTCGAGGTCTCATCCACCATGGTGGGGGGGATGATAAAGGGTGGAGCCGGCTCCAGGGTCAAGGGGGGCCTGAAATGAGAAGGGCGCCCCTGTAGGGCGCCCTGAGACCTGCGAAGCTGCCTTGCCGTTTACTTCGCGGCTTCCGCGTTGACGAGCGGGCCGCCACCCGGGTGGACGCCGCAGGCGCTCGTGGAGGAGGAGGCGGTCTTGAGCCAGGTCTTTTCACCGGCGTAGGAGAAGACGAAGCTGCCGCCCTTGATGGTGTCGATCACCGTGCGAGCGCTCGCCTGGGAGAGGGCGGGGCAGCCCCAGCTCCGGCCGAGACGGCCCTGCTGGCGGGCGTGCTCGGCGCTCACGTACCACGCGCCGTGGATCACGATGTTGCGCTCTTCGGCGCGGTCGTTGATTCCCTTGTCCAGCCCCTTGAGCTTCAGGGAGTAGCCGTTGCCGCCTTCGTAGGTGCCGCCGGTCAGGAACAGGCCGAGGCTCGTCTGCTTGCTGTCCTTCACGTTCGAGAAGCGCGTGGCGTATTTTTCGCCGGTTCCCTGCCCGTGGGCCACGAGCTCGTGGAAGAGCACCCGGCCGTTCTCGAGGTCGAGCACCCAGAGGCGCGGCTCGGTCGAGGGCAGGGAGTAGTCGATCACCGTGAGCAGGTTGTCCTTCCCTTCGATTCCCCGGGCGCGGGCGCAGGAAACCGCGTCGAGCGCCATGGCGAGAACCTGCGGCGAGAGCCCCTGGACGTCACGGACCATGGCCGGCATCGTCTTCTGGACGGCGGGCACGGCCACGGGAGCCGCCGCGGGCAGCGGGGCGGCCTCCGCCGTGGAGGTCAAGGGAACATTGGCGCGCGGGGTCGCGGCGAAGACGGTCAGGACGATGACGGGCAGACGGAGCTTACGGCCGAAGGAACGCAGAGCGGACGGCGATTTTCCCAGCATCATGCGAAGTATACCCTCCAGTTTGTCTTACGCGCAGCCTTCGCAAGGGTGCGTCACGATCACGGCTTGTCGTATCCACGTATTCTAACCCCTTGACAGGGCTCGGAATTCCGGGATCTTGAAGGAATTTTTTGTAATTCTTACCCGCCCGCGCGGCAGGGCGCGTTCCGCTCATAGAGGGCGAGACAGTGCTCGCGCCGGGCCCGGTTCGGGGAGCCTGCCGGGGTGCCGGAGAGGGCCCGGCGCTGGTGGTCCGCGGCTTCGGTGAAGCGGCCCGTCTCCCCGAGGGCGAGGGCCAGGGCCTCTTCGCGGTCGGGGGTCGAGCCGGCGGCGAGGAGCCTCTGGGCAAGCTCCAGGGCCTTCCGGCCGTCGCGGACCTCCGGCCTGGAGGACGAGGCGAGCACCCGCACGAGGAGCTGGGCCAGGGGCTCGCTTCCGGGGAGGCGGGCCACTCCCTCTTCGAGGCGGGCCCGGGCGTCCGCGTCCCGGCCCGCGGCGAGGAGGGTGCTCGCCTGGGCGAGCCGCGGCGCGATCTCCCCGGGGTCGGCGGCGACGACTTCGCCGAGCTCGGCCGCAGCTTCGGCGGGGCGGCCCAGGGCGGAGAGGGCCTGGGCCCTGTGGAAGCGGGCTACCGTGTCCCGCGAGTCGAGCTTCAGGAGGCGGTCCCAGGCGTCGAGCGCCCGGGCGGGCTCTCCGGCTGCGGCCAGGGCCTGCCCCAGGTTGAAGAGGGCGCCCTTGGATTCGGGATCGAGGCGGACGGCGGTCTCCAGGTGCTCGACCCCCTCCCGCGATCCCCGGGCCGCGAGCAGGGTTCCCAGGTTGTAGTGGGCGCGGGCGAGGGCCGGCTCCAGCTCGACGGCCTTGCGGTAGCTTTGCTCGGCGCCCGCGAGGTCCTGGAGTCCCTGGAGCGCCACCCCCAGGTCCGCCCAGACGGCGGCGTCTCCGGGATCGGCCTCGAGCGCCTTCCTGTAGGCCGCGGCAGCCTCGGCGAACCGCTTGTCGCGCAGCGCGGCCGTTCCGGCGACGACGTACTGCCGGCTGCCGGCGTTCCTGTGGGCGACCTCGTCCAGGATCGGATCGGGGAAGGTCACCCGGCCGTCGCCGTAGCCCGCGAGGGCCGCCTTGGCGTCGTCGAGCCGCCCCAGCTTGCGGTAGGCGAGCGCCAGGGGGGAGCGGATCTCGGAGGCCCCGGGCTGGCTCTTCAAGGCCGCCTCGAAGTGCTCGGCCGCGGCGCGGGCATCCCCTTGGGCGAGCGCCACGCGGCCGAGGCCGAAGTGGGCCGCCGCGGCGGTGGCGGGGGCTCCGAGGGCGGCCTCGAAGGCCTTGCGGGCCTCGTCCGGCCGGCCGAGTTGGAGCCGGGCCTCGCCCAGGCGGAGCCGGATGGCGGGATCCTCCGGCCGCAGCTCCTGGGCGCGGGCGAGGCCCGCCTCGGCCCCTTCGAAGTCGCCCAGGGCCTGGAGGAGGGCGCCCAGGGAGTAGATCCAGCGCACGTCGCCGGGAGCCAGGTGCACGGCGTTCTCCAGGCAGGCCCGGGCCGTGTCGTTGAGCTTGTAGAGGGTGTGGAGCTGGCCGCAGCGGCCGTAGGCCTCCGCGAGTGGCTCCGAGCCGGCGGGAGCGCGCGCCATGGCTTCGGCCAGGGCTTTGCGGTCGGCTTCGATCTGCTCCTTGACGGCGGGTTCCATGCCGGTGGTGTCGGCTGGGGGGACGGGAAGGAGCTGGGCCGCGGCGGGGGAGGAAAGGACGGCAAGGACCGCCAACACGGCGAAGCGGTTCATGGTGCGACGGTTCCCTCTTTGAGGGTGGTGTAGGCGCCGGAGGGCACCTCTTTCCACTCTTCGACCCGGCCGCTCGGCCAGCGGACCACGACCTTGCTGACGGGCTTCGCCTCGCCCAGTCCGAAGAGCACCCGGGGGTCGTTGGCGGAGGCGTAGCTGCCGTCGGAGCGGGCGCGGCGGCGCAGAACCGGCAGGCCCGGGCGGTGGAGCTCCACGACGGCTCCCAGGGCGTCCCGCGAGCCGGTGACGAGGCGCAGCCCCAGCCAGGGCTTGCGGTTTCCGGCCTGGTTGATCAGCACGCGAGCCGGGCCGTTGTTGTTGCTCACCACGACGTCCGTGTCGCCGTCGTTGTCCAGGTCTCCGAAGGCGGCGCCGCGGCCGACCTCGAGAATCTGGAACACGGCTCCGGCCTGCTTTCCGATCTCCTCGAAGCGGCCGTTGCCCAGGTTCCGGAAGAGCTGCTTTTCCTGCTTGAGCGGCAGGGGGTCTCCCGCCCTCGCCTGCTCCTCGATCTTCTTGACCGCGCCATTGACCGTGAGGAGGTCGAGCCGCGAGTCGTTGTCGTAGTCGAGCCAGGCCGCTCCGAAGCCCGTGAGCTTGAAAGAGGCGGTCCGCAGGCCGCTCGGGAGCGAGACGTCCTCGAAGAGGCCGGTGCCGTCGTTCCTGTAGAGGGTGTTGCCCTCGCCCGTCAGGTTGTCCATCACCAGGTCTTCGTCGCCGTCACCGTCGTAGTCGCCGGCGTCGATCCCCATGCTGGCCTGGGGTCGGCCCTCGCCGCTCACGGCCGCGCCGGAGAGCAGGGCGTCGTCCGCAAACGTGCCGTTCTTCTGGTTGATCCAGAGCTGGTTGGGCGTCTCGTCGTTGGCCACGTAGACGTCGATCCAGCCATCGCCGTTGAAATCCGCGGTGGAGACGCCCAGGGCCGGGCCGTCGGCGGCCGCGATCCCCGCCTTGGCGGTCACGTCCTCGAAGGTGCCGTCCTTCCGGTTGCGCAGGAGGCGGTCGGGCACGGCGTCGGCCGGCACGGGGCCGCAGTAGTCCGGCGCGCCGGCCGGGGTGCGGCAGGGCTTGTGGGTCTCGAAGGAGAACTTCAGGTAGTTGCCCACGAAGAGGTCGAGCCAGCCGTCGCGGTCGTAGTCCACGAACGCCGCGGGCACGCTCCAGCGCGGATCGTCGGCCCCGGCCTTCGCCGTGACGTCCGAGAAAGAGCCGTTCCCATGGTTTTTCCAGAGCTGGTTCGAGCCCAGCGCGGTGACATAGAGGTCGGTCCAGCCGTCGTTGTCGAAGTCCCCGGCCGCGACTCCCATGCCGTAGGCGCCGAGGCGGAGGCCGCTCTGGGCCGTGACGTCCGTGAAGCGCAGCCCGGCGCCCTTTTCCAGGTCGTTGCGGTAGAGGCGGTGGCCGGAGCCTCCCGGCGCCGCCTTGGGGCCGAACGGCCCTCCCTGGACGAAGAAGAGGTCCAGGTCGCCGTCGTTGTCGTAGTCGAAGACCGCGGCGCCGGAGCCCATGATCTCGGGCATGTAGAGCCCGCCGGTCATGCCGTTCGCGTGGACGAAATCGACCCCCACCTCTTTCGCGCGGTCCACGAAGACCTCTTCCGAGACCGCCGGAAGGGCCAGGAGCAGGACGAGAGACGACAACAGCCTGCGCATCGGTTACTTCGACTCGGCCACGTCCACGGTGCTGCCGATCTCCAGGGGGCCCGTGACCGTCTGCTTGCGGCCGGAGGGCCAGAGGACCTCCACGCGGTCGACCTGCGCCGCGTCGCCGAGCCCGAAGTAGAGCGGCAGGATGCTGTGCGAGAGGTAGCCCGAGGCCCCGTCCATCCGCTGCGTATACGTCTTCCCTCCGGCCGTGACCCGCACGAGGGCGCCAAGACCGTTCTTGTTCGACGCCTGGCCGTTCAGGCGGACCTGGACGAAGCGGGGCTTCCGCTTCTGCGCCAGGTCGCTCACGAAGACCTGCGGGGGAGCGTTGAGCTCCTGGGTGACGAGGTCCAGGTCGCCGTCGCCGTCCAGGTCGAAGATCACGGACGACCGGGTGCCGAGGGTGCCGGTGACGGTCACGCGGCCCGTGCGTCCCTGGCAGAAGCGGTGGGCCTTGTCCTCGCCGTCGCAATCGAGGCTGAACCAGTCTTTGCGCGTTGCGCCGCCCGGGCGCGGCTCGATGCCCAGAAGGATCTCGGCGTCCAGAAAACGCTCGCCCTGATTGTTGATCATCAGGGAGTTGAGACCGTAGCGGAACGGATAGTTCATGCTGGCGGCGATGAAGACGTCCTGCCAGCCGTCGGCATTGAGGTCGCCCACGCTCACGCCCCAGGGCCAGTAGTTCTCGAGCCAGAGCGCGTCCGAGACCTCCTCGAATCTGCCGTTGCCCTGGTTCTTGAAGAAGGCATTGCCGAAGATGTTGTTCTCCGGCTGGTCGAAGAACTGCCCGGCCCCGGTCATGAGGAGCTTCCTCTTCTCGTCCTGGGGCTCGATGTCCTTGAACATGTCGGAGTGCATGTCGGTGAGGTAGAGATCCAGGTCGCCGTCATTGTCGTAGTCGAAGGACTTGACTCCCATGGCGCCCCAGGGGGTCTTGGGGAAGAGCTCGGCTGTCCGGTCCACGAATTTCTGGCCGCCCTGGTTTTCCCAGTAGTGGTCGTCCCCCTGCATGTTCAGGACGTAGAGATCGGGGTAGCCGTCCTCGTTCCAATCGGTGAGCGTCGCGTCACCGCTCCAGCCGCCGTCCAGGAGCCCTACCTTTTCGGTGACGTTCTCGAAGCGGTTCTTGCCGAGGTTCCGGTAGAGGACGCTCCGCTCCGTGCGCTCCGGGTGCTTGTGGCCCCCGAAGGCGTCCTCGAAGGCTACGTAGTAGCCGCCGCGCCCCTGGGCCTCGGTCGTGTACTTGCCCACGTTGACGACGAAGAGGTCCAGAAGCCCGTCTTTGTCGTAGTCGAGGAACACGGCGCCCGAGGAGTGGCCCACGTAGTCGACGCCCGCGGCCTTCGAGATGTCCTTGAAGCGGCCCTTGCCGTCGTTCTCGAAGAGGGCGTTGCCCTTGCGCACGGTCGTCACGTAAAGGTCCTGGTCGCCGTCGTTGTCGATATCGGCAAAGGAAGCGGAGACGGCAATCCGGTTGGAGAGGGCCACGCCGGCCTGGGCGGTGACGTTCTGGAACTTGCCGCCGCCTACGTTCTTCCACAGCTCGTTGTCGCCCAACTGGCTCGTGAAATAGAGGTCCACGCGCCCGTCGCCGTCCACGTCGGCCGCGGCCACGCCGTTGCCGTGGTCGTAGTGAGCCGCCTTGTAGGTCTTGCCGGCGTCGTCCACGATCTGATGGACGAAGGTGATCCCGCTCTCTTCGAGGCGGTCGGTGAACCGGAAGTCGATGGGCACCCGGAACTGATTCACGGTCGCCCGCTGCGCCTGGGCGCGCGCCGCGAAGGTCTCCACGCCCACGTCTTTCGGCGGGACTTGCAGAAACTGTCCTGAAGCGCCCGGAGCCTGTGCCGCCTGGGGAGCGCCTCCGTGGTCGTGCTGGGCGAGGGCGAGATTCGGAAGGAGGAGCAGGACGGCGAAGAGCGAGCGGCGGGCCATGGATGGATCCTCACGGGTTCGTGATCGGGCCGCTCATCATCCCAGATCTCGGGTCCCGATCGCAATGAAAAGAAAAGGGAGAGCCCGGAGGCTCTCCCTTTGTCGTGCCGCGATGGGATCTGCTCAGGGAGGGAACGGTCCGCGGTAGTTGGAGTCCACCACCTCGGAGGTCCACACGTCGTTGCCGGAAAGCAGATCCATGGAGACCAGCCGCAGCGGCTGCCGCACGGTCTTGTCGCCTTCCCGGCGGATGGAGGGCATGGCCACGTAGAAGATGCGGGATCCGGAGACCACGAACGGCGTGAGCGAGACCGGCGCGTTGGCCGTGCCGATCACCCGGCCGGCCTTGTTCGTGACGGTCCAGCGGTACGGCGTCCACAGCCCGCCCTCGGGGTTCTTCTCGCTCTTCAGGACGTGCTGGCCGTCGAGCGAGGGGAGCTCCCGCGTGGTGGTGCCGAGGCCCCGCACGCGGATGGCCTCGGTGCGAACGGTGAGAGCCGAGCCGAGGAGGCCCTGGGCCTTCTCGTAGGCCATGGGAACGGCGCGGCCCTTGGCCATGTCGACCTGGACCGCACCGCGCCGGGGTCCGCCCGCGACCACGGCGGCGCTCTTCGCGGGCGCCAGGCCGTCTTCCGGAGCGGGCACGATGCCCTGGAACGCCCGGTCGTCGGCCGTCCAGGTCACGACCACGCTCTTGTCCGCGGCCACGAAGGCCTCGGCCCGGAACGACTGGGTCGGGCCGTCCATCAGGTTCGCCCGGACGCCGGACGAGAGCGCGACCTCCACGCGCGACCGGGCCGTGCCCTGGCGCGTGTCGAGCGCGACCAGGGACAGCTCGCCGTTGGCGCCAGGGCGTCCCTGGGCCAGGAGCGCGCCGTCCTTGACCAGCAGCGGCTTGGCCGCGTCGCGGGTCTTCCACATCACGTTGCCCGTGGAGAGCTGGACGGCGTCGATGCCGCCCTGCGGGCTCGCCACGTAGGCCGCACCCTGGGCGAGGTCGACCACGACGCCGTCATGGAGCGCCGTGGCGGCAGCGGCGCCCGGAACGAGGGCGGCCAGAAGGGCCAGGGCCCAACCGGAACGAACGATCTTCTTGGGCATCATGCGTCCTCCCAGGGACATCGGAACGATTGCGAGGATGTTCATGCTTACAGACCTCCCGTCACGATCGAGGAGGCGGAGGGGAGCTTCCAGGCGCCGCGCCCCATCGTTCCGGCGATCAGCACATTGTCGGCCGCGTCGTAGTCCAGGTCGTAGACGGGGACGACCGGGAAGCCGTTGCCCAGACGGCTCCAGGTGGTGAAGCCGCTCGCCTCGTTGGCGTAGAAGACGCCGTTCTGGGTGCCCACGATCACCGCGTCGCCGGCCGGGGTCGTCACCAGGGCGATCGAGCGGACCGTCGACGGGTTCAGGGAGAGGAGGTTGCCGGTCAGGGTGGTCCAGCTCGCGCCCGCGTTGGTGGTGCGGAACACGCCGGCCTGATTGGTCACGTAGGCGGTGTTGGCATCGCTCGGATCGAGCACGATGTCGGTCACCACGAGGGCGGTCGCGTTGCCCGGGAAGGTGGCGGAGGCCACCAGCGGGGCGGGATAGGCCGCCGTGCGGATGAACACGCGGTTGGCCGCGCCCACGTAGAGGGCGTTGGGATTGCCCCCCGCGCCGTAGGCCAACGGATCGGCGCCGGTGCCGGTCGGCAGGATGCCGGGGCCGGCCTCGACGATCGTGTCGCCCCGGTCGAGCGACTCGTACACCGAGTTGGCGGCGCTGATCACCAGGCGGGTGCCGTCCACGCCGTTGACGGCGATCGGGGTGTAGAACTGCCGCACCGGGCGGGCGCCGCCGCCGACCAGGGTCAGCGCCGGGAAGGCGAAGCCCAGGAAGTTGTTGCCGCTGTCCCAGAACGTGCGGTTGAAGTTGCCCAGGTTCTGGTTGCTCGAGTAGCGGACCGAGGTGCCCGGGATGGTGAAGTCGTCGACGGCCACGTCACCGCCGTCGCCCTGGAGCAGGGTGTCCCAGGTCACCTGGCTGGAGACGAGCTGGTAGGGCAGGCCGGTGTCCTGGGTGCCGCCGAAGGCGACGTTCGCCAGGGTGTCGTAGGACACGTCGTGGATCTCGGTCGTCTGGATGTCGCCATTCAGCGAGAACCAGTCGCCGGTGTTGCTGCGCGGGCTGGTCCGCCTGTAGATGCCGCCGTCATCGGTCTCGATCAGGTCGCCGCGGGCGTCGAACGCCATCTCGCGCGAGTCGGCGTGCGGAGCCGAATTCGAGGCCGTGCCCCCGCCGGCCGCGCCCAGGGTGGAGGAGTGGGTCAGGTGGACCCACTGGCTGCCCGCGGGCTTCGACGCATCGCCCCGGAACGAGCGGCCGGTGAAGTTCTCCGCCCCGATCGAGTTCGGGAAGCTGAACGGTCCCCCGGAGAGCTCGTTCAGGAGCGGCTGGCGGTCGCCACCGACGTAGACGATGTTGGCGTCGGTCGGATCGGCCGCGATCGAGAGGTGGAAGTTGCCCTGGGCCCCGGGATGGGCACCCGTCGGGGCGCCGTCATTGGTCAGCGGGACGCCCATCGACGTCCAGGTCGTGCCGCCGTCGCCCGAGCGGAACACCGCGGCCAGCCGGCCGCCGTTGACGATCGCCGCATAGACGTTGTTGTGCTTGCCCACGGCGAACTCCACGTTGCCCGTGGTGCCGCTGATCATCAACGCCTCGATCGCGGCGTTGCTCACCCGGGTCCAGGTGGCGCCGGTGTCGTCGCTCCGGTAGAAGCCGTTCCGGCCGCCCCCGAGCTCGGCGAAGGTCACGCTGGTGAACAGCCGGCTCGGGTTGTTCGGATCGCCCACGAGGTCGTTGGTGATGCCGACCGGCAGGCCGGTCGCCGTGCCGTTGCCGTTCGAGATCTGCGTGAACGTGGCGCCGCCGTTCGTGGTGCGCCAGATGCCGATGTTGGCAGTGGTGTTCGGGGTCGCGGTGTTCACTGCGACCACGATGGTGTTGCCGCGGGGAGCCACGCCGGAGACGTTCTTGTTGAACAGAACGCCACCGCCGTCGATCAGCGTCCACGTGTTGCCGTCGTTCGTCGTCTTCAAGAGGCCCACGCGCGCGCCGCCCGTGTTGGAGAAGCTGCTGAACCGCCCGATCCCCGCCACCAGCGTGTTGTACGCCGGGTCCGTGGGATCGAACTCCAGGGCTCCGATCGAATTGGAGGCCTGGTTGTCCGTGAGCCGGGTCCACTTCACGTTCTGGGACGTCGCGTTCGTGGTCTTCCAGACGCCCCCATTGACGGCGCCGACGAAGATCGTGCCGGCGGCGTGCGGGTGCGGGGCCACCGTGTGGATCGCTCCCACCACTTCATCATTCTCGATCCCTTCCGTCTGACCGAAAATGGTCGGACCGGGACCCTGGGGCACCCAGGTTCCGGGAGCCGGAGGAGCGGCGGCCACCACCGGAAAAGCCCACAGCGCCACGGCAAGGCCGAAGAGGCCCGCCTTGGACCAGAGACTCTCGGGGCGGCGCTCCGCAACGGAGAACGGCCGGACAGCAGACGCAGTTTTCAAAGGTCACCTCCCTGACGAAACGTTGCTTCTGTCTTTGCGCTACAAATTGAAAAGGGTTTCAGGGGAAAAGCATTCAGGAATCGCACTGAATCGATAAGGGGCCTCCACTTCCTTCAAGTATACCCCGGTTCTCCGCGGCCACGCACAAAGAGAGTGCCACAAATTGACTCAGACCGTGAAACTTTTTCGCGGCTCGTGCATCCCAGAGAGCAGAAGGGGAGAAGGGACTGATATATTCCGAGGTCGTGGACTCTCTTCAGCGAGTGTCGGACGGGGGGGTGCTCCCGCCGGGAGACGAGGATCTCCTCCTGGCCCGCCTGCGGGCGGGGGAGGAGGCCGCCTTCGAGCAGCTCGTGCGTGTCCAGAGCGGGCGCATGCTCGCCGTGGCGCGGCGCCTGCTCGGGGACGAGGAGGATGCGCGGGATGCGGTCCAGGAGGCCTTCGCCGCCGCGTTCCGTTCCGTGGCGGGCTTCGCCGGCTCATGCCGGCTCTCGACCTGGCTGCACCGGATCGTGGTGAACGCCGCTCTGATGAAGCTGCGGCGGCGCCGGAGCCGGCCCGAGGACGCGATCGAGGATCTGCTGCCGAAGTTCCGGGAAGACGGCCACCAGGTCGACCCCGCGGTGGCCTGGGAAGAGCCGGTCGAGGAGATGCTCGCGCGGGAAGAGATGTGCGCTCTCGTACGCAAGCTCGTCGAGCAGCTCCCCGCGACCTACCGGTCGGTCCTCGTCCTCCGGGACTTCGAAGAGCTGCCCACGAGCGAGGTGGCCGAGGTTCTGGAGATCACCGAGAACGCGGTCAAGATCCGGCTCCATCGTGCCCGGCAGGCCTTGAGGACCCTCCTCGACCCGTACGTGAGGAAGACGATTCGATGAGCGAGACCCGAGAGACCCGGAAACCGATCATCCCGTGCACGGAGGTGCTGGAGTTCCTCTGGGCCTACGTCTCGGGCGAGCTGCCGCCCGAGCAGAACACCGAGTTCGAGCGCCACTTCGCCGTCTGCGACTCCTGCGTGGCCTACCTCGACTCCTACCGGAAGACCGTCGAGCTCACCCGCAACGCGTGCCCGGCAGACGGCCTCACCGATCCTCCGGAAGACCTGGTCCAGGCCATCCTCGCGAGCCGGAAACGGGCTTAAGAGAATGGAACCGGCGAGCACCGCTCCCTCCTGGGGACCCGCGAAGCGCCTGTTCTTCCGCTTCGCGTTCTGCTATCTGATCCTCTACATCTTCCCCTTCCCCCTGGATTTCATCCCCGGACCTTTCTTCGAAGACCTCCCGGTGAAGATCTGGGACCCCTTGGTCGTCCAGGCCGGCCGCCACCTCTTCGGAACCGAAATCACCGTCCGCCCCAACGGCAGCGGAGACACGACCTGGAACTACGTCCAGGTGTTCTGCATCTTCGCGCTCGCCCTCGTGTCCGCGGCCGTCTGGACGCTCCTCGACCGGAAACGGCGGGATTACACCCGCCTCCAGCAAGGGCTCCTGGCCTTCGTCCGCCTGAGGCTCGCTGCGGCCATGGTCCAGTACGGCGCCTACAAGGTGATCCAGGCGCAGTTCCCCGGCCCGGTGTTCGCCGACCTCCTGCAGACCTTCGGAGGCTCCTCGCCCATGGGGCTCCTCTGGCGCTTCATGGGCGCCTCGAAGGCGTACAACGTCTTTACGGGCGCGGCCGAAATGCTGGGAGGGCTGCTGCTGATCGCCCGCCGTACCACGCTCCTGGGAGCCCTCGTGTGCATCGGCGTCATGAGCAACGTTTTCCTGCTCAACATGTGCTACGACGTGCCCGTGAAGCTTTACTCCTTTCACCTCCTCGCCATGGCCGTCTTCCTCGCTCTGCCCGGCCTGCGGCGGCTCGCGGACGTGTTCCTCTGGAACCGCGAAGCCGAGCCGGTCCGCCCACAGCCTCTCTTCCCGGGAAGGCTTCACGGCACCGCGCTGGCCTTGAGGACGGTCCTCATTCTCGGCATCACCGGTCTGACGCTCTCCGCGGCTTATGAGGGAGCCACGAAATACGGTGACCTGGCCCCCCGGCCGCCCCTCTACGGCCTCTGGGAGGTCGACGAGCTCGAAATGGACGGGAAGGTGCTCCCCCCGTTGATCACCGATCCGGTCCGGTGGAGAAGGGTGATGTTCGAGGCCCCCGAGATCCTCTCTCTCCATCTCATGGACGATTCGAAGGACGACGCCCAGCGGTATTACCGCCTGGTGCTGGACCCTCAAAAACGCACGCTCCAACTGACGGGCTTCCGGGACAAGAAACCGGTCTCCGCCCTCGCCTACCATCAGCCCGCCCCCGGCCTCCTGGCCCTCGAAGGCACCTACGACGGCCACAAGGTCAAGGCGAAGCTCCGCCGGGCGGATGACTCCCGGTTCCTCTTGAAGACCAGGGGCTTCCACTGGATCAACGAATACCCCTTCAACCGGTGAATCGGGCGCCCGGCATGATCTCGAGACCGGAGTCCTGGACCAGGTTCTCGAAGGAAACCGGCGGGGCCGACCGTAACCGCTCCAGCAGGGAGCCCTCGGAGACCTGGATCGAGGCCAGGAATTTTGAGAGCTCCTCGGAGACGAGGCAGCGAGGCTCCCGCACGCAGAGGAGAGCGAAATGCACGCCCGTCTCCTCACCGGGATCCGTCGCGCTGCCCAGGATCAGGTAGGCGGACACAGGTGTCACCGCAGGCCGGGGCGCCGGCCTCTCAGCATTTCCGCGCAGGCGGGCCAGGGCTTCGGCGAGAGGGGGCGGCAACGGGCGCGGCGCAGCCCACACGCCAAGGTAGCGTCCGCAGCGAAGGGTGACCCTCTGCGCGTTGTGGCCCACCCAGCGCCAGCCGGTGAAGGTGCCGCGGGTCGCACGAAAGCCGAGCCCATGCCCTGAGGTCCGGGTCGTCAGCAGCTGGCTCCACCGGCGCGTCGAGGAGAACCGCAGAGAGCTCTCCGCGAGCCCGGGATCGACCGTCATCTGGAAGCGAAGATGCTCGGCGGAAGGATGGCTGTGGAGCTCCGGCGAAAACGCTTCGACGTAGATCAGAGCGCCCGGCCGCCCGGAGCGGGGTGCGTAGGTGATGAGCGTCGCTCCCGCGTCGAGCGACCAGGTCCAGCCTTCCTGGTTGGGGATTTGCGCGGTCATCGCATTGCCGAGGGGCACGCTCCGGCCTTCAGGCGCGGACGGCGCCACCCCTTCGGATCTCCCGTTCAGATCTCTGGCGAACTGGCTCGGGAGGGAGGCTCTGTCCCGCGGTGCCGATCCCTCCTCGATCTGGAATTCGGGAAAGGGCGCCTCGGCCTGGAAGGTGGGGAAGGGGAGCCGGCGCGGCTCCCGGGCCTTCGGCTGGCAGCCGGCGGCGAGCGCCGCGGCAAGGCTCAGGATGGCGAAAAGACCATGGGGAGAGACGATTCGAGAGGTCATGAGGGGCTCACTCGACGGGAGAGCTCGTCTTCGGAACGAAGACGGCTGTTGAGCCAGGCCAGGGCCTGACCCTGGGCCCGCTGCCAATCGGCTGCGGATGCGGTCTCTCCGCGGCTCTGCGCGAGAACCTCGGTCTCGTCTCCCCACTCGTCGAAGAGGGTCCTCAGGAGGTCGAGGGAGGGTGCGCGCTCGAGGACCCGGCGGCAGAGGCGGAGAAGGAGCTCGAGGCCATCCCGATAGATCGCCCGGGCCATCCCGTTGCCTCCGGGATCGGCATCGAACAGATAGACGCCTTCGCGAGAATGGAGCGCCTGCTCGGGCGACGCCACCTCCGGTTGCTCCAGCCGCAGCGCCACCTGGAGCCCTTCCCGGGCCCCGCGGTACATCACGGGGAGGAGCGCTCGCAGCACCGCCGTCAGGAGTCGGGCGGCCTCGAAGGTGAGGAGAGGCTCGCCAACGCCCTCTTCCGAATCCGGCTCCCCCCCGGGATTGGGAAAGATCGCCAGGGCCACGGTCTCGAACGCGAGCTTTTCGTAGCGCTCCCGCACCGCGGATTCCAGCAGAGATCTCTGGCGCACCTCCCAGCGTACGGGGTCGAGGCGGTAGGTGGCGATGGGCCGCATCCGGACCGAAACCGGCTCGAGAGCGACACCGAACGGATCGCGGCCGAGGAGAACCCGGTCCGGAGCAGGGAAGCTCCCTCCGGCCGCCTGAGCCATCTCCGGAGCGCCCGCCTGCGCGGGCAGAGGGGTGAGAAGGAACAGGCGCCGCGGCGACGAGACCTCGTCCGTCAAAAGCGGCTCGACGAGAACGTCTCCCGCCGGCGGCCTGTCCGGGGCCGAGCCTTCCTCTCCGGCCCGGGCCACGACAATGAAGACGCCGCGCGCGTCCTGGAAAATCCGCCCGGGGTAGAAGTGTACGTGGGCGGTTTCAGCGGCGGTCCTTCCCAGCGTGGCCAGCCGCGTGCGGTCCCGCACGGTGACCGTGTGCGGCACGGCAAGCTCGACCTGAGAGACCTTGGAGGGCAGCAGATCCGCGTCACCGCCTTCCTCGGAGCGTACGGCGGCAGCCAGGGCGCGCACGAAGACGTGCCCGACGTACTCGTTGGAGCGCTCGTCGACGTCGGTCCGCCGTTCGCTCAGGAGCAGGCGTTGGCTGGCCAGCTGGCGCAGCCTCGGCACACACATCCCGCCGAACACGCGGAGGACGTCCTCGACTTCGAGCCAGTGCTGTGCCAGGTCCGCTGACAGGTGAGGCTCGACGGTGAGGCCGGTGGGCGGCCGCACGAAGGGCCAGGGGAGAGAGGCCAGCCTGCTGGAGAGATCGGGAAGCTCCGCGAGGCCGTCGAAGGCCTCGTCCAACCCTGGCTCCACGGCCGTGACGAAGGCGACCGGCTCGGAGGCGGCCGGCGCCTGGCTCTGCGAGCGGCGGAACCGCGCACCGGCCCGCCGCAGGCGTTCGCGCTCGCGCCGCACCTCGCTCCAGTTTCCTTCGAGCAGAATGACGCAGGCCTCTTCCGGCGACTCCTTGTAGCTCACCGGCTCTTCGCGCAGCAGGAGAGGCCCGCGTCCGAGGTTGCGCCGGCCGTCCCCGCAGAGCCGGTAGTGCCACGGCACGGCCAACTGCTCACAGGCCTGGACCAGATCCGCGAGAGTCGAGCGCCCGCCCGTTCCCTGAAAGGCCTGCAGGCGATAGCAGCGCTGCTCCGGGCCGGCCGCGGCCAGGCCGGGAGCGGCTTGGACCGGTTCCTGCCGTGCCAGGGCGATGCCGGTCGCCGTCAGCTCGGGCTTTTCGCGCTCGGCCGTCTCGCGCAGAGAGCGCGAGAAGTTGCGCACCACGGCGTCGACGCCACAAAGGCTCCGCACCCATTCCGGCATGCGGTGCATGGTCTCGACGCCCAGCATCAGGACCTGCGGCGCGCTCTTTTCTCCCAGCGTGCGCGCGCCGGTCAGCTCTCGCAGCCGTAGCGTCAGGCGGCGAAAGGCGAGTTGGGCGTGGACCTCCACGGGGCCGGCGAAGGATTCGACGTCGTCGACGATCACGAGCCCGAGGTGACTCAGAAACGGCGCGAAGGTGTCGGCCCGGTCGAGGACCGTGGTGACCAGATCGAGAAGGCTGCAGACGACGACGTCCGGGAGGATGCCCTGGGCCAGGTCGACCATCAGGCCGCTTCCCGGCCGCCGGACGCGGACGTTCCAGCGCAGAGTGGAGGGCTCGATGGCGTGGCGGAACCGCTCGGTCAAGGTCTCGGCGGCGGCCTCGCTCCTGACGACGATGAGAGTGCCGCGGGTGTGGACCAGGGCATGGTTGGCTGCAGCGAGGAGCGCGAGGGCCGACTTGCCCGAGCCCTCCGGCGCCAGAACGATCAGATTCCGGCTGCGCTGCCCGCTGCGGTCGTCGAGAGCTTCCAGGGTCTCTCCCAAAGTGAGCTCCTCGAAAGTCACCGGCGGATCGACGTGAACGTAGCCCTGGAGAGCGAGCCGGGTCAGCACGGAGCGCTGCATGGGAGTCAGGTGCTGCGGTGGCGGGAGGAGCTCGACGGCGAGAGGAGACAGAACCCCGGCCGTGCGCGGGTCGGCTTCCGACCTCCCCAGCGGCTCCACGGGCCGGACCTCCTCCGGTTCCGGCGCCGCGACACCCCACCGGTTCGCGAGGAAATCCAGCACCTCGGGCCATCCTGCTCCCGCGGCTGGAGAATCCGGGAGCTCCTCGGCCGGAGCTTGCGCCAGGCGTTCCTTGCCGCGGAGCACGACGTGCAGGGACCAGGAGGTCCACAGGACGACGGCGACGGCGAGCTCCGAGGGCAGAAGACGGTAAGGGTTCCCGCCGAGAGAGAGCCAGGCCCAGACCAGGAGCGGAAAGGCCGCGGCCGCGAGCCACGAGGCCCATTCGCGAAACGAGGAGGCCGTCGTGGCCAGGAAGGGGAAGCCGCTCCACCGCCGCCAGAAAGGAAGGACCTCTCCAACTCCCCGGTCCTCCGCAAGGTTGCGTCCCAGGTGGTGTTGAAAAGCGAGCCGGACCGCGATGCCGGCCAGCGACCAGATCACCAGCCAGAGGAGGAGCACGAGAAGGCCGCCGAGGTAGGGAAAACGGCTCAGCGGGAGATACCAGGCGAGCTCCGGCCGGAGCCCCAGGAAGAGATACTGCCAGGCGGAAAGGCCGGGCGACAGCCCGAGACCCCGGGCCAGCAGGGGCTCGGCAAGGCGTGCGGCGGCATAGATCACGGCCGTGCCGAGACCGGCCAGCAGGAACCCGGGACCGAGGCTTGCGACCAGCAAGGGGGGCGGAGGAGGCGGAGGGGGGCCGGCCGGAGCCTCCGCTTCCACGGCCGGCCGGCGGTGGACCTTGCGGCCCCACTTCCGGAGACCTGCGATCAGGACGTGGAGAAGCCTCCGCGGCAGATGGATCAGCCAGAGGGGAAGCCCGAGGAGCGAATAGAGCAACTCGAGCTTGAGGAAGCGGGAAAAACCGAGGGGAGTTGCCGGCGAGGCTTCGATCGACTGCACCAGCCGGCGTTGCCACAGGAAGGCGAGCCCGGCGGACGATGCGACGAGGGCCAGAGCGGCGAGCCCTCCCGTGAAGCTCCCGAGCCTCTGGAGTCGATCGAGGGTCCAGGCCACTGCGGGCCAGAAGACTCCCGCCGGCCAGGCGATGAGGTCGTGCAGCAGGTCCAGCAGATCGTTGCTAGTCATGATCGGCGGAGATCTCGGGAAGGCCCAGCACAGTGGCGGCGAGGTTGCGCCCCACCTCCTCGTAGCCGGTCAACGGATTGACCGGCGAGCCTAGAGACTGGGGCTCCTGGGAGAGGGGGAACATCCGGTCCTCGGGCATGGTGGGACGGTTGTGGAACGACTCGAACCGGCGCAGGTTGCGCAGGCTGTGGACCCGGATTCCCTGGACGAGCGACAGCATGTAGGCGACGTTGGGACGCACGCCGGCGGTGTGCAGCTCCAGGGTCTCGGTCATCGGCCAATCCTTGCGGAGCTCCTGCCGGGTCTCGCGGAAGAGGTCTTCCAGGCCGCTGTGAATGACGAGCGTCGCATCGGCCAGCAGGTGGACGTTGTCCGGATCCAGGCCCTCGTAGCCTTTGAAGCCCGCACCGAACCCCAGGTTGGCGTAGTAGCGCGAAACGAAGCGCACGAGCCGCGGCCCCACCTCGCCGGCGAAGAAGTGCTGGTCGGAGATCGGCTCGCGGACCAGGTCATCGAAGCGGGCCCGGCAATGTTTGAGAATCCGTTCCGTTTCGGTCAGGCACGCCTGCTCCCGCCAGGAAGAGAGGCCGCCCGCGGCCCGGATCAGGCCCGGGACTTCGCGGAGGAGGTCGTCGCCGATCCGGCGCTCGAAATATCCGTGCAGTTTTTCGGGATCGATCAACCGGTCGGCGGGGGTTCGGTCGCGGCCTTCGAAAAGGCTTCTCAGATCCTCGCGGCCTTCGCTGCCGTGCCCCAGGGTGGCCCGCACTCCCAGCTCTTCGCTCTTGCGCCCCAGATGCGCGCTCTGCACGTCAAGGCTGCGGGCCAGACGGTAGGCGAGCTGCGCATCGGCCAGGGCTCGCTCGAAAACGATCGTGGCGAAGCCGCGGGTGGCCACGGCTCCGGTCAGCTCGAGCCGGCTTTCGAGGAAGGAGCGCACCGAGGCCCGGCCTTCCCGCTCCGGGGGGCCGCCGGCTCCCCAGAACAAGGCGCGCACCTCCTCGGCCAGGGACTCGATCGCCGCAGCCAGGGCGCGGAACCGGCGGTGCAGAAACCAGCGCAGCAGGGCCCACGCGGAGCCCCAGAGAATCAGACCGCCGGTCAACCCGCCCGCCGGCCCGAGAAGCCACTCCAGCAGGCCGGGGCGCAGGTGGAGGCCGAACAGATACGAGAGGCTCTGGGCCAGAGGCGCGCCGAGGACGAAGCTGAGCAGGCCCCAGAGGGCGAGCCCCAGGTGGATGGGATCGAGGTCCGGCTTGCGCTCCGCCGCCACCAGAACGGCCCGGCGCGAGCGGCTGAGCGGAGCCAGCTCAGGGATCGGGTGCCGCCCACAAAGAGCCTCCCGGTCACGGCGCAGCTTCTCCTGCTCCTGGAACGTGCCCTGGGTGCTCATCCGGAGCTGGTGAAACGCGGCCTGCGCCGCCTTGAGCCCTCCGGCTCCGGCGTAATCCTCGATCAGATGGTCGCTGTAGGAGCGCACCCGCTCCACCGCTTTTCCCTCCAGACGCGAGGTCACCAGACGCAGCTCGTCGATCAGCTCGTCGACCCGCCCCAGACGGCCGGTCAGCTCTCGCCAGCGGGCCCAGACCTCCCGCTTCAGCTCGATTTCGAAGCGCTCGTTGAACGCCTCGAGGATCTCGCGCGAGGGCGTGGCAGGGAGGAGCGGAACGCGGTTCCGGATCCGTTCCGAGAGGCTCTCTCCCGCCTGCCGGGTCACCTCTCCGAGGACCTCCCGGGCCGGGGCGGCCAACTGGTCCAGGTCCGGGGGCGTGAGCGGCTCCGGCGGCTCGATCCGTACGTTCTCGCCCTGTTTGAGCTCCGCCAGGCACTCTCGCGCCAACCGGTTGGCCAGGTACTCGCGGCTCCGCAGGGCCGGAAAGTCGATCTCATAGCAGGCGAAAGAGGAGAAAAGATCTCCTCCGCCTGCGCTCATCGACGTCTGGCGAAGCCAGGGATCCTGGCTCAGGTCGTTGCGGATCTGGAAAGAGAGGAAATCCCGCGTCTGCCGCAGGGCGTCGGCGAGGCTCAGGGTCGCGGTGTCCGTGACGCGGCTGTTGATGAAGACCTGGGAAATGCTGCGCCGCCCGGGCGGCAGGACGCACTCCACCCAGCGGCGGATGCCGTGGACGGCATCGATGATCGCGGCCTCTTCGCAGCGGCTGACCTCCAGGTCCTCGCCCTGGAACGGATCGGCCGGATGAGGCATCCAGAGGATCGGGGTGACGCAGAGGCAGCGGTCGAACCCCAACCGGTAGGACTCGAAGATCGGGGTGAAGGCCCGCAGCAGCTCGGCGTGCATCTCCCGCAACACGTGCCGCATGGCTTCGCGGGTGAACGCCTCGCTCATGTCTCCGATCACGAAGACCGTGAGCCGCGGCGGTTGGCGGGTCGGCCGGTTGCGGTAGCGGGTGAGGAAGCGAAAGCCGTACAGCTCGCGGACCTGCCGGTTGAGCGCTTCGCGCAGGGGAGCGAACAGCTCCTTGGCCCGCCTTTCCATGCCCTCGCCGTCGCCCGTGAGGCAGACGTCCGCGAACAGCGGATGGCTCCCCGGCAGCTCCTCTTCAGAGCCCTGGGGCGGCTCGAAACCGAGCTGCGCCAGCCGGCGCTCGAGCCACTGGCGCGGAGACTCCTCGCGAGAATCCTCGACGTTCAGCCCGAGAAGGAAGCGGCTGGGGGAGCCGGGCAGCTCCATTTCCGCCGCCGAGCCGGAGGACCGCCGGGGGACCTCGCGAAGCGCCCGCTCGCCGTCTTCGCGGCGCGCCTCCTTGAGCGGGTGGACCACGATCTGGCCGAGCACCTCGAGAGACTGCCTCAGCGCTTCGGTCAGCTCGTCGCGCTGACGGGCCTGCTCGAGAACGTTGACGTTGGGATCTTCGACCCTCTCCCGTTGGAGATCCACCCAGAGACGGAGAAGACCGCTGTGCAGGAACCGGCCGAACTCCCGGAGCCGGTCCGCCAGGAGCTCGACGCCCGGCTCCGGCAGCCCTTCCCGGTCGTCCTGGTCGAAGAGCCCCAACTGGAAGGGATGAGGGGTCAGAGGAGTGAAGACGTCGTCTCCCGAGCGCCCCTGCTCGCTGGCCCAGCCGGTGACTTCCCATTCGCGGCCGAGCAACTCGGCGGGATCGAGAGGAGACGCCAGATCGCCCGGTTGCCGCACGAACGGTTCGAGCTTCCGGACAACGGGAGGCGCGTCCTCTTCGCCTCGGAGCCATTCGTTCCAGCGGGGGAGGGGTGGCTCCATCACCTTTTCGAGGAAATAGGCCGCCCTGCGCATCTCCGCCTTCTCCTCGCTGTCGATGAGATCGGAGACGGGGACGCGGACGCCGTCGGGACGCTCGTCCGGGTGTCCCCAATCCCAGGGCGCCGGATCGCGTCCTTCGAGCAGAGAGCGGCAACGGTCCAGACAGGCCAGCAGCGTATGCGGGCTGTGCCCCTGCCGGATCCGATTGAGCAGCGGCGTGATGAAGAGATCGACCTCCTGGAGGCGTTGAGCCAGGTGGTGCAGGCGCTCCGCCGCCACGATGGGATCCGGGTCGAGACGGAGCCACTCGAAGTAGCGCAACCGTCTCGACTGCTTTTCGACCCGGACCTCCCCGGCGCCGTCCGCCTCGGGCGCGCCCGCCTCGACGTCCACCTCCACGACCCCCGCGTCGCGCGGCAGGGCGACCTGATAGCAGCCGTCGCGATAACGGATCAGGCCGAGAGAACGGATGATCGCCAGGCTGAGGGCCAGAGACGGCAGATCGCTGTCTCCCAGATGGCCGGCGATCCGCACCGTGTCCCTTTCGAAAGAGCGCCAGCCGTTGACCGTGTCGGCCGAGCGCACCGCCAGCAGCCGCAGGTTGCCGATCGAGACGTCCGCGCCGGAGAGACGGAGCCCGGACCAGTCGTCGCCGAGACGTTCCAGAGTGGCGAGGCCGAACCGGCCGACCCCTACGACGATCACCGGGGCGGGAAAGACCGGGTGCAAGCTCAGCTCCTCGCCGGGTTGCCGGCCTGATCCGGGCCGTTGACTGGGGGTACGGCGCTGCCGGAAGCCGGACGTCCTCCTCCGCCGGACGGGGTCCGCCGGGCCGCGGGACGCGCCGGGCCGCTACGCAGCCGCTCCAACAACTGGTTGAGCTTGTTCTCCGGCAGGGGCCGGAACAGCCTCTGGAAGCTTGGGGCCACGGAGCCCGGTTGATCCGGGTTCTCGAGCGCCTTCCAGACGTCGCAGAAAGTCTCGAGGATCTTCAGGCTCTGGGCGAGGTTGTCCTCCGCCTCCTCGACGCTCAGGTTGGCGGCGTTGGCGCCCAGATCCTCGCCCAGAGTCCGCTGCTCCACGCTGACGTTGCTCAACCGGTCATGGAGCTTCTCCAGGGCTTCCCGCAGACGCTGGTAGGCGTCGGCGTAATCTTTGAGCTTCTGTTGCTGCACGGGCGTGCGGTTGGGGCCGTACTTGTTGCGCAGCTCGTCGTGGTTGCTCCGCCAGCGGAAGGGCAGGTCGACGATCGTGGCGAGCACCTCCGGAGCGAGCCCCTCGCGGACGGCCCGCAGCATCTGCTGGTAGGGGAGATAGGTGACCTTTTCGGACTCCAGCACCTCGGGCAGGCGTTGGATCGAATCGGCCAGGGTCTCGCCCAGGTGCGTGAGACCGTCGCCCCCGAGCTCGGCTTCGTCGCTCAGGCCATCCCAATGCGGACCGGTGAGGCAGTATTTGCCGGCACGCCGGACGATGAACGACGACCCGTTGTCGGCCCGCCGCGTGGTCAACAGGGCCGCGAAATTGATCACATGGCTGCGCAGCAGCTCCTGGCGATGTCTCTCCTGGGCGCTGTCGGGATCCAGATCCGGGAGCGTATCCTCCCAGTTGTGGTCGATGTGCAGCACCTTGGGGCGTTTGGCCAGGGCTTTGAACCGCTCGTACTCGGCCTTCATCTCCTTCATACGGCCGAAGACGTAGAGCGGGACGTTCAGCACTGCGCGGTAGAAGATGATCTCCTTGGGATTGGACCAGCCCGCGGTCACCCAGGTGAGGTTCGGATCGGCCCCCCGGATCGACTCCTCGATCGTGCTGTTCTTGAAGTCCTCGTCGATGGCGGCGACGAAAACGTTGTCCGGCCGCACGCCGCCGTGCTGATCGCGTCCCTCTTCATAGACGCAGAGGAGCGACGCCTTTTCCTTGACCAGCCGCTTGATCTTGTCGCGCAGATAGTCGCTGTGCTTGTCGTCCCTGAGATCGATCTGCTCGTCTTTCTGATAGCGGTACGAGGAGATCAGCTCGCGGATCGTCTTGTCGCCCCCGGCATCGACCTGGGGGCTGTTGCTGCGGTAAAGGGCGCGGTAGATCACCTCGAGCTCCAGCGCATCGGACAGCGTCAGGCCGTCGCGCCGCTCGCGGTCCGGGGAGTGGGGGTCGCCGGCGATCCGGTCCTCGAGCCTTTTGACGACGTGCTCGCGCAACGCCGTGAACAGCTTGTCCAGATCCGCGCTGGTGGCGCCGCCCCGGCGCACGCTCATCGCCGTCACCGTGTCGCTCAGCAGCACCTGGATCTCGCGGTTGGCGAGCGAGAGCTCGGGCAGGTCGGCGATCTGGTCCTCGAAGTAGAAGTCCCACATGCGGCGGCCGTCTTCGATCTGCAGGGCCTCGGCATCGAGCACGTACTGGTTGGCCGAAGAGCCCTTGCCGCCGTCTTCCCGGAGCTTGCGCAGGCGGTTCAGCTGCTCGGTTTCCAACTGATCGAAACCGTCCTCCAGGTTGCGCTGGGTGACGGCGAATTTGTCCAGGTTGGCCCGCAGATCTCCCAGGCCTTCGATAAAGCTCTGAGTGACGATCTCCATCGCCCGCTCGATGGCCTGGCTCTGCAGCGATTCGAGCAGCGCCGGGATCTCGTTGGGCTTGAGCCTGTTCGTATCCTTGTGCTCGCCCAGATCGAAATCCACCGTGCGTTCCGGGGGTTTGACGTCCCACCGGACCCGCTCGAGAATCGACAGCACGGCGTAGCGCTTGGCCGCCAGGTCCACCTCGCCGGCCTCGTCGTTCAGGAACGACAGCTCGACCAGGGAATCCATCCCCGGATATTTGACCGTTCCCATCTTGTAGCCGTTCTTGAGGATCCGCAGGCCCACGCTCTTGAGCTCGTCGAGCCAGACCGAAGCGCGGTTGCGCGCATCGTAGACCCGGTTGATGCCGGCGGCCGTCGGCGGGTCCTCCTCGGCCCGGAGCTCCATGGCCTTGCGGGCCTGCTGCAGGAGACCCGGCAGATCCTGAGGGCTGTCGCTCGAGATCGCGGGCAGGACGATCGCGCCGATCGAAAGACGCATGCCGTTTCTCGCGAGCTGCTCCTGGTCCTCCTTGACCCGTTCCGGTTTCAGATCCCAGCCGGTGCCGTCCGGCCGCGGCACCTCGCCGGCCCGGTGGCCGTGGCGGAACAAGGTGAAGAAGCGCTTGATCTCATTGGTTTCCAGCTCACAGGCGGCGAGCAGGCGGACCCGCTTCATGTACAGCCGGTCGATGAGCCTCTCGCGCTGATCCTTTTCCTTCTTGTAGAAATCCGCCACGTGGACCGGCTTCTCGTTCTTTTCGTTGCCTAAAGCCACCTCGAAGAACGGCTCGGGAACGTTGCGCAGCGTCGCGTAGGACGCATCGCCGGGAATGGATCGCAGGAAGCTCGCCCGCATCAACGAGAGCGCCGCCGCCTGGGAGCAGTAGTCGACCAGGCCGTCCACCGGAACCAGCAGCACGGCCGCGCCATAGGAGCCGTAGAAGGTCGTGAAGCCGACGATCCCCTTGGCCTCGAAATCGTGCGGCACGAGGAAGCGCTGGTGCTGCGTGAAATTGTCGTAGTCGGACGCCTGGTGGCCATAAAGCGGTGAGAAGAACTGGAGATAGAGCCCGTCCGCCGCGGCTTCGACCGGATCGGGCACCGTAAACGATTGCGGCTTGTCCACGATATAGACGAACTCGAAGGGCGGCTGCCGCACGATCTGCTTGGAGACGTCCGACGGGTCGTAGTGGAAGGGGATGCCCTCCTCCGGATAGAAGCGGGAATCGGGAGCGCCCAGCTTCATCAGGTACTCGGTCTCCTTGAGCGCGGCATAGGCGTTGGCGAACGTGCCGTCCCGGTTGATGCCGGTCTTGTCCTCGAACACCGCGGGCTGCACGGCGACGCCGATGAGGCGCGGCTTGCCGAGCTCGCTCGCCTGATCGCGCAGCATGTAGGCGATGGGCAGATGGCAGCCCGAGCCGGTGCCGCCCGCCACCGAATAGCAGAGGATGATGCGGATCTCCTGGCTGTCCAGGCGCCGGTGCCCGAGCTCGTGGGATTTCAATTCCTCCAGGAGCTTGCGGAACTTCGGCACGAAGTCCTTGTGCTTCATCTGGTAGAACACGCCGAGCCGCGACTCGATCCGGATCTGACCGGCCCCCGCCGTATCGCCGGCGCGGAAGCGATAGTTCTGCGGCACCCACTGCGTGAAATACGGATCGGCTTCCAGGAAAAGCTTTCCGGAGGCGAGGTCCGCGTACTCCTCTTTCTCGAAGTCGCTGATCAGGAAGGTGCTGTCCGCCATCTCGCGGAACCCTTCGAGCTCGTTGACGTTGGTGTCGACCAGGGCGAACTTGACCAGAGCCTTGTAGCGCTCCTCGTAATCGGGACGCCGTTGCAGGTGCTTCGCGACCCGGCTGACCAGCCGGCAGCCGCAACCGCCCAGACCCACGAAGAGCGTCGGGCAGACCGCGCTCGGCTTGGTCAGCATCTCGTCGATGACCACCTTCTGATGTCTCGCCATTCCTCATCTCCTCCGGCGGAATTCGTTCGGTAAAGATTCCGGGTCAGCGGCTAGCCGATCTGCCAGCCGGCGGCTTTGCCTTCCTCGGGGGTCTCCCAATCCTCCAGGGGGCGCAAGAGCTTCGCTTTGTGCAGCTTGACGGCCCGCAACCGCGCGGGCTCGCCGTCGGGCGGCGGAGCCCCGAGCCCGTTCTCCCAGACCAGGCTGCCCAGCCGGCCCTGCGCGTCCGGCACCGCCAGGAACAGGACCTTGCCGGCGGCGATGGCGAAGAGCCGGCCGCGCAAGCCTTGGGGCTCTCTCTCCGCCTGGGCCTGGACGTCCCCTTCGGCGAGCAGCACGATCTGCGAGCGGGCCACGTCGCGGTTCGCCTGGAGCAGGATCTGCGCGGTCTCGCGGTAACGCCCGCCAGGCAGGCCGAAGCGCAACGGATTGGAGCGGAGCCAGACCGCAGCCCGGCGGGGGAGCGGCAGGGCCTGCCGCACCAGCCGCGCCACCTCTCCCTTCGATCTGTCGAGCTCCACCGCGTCGCCGTACTCGGTCCAGACCAGGGGCTTGAGCTTTGCCGCCAGCGTCTCGGGATTGAGAAAGGTGCTGTTGCAGAACATGTTGATCCCATAGAGGATCAGGACCAGCAGCAGCAGGGTGGCGAACGCCGCGAGGAGGAGCGGCCCATGGCAGGCCCAGAACCCCGCAGGCTCGACCTCGATGCGCACCGGCACCACGATCGGCTCCGGGGGCTCCGCTCCCGGCGGCAGAGGCTGGCGGGATGCGGGAGCGAGCCCCAGACGGGTTTCGAACGAGCCCGCGGCGCAGCAGCGGCCGGGCAGGACGCGCAGCCGCAGCGGGGACGATCCCGGGCCGGCGGAGAAGTCGTGGCCGAGGAGCGGACCGCCCCGGTCGCCGCGCAGCACCTCCTTGTGATCTTCGCCGGCAAACCCGAGAACCAGATCCTCTCCGTCTTCCGGCCACGCCTCAGCCTCCTTCGGGCCGGCCACGACGGCGCGGAGAGAAACCTTCTTCTGGAAGCTCCCGCCGACGGGGACCGGCAGGTCCCGGGCCTCTCCCCCGCGGACCTTGACGGTCAGCTCCTTGGGAACATCGATGTGGTATTCGAGCTCGAAGGTCAACGGCAGCTCGATGGCCGGGAGCTGCCGGCCTCCGTCGGCCGCGAAGACGAGGCGGAGCACCGTGTTGACTTTGCGCCCGATCGGTTGCGGCCCACAGTACGGGGACACGCGCAGCACGAGGTTGTAGCCCTGGCCGGGCAGGATCGGCTGGGGCTTGCCTTCCGGAGCGCCGTTCAGCTCCGCGGTCACGCAGGCCGGCAGGTCGGCCCGCTCGCCGAGCTCGAGATGCCCGGAGGCTTTCGGGAAGTTGCCGGCCAGGCGCCAGGGGCTCTGCGCCAGCTCCCCGGGACGCAGCCGTCCGAAGTCGAATCGAGCGGGCTGCGGATGGATTTCGATGGAGGAGACCTCCAGCAAAGCCGGCGTGCTGCGCAGGACGATCGACTCGCCGGAGGAGAGCCTCAGGATGGCCAGGGACTGGAATTCGTAGTCCCCCTTCTCCAGGTGGCTGCGGGGCAGGCCGAACCGCGCCTGGCCGGCGGCCAGGGGATTGGCCGCGAGCTCGACCGGCGGCTCGCCGGGCCGGTCCGCGCGGCGGACTTTCACCCGTGCTATGAGGTCCCCGCCGGTGACCTCGCCTCCGACCACCTGCCCGTCCGCGTTGACCAACTCGGCGATCGCGCACACGGACTCCCCGACGGCGACGCTCGCGACCTCCCCTCCGGGCCGATCGCAGTTTCCCGAGCGGACGAACTGGCGCACCGCGAGGCGGTACTCCGGCAGCGCCACCACTTTCCAGCGATCGCCCCCGCCCGGAACCTCGACCTCGACCGGCTCGGTGTCCGGTTGGTAATCGAGGGCGGCGAAACGGAAAACCTTTCCGTGAGCGCCATATTGGTGAGTGCCCGCGCGGGTTTTGCCTGCCGTCCGCGGGGCGCCACTCCGCGGGTTGCGGAGGATGAAGGAAAGATTCTGGCCGGAGCCCGGAGCGATGGCGAGGAGGCGCACCCGCTCGGCGCCGCGGTGCGCCGCCAGGCGGGCTTCGCGCGGCGAGAGCAGGTAGGCCTCATACCCCTGCGAGCGGGAAAGGGCCGCGGCGAAAGTATGCAGGATCGAAGTCGGATCTCCCGGATGGGCCTCGATCGCCTGCCCCCCGGTGCGCTCCGCCAGGCGCACGAGCGGCGATGAGAAATCCTTTCCGCGGAAGCGCAGCAGATAGAACTGGAACAATCCTTCGTCTTGCGAGCGCAGGCCGCCCAGGAAGTCCTCGACCTGCGGCTCTTCCTCGCCGCGCGGCGTGCATTGCCCGTCGGTCAGGAGCATCACCACCTGGGCCACGCCCGGCCGGTGGGCCGCATCGAGCAGCCGCCGCACGGCCGCCAGGGCTGACCGGCAGGGTGTGTGCTCGGCGCTGTAGACCGCGATCCCCCCGTTGAGGCTCAAAAGCTGCTCGATCTGCGGGCGATGGTTCCGCAACGGCGCGATCGCAGGCGGCGGCGCTCCATCGCGGGGGCCATTCAGGCGCACGACCGAAACCTCGTCGCGGTCGTCGAGCATGCTGACGAGCGACCGCGCGGCGAAGACGGCAAGGCGGTCCGGATCGGTCTCCTTCATGCTTGCGGAGTCGTCGAGCACGAGCACGAACTGCGCCGGGCGAGCTTCGGAGGAGCGGGCCGTCGACTGCCCGCCGGCCGGGACCGCAAGGAGCACGCCGAGGCACGCCAAGGCCGCAACCGTTCGAAACAGGGAAGAGCAGAGAACGGTTTCGGCAGTCATGGAGCCGGTCTCCAGGTCGAATTTCGAGTCGTTGCCGGTCAAGAGGAGTCTCCAACCGTCTTCGCGTGCTCGCCTCAACGTCTCATCCCTCCGAAGGACGCCTGCTGCGCCAGTTCCAAGCGGCAGAGACACGCAGTGCCCGGCCTTTGTTTACTCGGGGTGGCCTAAACCCTTTCTCAGGCGTCGGTGTCTTGGCAGGAGTGATGCCGCAGCTACTTTCCTCTGTTCGGCGACGTTGGGCGGTCGGTCTCGCCGCCACGCTCCTCCTCGGATCTGCCGCGCGGGCCCGGACGCCGGTAACGATCGCCACCGGCAACTCGGACGGCATGTACTCGGAGCTGGCGCGGGCCGTCGCCGAGAGGAACCCGGCGCTCGAGGTCCTCCCCGTCGAAACCCACGGCTCCAGCGAAAACCTGGAGAAGCTCACGGCGGGACAGGTACGCTTCGCCTTCGCGCAACAGGACGTCGTCAGCGAGCACTTCCGGGACCGGCCCGCCACGAACGTGCGGGTCGTCGGAAGGGTTTTCTTCGACTACCTGCACATCTTCGTGCGCGATTCGGTTTCAGTCGACACGATGAGCGATCTCGGACGGCTGAGGATCTGGGTGGGAGCCCAGGGCAGCGGGACTCGGCTGACGTCCAGCCGGTTCCTGGACAGCCTGGGGATGCCGCTCTCTTCCCTGGACGGCCGGGAGGCTCGTCCGGCGCAGGGAGCGACACTTCCGGAAAACCTCTTCGAAGAATTCCGCGGCGACCGCCTGGACGTCGCGATGATCGTGACCACCCCGGGGCTCTCGAAAGTCTGCAAGCTGATGGAGTCCGGAACGGTCAAGCTCCTTTCTCTGGATCCCCAGACGCTTCGCGGATTGACCAAGGAGGAAGGGACGAGCTTCCGGAGGCAGACCGCCATCGGCCGCATCCCCGCCAACACCTACCGGAACCAGGCCGCTCCGGTGGCGACGATCGCCGTCCCCGTCCTTCTCCTGGCTCGCGAGAAGGAAGACCCGGAAGTCTCCCTGTCTCTCCTTCAGGCCGCCCAGGAGGCCTGGAAAGTCCTGGCCACCGCGAAGCCCGAGCGCGGTCCGGCGTGCAAGATTCCGGACGGCTTTCCGGAAGCCGCCTCCCTGAACGCTTCGGGGCTCCAGATCCTGGAGGGCATCGAAGTCGTTGATCCTCTCTGGCCGAGAATCCGGCGGCGGGTGGTGCTCGCGCTCCTCCTCTGCGGGCTCGCAGCTCTCGGGGTGTGGGGCTTCCGGCACGGGTGGCACGTGCAGGTCGGAAACCTGTGGCGCCAGGACAGGCTTCCATTCCTCCTGGCGCTGCTTCTCGGCCTGGGGATCGTGGTGGTCACGCTGACCACGTACCTTCTGGAACGCGGAATCAACGAAAACTTTTCGACGATCCGCGAGTCCTTCTGGTCCATCAATGTCTATCTGTTCAGCGGTCTGGAAGACCGCGTCCCCTATACGGACGAAGGCCGGGTCGTCGCGACTCTGGGCCTCCTCTTGGGCCCTGCCTTCTTCGCCGTGATGTCCGGCTGGCTGGCCCGATTCTTCATCCAAAGGGAGAAACGCATGCCCCACAATCTCACCAATCACTTCCTCCTCCTCAACTGGAACCCGCGGGCGGTCGACGTGATCCGGGAGATCCATCACCCGATCATCCGCGAGCGGGAGGGGACGTTCGTCGTTGTGGTGCTCACCGACGACGAGTCGCTGGAGATCCGCCGCTTCAAGGAGGCCGGGAGCGGCAGGGACGAGGCGTTCGAGGATTTCTACGTCAGCATCGGCGACCCCACGGATGAGCGGGCGCTGCGCAACGCCAACGCGTCCGACACGCGATGCATCCTCATTCTGACCGACGACCAGCACGGCGATGAGCGCACGATCCGCTCCCTGCTGATGCTGCGCAAGATCGCCCACGACGTCGGCCGCACCGATCTCCACGTGGTGGTGGAGCTGTCGAATCCTGCCAATATCTCCGTCATCGACGAGCTGGCCAAGGACTTCCCGGGGCTCCTGGAGCGCATCTCCGGCCTCCAGGTGCGCACGTCCCTGCTCTCTCAGGCCGCTCTGCGGGCCGGGATCGTGGGCTTCTTTTCCGACCTGCTGCAGATCTCGGCCGAAACGAACGAGATGTACACCCTGGACCTCCCGCCGGGCGCGGTGGGGATGCGCTTCCGGGACTACGCCGCCCTGATCCTCGGAATCGATTCCCGGGAGCCTCTGGTCCCCGTGGGAATTCAAAGAACGATAGGGGGCAAGCCCCAGATGCTGACCAACCCACGCCAGGGAGAGCCGGGCTGGGTGCTCGAGGAGGGGGATCGTCTTCTCGTGATTGCTTATCTGCCTCCGCTGCCGGATGTCCTGCCGCGGCCCGGAGACCGGGAGCCGCTCCGGTCTGATCCGGTTGCGGTGGTTGCCCTGTAACCTTTTCCCGCCCAACTGCGTACTGAGGTCGAAGGCAGCCGGCGAACCTGCAACCGTTCGCCAGAAAGAAGGGCCTCTCATGCGCAAGAAGAAGTGGGTGATCGCAGGAATTTCAGCAATTCTCCTGGCTGGAAGCCTCGTCGTGGCGCGCGCCACCACGAAATCCAGCCCCAAGGATATCGAGTCGCCGTTCCGCCTCGGCAAAGTACAGGCCGAGGATCTGCAGGTGAGCGTTCGCGAGGTGGGCGTGGTCGACCCCGAGATCAAGGCGGAGGTCAAGTCCGTGGTGTCGGGCCAGGTGACGGCGCTCCGCGTCCGCGAAGGGGATGTGGTGCGGACCGGGCAGGTCCTGGCCGAGGTCGCTCCCGACGTCAACCAGGCGCAGTCGCTCTCTGACGTCAAGGCCGCGGTGAGCCAGGCCGACATCAAGCTGCGCGACACCGAGCGCGAGCTCGCGGCGCAGAAGGCCCTCTTCGAGGCGGGCCTGATCGGCAGCCAGACTCTCCAGAACTATCAGACCGCGCGGGACCTGGCTGCCGACGTCCTGGCGAGCACCAGGGCCCGCTATCAGATCGTCGAAGACCGCGGCATCCCGATCTCCGGGGCCTCGGTCAGCCAGAAGGCGCGGGTCACCTCGCCCATGTCCGGCGTGGTGATCACCAAGGGCGTCGAGCTGGGGGAGACCGTGACCTCGGGCGTCTCCTCGTACAACGAAGGCACCGTGATGTTCACGGTCGCGGATCTCAAATCGCTCATCATCCGCGTCAACCTGAACGAGGTGGACATCGCCAAGGTGCGCGTGGGCCAGCCGGTGCGCGTCACGCTGGACGCCTATCCCCAGAAGATCTTTTCCGGCAAGGTCCGCTTCGTGGCCCCCGCGGCCAAGGTGGTGGACAAGATCAAGGTTTTCGAGGTCGAGGCCGAGCTCGACAAGCTCGACGAGTCCTTCCGCACCGGCATGAGCGCCAACGTCGAGATCCTGGGCGAGCGGCGCGCGGGCGCCCTTTCGCTTCCGCTGGAAGCCCTGCAGCGCCGCGACGGAAAAACCGTCGTCTACCGCCTGAAGAGCGGCCTGTCTCCCGAGGAGATCGAGGAGGCGCGCGAGGCCCTGGACGGCCGCAGCAAGTTCGTGTGGCTGTCCGAAAACTGGCGGGATTACTTCGAGCCCGTTCCGGTGAACGCCGGGATCGCGACGCTCGAGCGGGTCGAGATCATGTCGGGCCTGCGTCCGGGCGACGAGGTCGCGCTCGAGGACGTGACGCGCAAGAAGGTCGAAAAAGACGACGAGACCAACTGATCAGGAAAACCAGCCATGCGAATCATCGAAACCCGGGGCCTGCACAAGGTCTACGGCAGCAGCGGCAATGAAGTCCACGCCCTGCGCGGCATCGACCTGGACGTCGAGCACGGCGAGCTGGTGGCCCTGATCGGTCCCTCGGGCTCCGGCAAGAGCACGCTGATGGCGATCCTGGGCTGCCTGGACGTCCCTTCAGGCGGCACCTATTCGCTCGACGGCGTGCAGGTCGAAAAGCTTTCGGGCGCGGAGCTCGCGGCGATCCGCAACGAGAAGATCGGCTTCGTCTTCCAGCAGTACAACCTGCTGCCGCGGGCGACCATTCTCAGAAACGTCGAGCTGCCCATGCTCTACGCGGGCGTGCCGAGGAAGGAGCGCCGGCAGCGCGCGTTGGAGCTGCTCGAGCGGGTGGGCATCCCCGACAAGGCCAACACCCTGCCGGCCCAGCTCTCCGGCGGCCAGCGCCAGCGCGTGGCGATCGCTCGCGCGCTCGCCAACCGGCCGGCGCTGCTTCTGGCTGACGAGCCCACGGGCGCTCTCGACTCGAAGACCGGCCAGGAGGTGCTCGCCCTGTTCGGCGAGCTTCACGCCCAGGGCAACACCGTCCTCCTGGTGACCCACGACCCGAAGATCGCGGCGATGGCCGAGCGTCAGGTCGAGATGCGCGACGGTCTCCTCTATGACTGTCAGGAGCAGGCGGCATGAAAACCACCGGCGCTTTCCGCGAGCGCCTCCTCGAGGCGTGGATCGAGCTTTCCGGCAACCCCGGGCGCTCGTTCCTCCAGGCGTTGGGCGTGATGTTGGGCGTCGCCTCGGTGCTCGGCGGCTTTTCGATCTCCGACAGCCAGCGGCAGCAGGCGGAGCGCCTCTTCGCCCGGATCGGCGGTACCGACAAGCTGAACGTCCTGCCCACCGACACGGTCTATCAGGGTACGCCCTCCGCTCTCGCCGGCGCCAACCTCGGCCTGCGCCTGGAAGACGCGGTCGAAGGCGGGCAGATCTCCTCGGCCAGCGCGGTCAACGCCGTCAGCGTGCTCCGGGAGGCGCGGGCGCGGGTGCGCTCGGAATTCGCCGACCAGGAGCGCGACGTGAGCGGTATCGGCGCCGACTACGTCGCCATGAACGGCTATGACCTCGAAGAAGGGCGCGATTTTTCGACCGAGGATTTCAGGTCCGGCGCTCCGGTCGCGATCCTCGGCTCGCAGGCGGCGAGCGTCCTTTTCCCCACCGGCGAGACCGTGGGCAAAACCTTGCGGATCGGCGACGTGCCGGTCCGGGTGATCGGCGTGTTTCGCGAGAAGACCTTCCGTTTCCGCGACGGGCAGGAGAACGTCTTCGCCTGGCGCAACCGCATCGTGGCCGTGCCCTCGCTCCTCGTCGCCTCCCGCATGGAGGGAGACGAGTACCACCGCCTGGACCGCGTCACCTTCCGCGTGCCGGATCTCACGGCGATGGCCGACTTCTCGAAGGAGCTTTCCTCTCTCGTCACCGCGAACCACCGCCTGCAGGACGATTTCCGCCTGGACGACGTGCACAAGCGCCTGGAGCGCCAGATGAGCCAGGGCGACGTCTACAACATCATTTTCATGCTCTCCGGGATGCTTGCCCTGATCGGCGGCGGCATGGTCAACGTCAACATCCAGCTCGCCTCGCTCAAGGAGCGGGTGCGCGAGGTGGGGGTCAAGATGGCGATCGGCGCTTCGGGAGGCGAGATCTTCAAGGCGTTCATGACCGAGGCGCTGCTGCTCACCCTGCTGGGCAGCGCCGCGGGCTATGTCATCGGCATCGCCTTCTCCTGGGTGATCACGAAGTCGATCGGCGTGCCGCTCGCGATCTCTCCCTTGAGCTTCGTGTGGGCGACGCTGCTCGCCGCGATCTTCGGTTTCCTGTTCGCCCTCTATCCGGCTGCCAAGGCCAGCCGCCAGTCGCCCATGGAGGCGCTGCGCTATGAGTGAATCCATCACGATGTCCGCTCCGGCCGCGGTTTCGAGCCCGGCCCGCCGCCACGGCCTGGGAGCCCGCGCCGCCCTGGTCTGGGAGGTCGTCACCGGCGGCCTGATCGAGCTGTGGGCGCACAAGCTGCGCTCGCTCCTCACCCTGACCCTCCTGATGCTCGGCGTCTTTGCCCTGGTGGTGATGACGTCGGTGCTCGACGGCGTCAAAGACAAGGTTTCAACCGGCTTTGCCGGCATGAGCTGGGACGGCACCCTGGTCTTGATCCCCAAGGCGCCCAAGACCTCCGAAGAGCAGAAGCGCTTCGCCATGAGCTCCGGCCTGCGCTTCGAGGACCTGCCGCGCCTCGCCACGCCGCATCCGCAGGTGCTGGGGTTCTCCCCGCGCGCCACGAAGCGGAGCGTGGTGCAGGTGGCCGGCGGCGGCGAGCGCATCTTCGTCACCGGCGTGACCTCCGAATATTCGTTTCTCATGGACCGCCCCATCGGCCTCGGCCGCGGTATCACCGAGGACGACCAGCGGCGGCACTCGACGGTGGCGGTCGTGGGCGCGACGCTCGCCTCCAAGCTCTTCGGCGGCAGCGATCCCGTGGGGCGCGACCTGGTGATCGAAGGCGTGCCCTACCGCATCGTGGGCGTGCTGGCCGGTGGGCAGATCTTCAACGAAGAGCTGTATCAGGATGCCAACGGCGTTCTCATTCCGCTCGAAACCTATATGGACCGCCTGGACACCGACCACCAGCTCACGCTCGTGACGGTGAAGCTCAAGTCCGAGCGGGACCTGGATGAGGTCTCCGCCGTGATGCTTTCGCGCGCCCGCCAGGCCCACCACGGCATCGAGGACGTGGAGGTCAAGGACCTGGACGCCGAGATGGCGCGGGGCTACGCGGATTTCCAGGATCAGATGCGCGGCTGGGCCGTGGTGCTCTTCAGCCTCGCCGGCACGGTGCTCCTGGTGGGCGGCGTCGGCGTGCTGTCGGTGATGCTCATCTCGTTTTCCGACCGGCGCTACGAGATCGGCCTGCGCAAGGCGATCGGCGC
>DATEIO010000430.1:0-6355 GCA_035278895.1 Thermoanaerobaculia bacterium | reverse complement strand
GGTCACCACGCGGAGCTTGCCCTTGGCCGGCCCGTTCAACGGAATCCACTCGTGGAGCATGTTGCGCGACGACAGGCGGTCGAGCTGGCGGATGAACTCGCGGGCCTGGAGGTTCAGGACCGAGTTGCCCTTCTTGAACTGGTCGAGCTCTTCGAGCACCGTGATCGGAATCGCGACGTCATGCTCCTTGAAGTTCTGGAGGGCATTGAAGTCGTAGAGGATGACCGACGTGTCGAGGACGAAGATCTTGTGCTGGGATTCGGGTCTTGAGGGATCGGTCATGAGCGCCAGGTTCCTGAGGATTTCGCATGGATGGTGCCAGGGGTGAGGCTAGCTCAGGAGCCCGGCCCTGGCAAGCTTTGGCGCCGTGGCTTGCCCCTTGCATTGGTCCCCGTCAGGTCAGGCATCAGCCTGCAACCCAGGGGAGGAGATCAGGGAGTGTGAAAGCAGGGTCGAAAACAGCTCCGGGAGGTGGGTTCGTCGCTCTCTCCCGTTTTACCGTGGTGAATGGCATGACGGCCCAGGTGAAGAAGGCCTTCGTCGAGCGGCCTCATCTCGTGGACGGAGCCTCCGGCTTCGTGCGGATGGAGGTGCTCTCCCCGAAAGACGATCCGGACACGATCTGGCTTCTCACCTGGTGGCGCGACGAGGAGAGCTTCGAGGCCTGGCACGGCAGCCACCTCCATCACGAATCTCATCAGGGGATCCCGAAAGGCCTCCGGCTGGACCCGAAGGCGACCGAGATCCGCTACTTCGAGCACGTCTGCTCCTGACATGATCCAGGATCTGCAGGAGAGCGTAAGCCAGACGCTCGACGCCCGGCGCGAGGCCCTGGCCGAAGCGGTCACCACGCGCCATTTCGCGCTCCACCCCGAGCTCGGCCGGCGTTACGGCGAGATCGGGCGCGCCCGGTGCCAGGAGGACGCGCACTATCACCTCTCCTACCTCGCCGAGGCGATCGCCTCCTCCTCACCATCGCTTTTTGCGGACTACGTGTCCTGGGCGAAGGTCCTGCTCGCCGGGCTGGGCATCCCGCAGGAGGACCTGGCCCGGAACCTGGAGGTCTTGAAGGACGCGCTCCGGGGCGAGCTTCCCCACGAGGAGGCGGAGATCGCCACGGGCTATGTGGATGCGGGGCTCCGGCAGCTCCCGCAGTCCCCCCCGGAGCTGCCGACGCGGCTGCTGGAGGACGCGCCGCTCGCCGGCCTTTCCCGCGAGTACCTGGAGGCCCTCCTTTGCGGCGACCGCCATACCGCGAGCCGCCTCGTGCTCGACGCGGTCAGCGGCGGCGTCCCGGTCAAGGACGTCTATCTGCAGGTCTTCCAGCCCGTCCAGCACGAGGTCGGCCGGCTGTGGCAGATGAACCAGCTCACCGTGGCCCAGGAGCACTACTGCACGGCGGCGACGCAGCTCGTCATGTCGCAGCTCTATCCCTGGATCTTTTCGGGGCCGCGCAACGGCCGCACGCTCGTCGCGGCCTGTGTCGCCGGGGACCTTCACGAGATCGGCGTCCGCATGGTCTCGGACTTCTTCGAGATGGACGGCTGGAACACCTTCTATCTGGGGGCGAACACGCCCACGCCCTCCGTGCTCAAGACCTTGCAGGAGCGCCGGGCGGACGTGCTCCTCGTCTCGGCTACGATCACCTCCCACGTCCGCGCCGTCTCCCGGCTGATCGCGGAGGCCCGCGCCGCAGAAGGCGACCGGGTCAAGATCCTCGTGGGGGGATACCCGTTCAACGTCGACCCGGACCTCTGGCAGCGGGTAGGGGCGGACGGCTGTGCCCGCAATGCTGAGGAAGCGGTCGCCCTGGCCACCTTCCTGACGGAGGAGGGGCGGCTCCGGATCGACAACGAACGGACGAATGCCTTGCGCGCGGCGATGAAGGACCTCTCGCTGCGGATCGAAGAGCGGGCCGGCCAGGGCAGCCCCGACTATGACGAGCTCTCGCGCCTGAACAATGAGCTCGCCACCGCACAGCGCGAATTGGCCAGGAAGAATGCCGAGCTCGCGCGGCTGAACGATCAGAAGAATCAATTCCTGGGGATCGCGGCCCACGACCTGAGAAACCCGCTCGACGTCATCCTGACCTACAGCCGGTTCCTGCTCGAGGACGCGGGAGAGACGCTCGACCCGCAGCACACCCGGTTCATCCGGACGATCCGTTCGTCCTCCAGCTTCATGCTGAATCTGGTCGAGGATCTCCTGGACGTCTCGAAGATCGAGGCGGGCAGGCTGGAGCTCGACCTGGCGCGGGTCGACCTCGCCGCTCTGGTGCGGAGGAACGTCGAGCTCCACCGGGTGCTCGCGGAAAAGAAGGAGATCGGAATCGACCTGGAAGAGGAGGGAGGAGAGGTCCCCATGGTTCTCGATCCGGCGAAGATCGAACAGGTGTTGAACAATCTGATCGGAAACGCCGTGAAATTCTCGCCGCCGGGCCGCCGCGTGCTCGTGCGTCTGACCGGCCAGGGAGAGGGCGCCGTGATCGCGGTGCACGACCAGGGGCCGGGCATTCCCGCCCACGAGATGGACAAGCTGTTCCGCCCCTTCGAAAAGACCAGCGTGCGGAGCACCGGCGGGGAAAAGGGAGCGGGCCTGGGTCTCACGATCGTCAAGAACATCGTCTCAGGGCACGGGGGGGAGATCCGTGTCGAATCGACGGTGGGGGAGGGAGCGGCGTTTTACGTCTCGCTCCCCGGCAGGCCGCCGGGGTGGCCGTCATGACGGAGAAGATCCTCGTCGTCGACGACGACCCGGCGCTGCTCTACGCCTATGCCCGGATCATGGAGAGCGCGGGTTACGAGGCCCTCCGGGCCAGCACGGGCGAAGACGGCTTCCACGTCTGCCGTGAAGAGCGCCCGGACCTCGTCCTGCTCGACGCGGTGCTGCCGGACGGCGACGGCGTCCGGATCTGCCGCCGGATCAAGTCCGATCCGGACCTGGCGGGAATCTTCGTGATCATGCTCTCCGGCCGGCGGACCTCGCCCGAAGACCAGGTCGAAGGGCTGGAGGCCGGGGCGGACGGCTATCTCGCGAAGCCCATTGAGCAGCGGGCCCTTCTCGCCCACGTGCGGGCCCTCCTGCGCATCAAGCGGACCGAGCGCGAGCTGCGGGAGAGCGAAGAGCGCCAGCGCTCGCTCATCGGAGACCTCCGGGAGGCGAACCGGCGCCTGGAGGAGTACAGCCGGTTGAAGGCCGAGTTCGTGGCCAACATGTCGCACGAGCTGCGCACACCGTTGACGGCCATCATCGGCTTCGCGCAGCTCGCGACCCTCGCCAACGACAACAAGCCGGTCCCGCCGGTCTACCAGCGGTCGTTCGAGCGGATCCTGAGAAACGGCAAGCACCTCCTGGCGCTCATCGACGACGTCCTGGACATCGCCAAGATCGAGGCCGGCCGCATGAAGATCCACCGCGAGCACTTCGATTTGGCGGAGCTCGTCCAGAGCACGTTCAACGAGATGCAGTCGCTGGCGCTCCAGAAAAAGCTCGACTACCGGCTGCGCATTCCCGAAGACCTGCCGCTCGCCTTCACCGATCCCTTGCGCGTGCGCCAGGTGGTGATCAACCTGCTGTCGAACGCCATCAAGTTCACGCACCAGGGATCGATCGAAGTCGAGCTCGTGCCCTGGGGGGAGGGCGAGTGCCGGTTCATCGTGCGCGACACGGGCGTAGGGATCGACGAGAAATCGGTCAAGTTCATCTTCGAGCGCTTCCGCCAGGTGGACGGCTCGATGTCACGCGTGGTCGGGGGCGCCGGGCTGGGCCTGTCGATCGTGCAGCAGATCGTCGAGCTCCTGGGCGGGCGGATCGAGGTCGAGTCGGCCCTGGGGAACGGCTCCACGTTCCTCGTCACCATCCCCCTGGTGGCGCCGGACGCCGAGCTCGCGTTCCTCCACCGGCTGTCCATGGAGCCGGCCGGCGTGGAGGCCACGCCCCGGGAGCCCGCGCCGACCTTCCCGCCGCCGGGAGAGCGGGAGGCGCGCCCGCTTGTGCTGGTGATCGAGGATGATCCGGACACCGCGGCCGTCCTTTCCGAGACGATCTCGCGCGCCGACTACCGAGTGTGCGTAGCGCCCGCGGGGAGCGTGGGCTTGAAGCTCGCGCAGGACCTGGAGCCCGCCGCCATCACCCTGGACGTGATGATGCCCGGCATGGACGGCTGGCGCGTGCTGCAGGCCTTGAAATCCGAGCGCCGCACGTCGCAGATCCCGGTCGTCGTCTGCTCGATCGTGGACAACCGGCCTCTGGCCTACCGCCTGGGAGCCTCCGACTACCTGATCAAGCCGATCGATCCCGAGCGGCTGATGGCGTCGCTGCGCTCCATCAGCACCGGGGTTCCCGACAGAGACGGCTACGTGCTCGTGCTGGACGACGAGCACGGTATCCGCGAGCTGCTGATGGCGGCGCTCCACAAGGCGGGCTATGATGCGCGCGCCGCCGCCTCCGGGGAGACGGCGTTGCGCATGATCCTCGAAAAAAAGCCCCGGATCATTCTCTGCGACCTGACGCTGCCCGGCGGCATGAGCGGCTACGAGCTGATCGCCCGCCTCCGCTCCGACCCGCGGACGGAGGACGTTCCGATCCTCGTGATCACCGGCAAGGACATGACGCCGGAAGACCGGGCGTTCATCCTGAAGGAGATCTCCGACGTCATCCGCAAGGGAGATCTACTGATGTCCGACCTCGAATCGCGCCTGCGCGAAACCCTGGAACAGCTTGGAGTCAGACCTTCCCATGGCCAGAATCCTGTTGATTGAAGACGAAGCCGACACCCGAGAGCTCGTGCGTCTGACTCTGGAGCTGGATGGTCATGACGTCGTGGAAGCCGGAACCGCGGAGGAGGGCATCGCCCGCGCCCACGTCAGGCTGCCCGACCTGATCCTGATGGATCTTTCGCTGGGCGGCCAGTTCGACGGCCTCGAAGCCACCAAGCGCCTGCGCGCGGATCACGCCTTCGACGCCGTGCCCATCGTGGCCCTCACCGCCCACGCCATGCAGGGAGACCGCGAGCGCTCGCTCGCCGCCGGCTGCGACCAGCACTGGACTAAGCCCATCCTCGACCTCTCCACCTTCCGCGCCGAAGTCGCCCGCGCCGCGAAAGAAGGGCGGCGGATGGAGACGGTGCCGGGGGAGTAGGGCGGGAGCGCCAGCATCCTGCCGGCCTATTCCTCGCGGCTCGTTCCGGAGACGTCGGCCTTGACCTCTTCCCAGTCGGCCTGCTCCAGCGTCTCCCAGGCGAGCTTCCAGCGCCCCTGCTTGCCATTCCATGCGGCGAGGTAGAGACCGTCCTTGCCCGCAGCCATCGTAAACCGCCCTTCGGTCTTCATCTGCAAGAGAATCCGTTCAAGGATCGATTCGACGGGATCGTACCGGTCGAGCGCCGCGGCCCCCGTCTCGGTGCGGGTCAGCAGATACAGCTTTCCGTCGCGTCCCTCGGCGAGATCGAAGATGGCAGGCTCTGCCGTAAAGGCGAAGTAGCTACCCTTCTCCTGGGCTGGGTCGCGGGTCGCCTCCGTCGGATTTTGCGTCGGGCTCCTCCGGGCAATCTCAATCTCCTGGCTCTTTTTCGGCTTCTCTCGGACCTTCCCGTCCCCGACGACGATTTCGTAGAGAAGGCGCCCACCAAGGCTGTATCGCTGGACGCGGTAGGAGTAGCCCTTCGCCACCCAGAGCTTTCCCTGCCGGTCGGCCGTCATGAAAGCGGTGCTGTCCGCCAGGATTCGGTTGAACTCGCCGGTCTTCAGAGTCTCAAGGATCTCGGCTGCGGTCTTGCCCTTCGAATCGACGAAGGAATCCCAGGCCTTGTCGTTGTCGAGCTCCATCAACCAGGGGGGGGTGCCGAGCTTGTCGACGTCAACGGAGTTGCCGCCCAGGGGAAAGGGAATGACCGCGACGACAGGCTCGCCGCGCCGGAAGCCAACAGAGCCTGGCACCCAGGGAAGAGGGGGAATGAGCTTTTCCTTTCCGTCCACGAACAGGCGAACCGACCGGCCATCCTGGACCAGCCACCGGTCTCCCGCCGGGCTCAGGGCGGCGTTGGAAACGTTTCGGGGTGAGGAGACCGTCGTCTTGAGCCGTGAAGGCTTGCCGAAGCCCCCCTCCTTGAGGAGAGGGTAGACCTCCAGGGTGTCTCCTCGAAAGAAGAACACGTTCCCCGCGCCGTCGGCCTCGACGAACTGTGGAGCATCCCAGGCCGGAGTCGCTTCATTGACGGCAATCACGGTGGGCCGGACGGCGGCGTCCACCGCTGTCACGGTCAGGAAGAATGGCAAGAGGCAGGCCGGGAAGAGCCAACTTCTCAAGGGGGGGCGCGCCATGTTCACGTCTACTTTTCCTTGGGGCACCAGTGTGC
>DATEIO010000429.1:0-3865 GCA_035278895.1 Thermoanaerobaculia bacterium | reverse complement strand
CTACAGGAACCCCTCATTTCTGGGTTGACGATGTACTAGGATCTTGAAACGAACCCCTCCCAGAGCACGACTTTTTCGATCAACCGGACGGCGGCAACCCCATCTTTTCCCGAAGCTGCTGCTCGTGGCGGCGGGCGCCGGAGTTGATGGAGCGGCTCTGGAAGATCACGATAAGGAGGCCGATGAGCATGAAGAAGACTCCGAAGGCGACTCCGGCGATCAGCGGGGCCTGGTCTCCGAAGGTGCGGTAGGCCCAGCCGTCGCGGGGCATGGTGTCCGTGCCGAGCGGGAGCACGATCGCGGCGAAGAGGCCGAGGACGACAAGGACGACTCCCTTGGAGAGGAGCGGGGACCGGTCGCTCCGGTACTTCTTGAGCTCCTGGGCGAGCGCGCGCTCGAGGTGCTCGCGGTGCGCGCCGGCCGGGTCCGCCGTGGGCTCGCCGCTCGGCTCGCTGAAGACGGTGCCGCAGCGTGGGCAGAGGGGAACGGACAATCCCCGCGCGAAGCCGCGCTTGCACGCCGGGCAGCGCCAGACGAGAGCGTAGGCGATGGCGCCCACCAAGATCAGGGCGAAGCCGAGCAGCATCAAGGACTCGGCGCGCAGCCCGGCCAGGTCGAAATCGAGGTCCCCGGACTTGAAGAGCAGCCCGAATCCGGCGAGGAATGGGACGAGCGCGATCAGAGCCCAGGTGCGACGGCGGCGAAACTCGGCGAGGATCTCCTGCCGGGATGGATTTGGGACGTTCATGGGCTCTCAGCGGCTCCCTGGCCGCGGTTGTCTCCGTCGTTTTCTCGAAACGTCGTCCTCTAGAATGGCACAGGGCGCGGTTCCATTTCATCCCTGGGTTCCCGGTCCGATTCCCGCACCGGCCTTGCAGGATCCGGAGATCGGAGCGCAGCGATCCCGACGGTGTTTCGGTCAACCGGACGGCGGCAGCCCCATCTTCTCCCGGAGTTGCTGTTCGTGACGGCGATCGCCGGCGTTGATGGAGAGAAATGTCGCGCCCGCGAGAGCTTCCTATTCGCAGTGGATGGGCATGGTGCAAGCACAGGTCACGAAGCAGACGGTGTTGGCATCCGACCCGCACGCCATGGGGCACGAATCTGAGCGTCTTCCGGCGGCCTCGCGCAGGTCGGTCTCTGCCAGGGACCGCAGGGTCTCGCGGCTGAGCGCGAGCTTTCTCTGGAGCTTCTTTTTCATGGATGGCTCTCCTTGTCGTACGAGTTTATAACAGGAGTCTCTTCGCCGCCCGGGGGCGCCTCCGGGTTCTCTCTTACTCCGCCACCCCCTTCTCGCGAAGGATGTTCCACACCTTTTCCGGCGTGATCGGAATGTCGATGTGCTGCACCCCCAGGTGGGCCAGGGCGTCGACGACCGCGTTGGCGATGGCGGGCGGGGCTCCTACAGTCGCGGACTCGCCGACTCCCTTGGCTCCGAAGGGGTGGTGCGGGGAGGGAGTAATCGTCTTGGCGGTCTCCCAGTTCGGGGTCTCCATGGCGGTGGGGAGGAGGTAGTCCATGAAGCTGCCGCCGGAGATGTTGCCGTTTTCGTCGTACGTGATCTCTTCGAAGAGCGCCGGGGCTAGGCCCATGGTGAGGCCGCCGTGGATCTGGCCGTCGACGATCATGGGGTTGATGATGTTGCCGCAGTCGTCCACCGCCACGAAGCGGCGGACTTTCACTTCGCCGGTGCCGCGGTCGATATCCACGACGCAGATGTAGCTGCCGAAGGGGAAGGTCAGGTTCGGCGGATCGTAGTAGTTCACCGCTTCCAAGCCCGGCTCCATGCCCGGAGGATTGTTGGTGTAGGCGGCGAGCGCGATCTCCTGGATGGTCTTCACCTTCTGCGGCGCACCCTTGACGAAGAATTTGCCGGGCTCCCATTCGAGGTCGTCTTCGCTCGCTTCCAGGAGGTAGGCCGCGATCTTCTTGGCCTTGTCGCGGATCTTGCGCGCGGCGATGGCGCAGGCGGCCCCGGAGGTGGGCGTCGAGCGGCTGGCATAGGTGCCGAGGCCGTAGGGCGCGGTGTCGGTGTCGCCCTCTTCGACCTGGACGTGCTCGGCCGGAATGCCCAGCTCTTCGGCCACGATCTGGGCGTAGGTCGTCTCGTGCCCCTGGCCCTGCGATTTGGTGCCCAGGCGGGCGATCGCCTTGCCGGTGGGGTGGATGCGGATCTCCGCCGAGTCGAACATCTTGATCCCCAGGATGTCGAACTGCTTGGACGGGCCGGCGCCCACGATCTCGGTGAAGGAGGAGATGCCGATCCCCATGAGCTCGCCCTTCGCACGCTTTTCGGCCTGCTCTTTGCGCAGGCCGGCGTAATCGATCATGTCCATGGCCTTCTGGAGCGCGGCCGGATAGTTGCCGCTGTCGTACTCCCAGCCCAGGGACGATTTGTAAGGGAATTTGTCCGCCGGGATGAAGTTTTTCATCCGCAGGTCCGCCGGGTCCATCTGGAGCTTCTGCGCCAGGACGTCCGTGACGCGCTCGATGGCGTGCACGGCTTCGGTGACGCGGAATGAGCAGCGGTAGGCGATGCCTCCTGGCGGCTTGTTGGTGTAGGCGGCATCGACTTCGGTGAAGGCGTTCGGAATGTCGTACGAGCCGGTGCAGATGGAGAAGAGGCCGGCGGGGAATTTCGACGGATTGGCCGCGGCGTCGGCATAGCCGTGGTCGGCCAGGGTCTTGATCCGCAGCCCCGTCATGGTCCCGTCCTTCTTGGCCGCGAGCTCGGCGGTCATGTGATAGTCGCGGGCAAAGGAGTCGGCCTGGAGGTTTTCCATGCGGTCCTCGACCCACTTGACCGGCTTGCCGAGCACGACCGAGGCGGCCACGGCGATGACGTAGCCGGGATAGACCGGCACCTTGCCGCCGAAGCCGCCGCCGATGTCCGGCGAGATGACGCGGATCTTCTCTTCCGAAAGGCCGACGTGCCCGGCCACCAGGGCGATCACGGTGCGGATGGCGTGCGGCGCCTGGGTGGTCATGTAGACGGTGAGCTGGCCCGTCACCTTGTTGAAGTCGGCCACGCAGCCGCAGGTTTCGATCGAGGCGACGTGGATGCGGGGCAGGTAGATGTCCTGCTTGACCGTCACATCGGCCTCGGAGAAGGCCTTGTCGGTGGCGGCGCGGTCTCCCACTTCCCAGTGGAAGATGTGGTTGTCCGTCTTTCCTTCCTTGTCGGTGCGCAGTACGGGCGCGCCCGGCTCCAGGGCTTTCCGGGGATCGACCACGACGGGGAGCGGCTCGTAGTCCACCTCGACCGCATCGACGCCGTCGGCCGCGGCATAGCGGTCGGTGGCGATGACGGCCGCGACCTCCTGCGCCTGATACATCACTTTTTCGGTGGGGAGCACCATCTGGGTGTCCGACATCAGGGTGGGCATCCAGTGGAGGTTGTACTGCTTGAGCGTTTCGCCGGTGAGCACGGCCAGCACACCGGGGATGGCGAGTGCTTTTTCGGTGTGGATGGCCGTGATCTTCGCGTGCGCGTAGGGGCTCCTCACGATATCCAGGTGGAGCATGCCGGGGAGCTTGACGTCGTCGACGTAGTGGCCCTGGCCGCGGATGAAACGCGGGTCCTCCTTGCGTTTCATGGAGTGGCCCATGCCGCAGATCTTTGCCGAGGTTCTGGGTTCCATGGCTCCTCCTATTGCGGGGTCGGGCGCAGCTTCCCGGCTGCATATTGCACGGATTTCACAATGTTGACGTAGCCGGTGCACCGGCAGAGATTGCCCGAGATCGCCTGGCGGATCTCGGGCTCGCTGGGATCGGGATTTCTTTGCAGCAAGGCATAGCCCGTGATCATCATGCCCGGCGTGCAGTAGCCGCACTGGAGGCCGTGCTCCTGCCAGAAGCCTTCCTG
>DATEIO010000428.1:0-2379 GCA_035278895.1 Thermoanaerobaculia bacterium | reverse complement strand
CCTTCCGGAGATTCCCCCGAAATTTTTCGGGTTCGCCACCAGGGAGTAGTCGACCGTGGTGTTCGTGGCCACGACCCCGGCGGCTCCGGCGTCCACGGCCACCTGGGAGAGGGTGACGGCGTCGGCCGGCTCCATGTCCGGTGCGATCTTCACGAGGACGGGCTTGTCCGTGATCTCCGTGGCGAGCCCCAGGACGGCGCGGAGGAAGGCCTCGTTCTGGAGGTCCCGGAGGCCCGGGGTGTTCGGGGAGGAGAGGTTCACGACCAGGTAATCGCAGAGGCCGTGGAGCCCCCGGATCAGGATCTCGTAATCCTCCAGGGCCTTGTCCTGGGGCGTGTCCTTGTTCTTGCCGACGTTGACGCCCAGGGGAAAGGGGAGAGGGTAGAGGCGGCTGAGCCTCCGGCGGAGGGCGTCCATCCCCCCGTTGTTGAAGCCGAGGGCGTTCTGCAGGCTCTCTTCAGCCGGGTGGCGGAAGAGGCGGGGCCGGGGGTTGCCCGGTTGGGCGCGGGGGGTGACGGTGCCCACCTCGACGAAGCCGAAGCCCAGGGCGGCCCAGGCGCGGACGGCGACGGCGTTCTTGTCGAAGCCGGCGGCGAGCCCCAACGGGTTCGCGAACTCGCGGCCGAAGAGGGTCTGCCGCAGGGCCGGCTCCCCGGGGGAGCTCCTCCGGGGGAGGACCGAGGCAGCGCGGAGAGCGGACAGGCCGAGACCGTGGCTGGTCTCGGGATCGAGGGCGAAGAGGAGGCGCCGGAGCGCGGGGTAGACGTGCACGGCGGGCGGCATTGTACCTCCCTCCTCCCCCCTTGCCAGGACGTAGCGGGCTCTGTGTTATAGTGTGCCCAGCCAAATCGCTGGCACCACGTCACTTGCCGGCCGGTGAGGCTGAAGAAAGCGGATGGGTACACATGCCATCAACCAACACAGCGGTTGAGATCTTCGGCAGGACGTACCATGTCCGCGGGGGCGACAACGACGGGTACCTCCAGGGCCTGGCCGATCTCGTGGACCGTAAGATGCGAGAGGTGGCCGAGCACGTGAACACGGCCGATACGGCCCGGATCGCGATCCTGGCGGCCCTTAATTTGGCGGACGAGCTGTTCCGAATCCAGAGTCAACAGGAAGGGGAACGGGTCGAGATCCGGGAGAAGGTGGCGAAGCTGACCGAGGAATTAAGCGCGGCCCTCGAGGGTTGAAAAGGGGGTCCGGCTTCGCCGGCTTAAAGATAGATGCAAGCAGAGTTCGCATCCCCTGTGTGGTTCGTGTTGGGACCAACGATTGTAGAACCAACATTCATGCATCGGGAGTCTTTCACTCGTGTGGCCTGTGCCAGCCCCGCAACGACGGGGACGCTAACGGCTCACGGAGCGGACACCCACCTGGCGTTCAGGTTCTAAAACGCCCGGCCCGCACGGCCGCGCGGGGGATGTTTTTTCCTTCCTCTCTGCGAGAGAGCAGCACCCTCCTGGATCCACCCGGTCCCTCCTGATTTACGTTCACGGGGGGTAACCGGTGAACACCGAATTTATTGTTCTGGCCGTAGCCATCGTCTTCGGCGCGGTCCTTGTCCCCTTGGTGTGGTGGCTCGTCCTCCGCCGGGAAGGGAAGCGTCTGCTCCAGCAGGCGCAGGTCGACGCCGAAAAGGTCGTCGAGGATTCCCGGCGCCAGAGCGAGACCCGCCTGCGCGAGGCCGACGTCGCGGCCAAAGAGAAGCTGCTCCAGGCCCGGAGCGAGTTCGAGGCGGCGTCCCGAAAGCGCCGCACGGAGCTCGAAGCGCTCGAGCGGCGGCTCACCCAGAAAGAAGACAGCCTCGACAAGCGTACCGAGGAGCTCACCCGGCGGGAAAAGGAGCTCAACCAGCAGGACCGCGCCATCGCCGCCCGCGAGAAGACCCTCGAAAAGAAAGAGGCCGATCTCGACCGGATGCTGGAGGAGGGGCGCGGCCGTCTGGAGCAGATCGCCGGGCTGACCGCCCAGCAGGCGCGCGACGAGCTGGTGCGCACGATGGAGGACGAGGCCCGGATCGAGGCCGCCCATATCGTCAAGCGCATCGAGGACGAGGCCCGCGAGCAGGCCGGCAAGCAGGCCCAGCGCATCATCGGCATGGCCGTCCAGCGCTCCGCCTCGGACTACGTCTCCGAGACTACGGTCTCCGTCGTCATGCTCCCCAACGATGAGATGAAGGGGCGCATCATCGGCCGCGAGGGGCGCAATATCCGCGCGCTCGAAACCGCAACCGGCGTCGACCTGATCGTGGACGACACGCCCGAGGCCGTGATCCTCTCCGGGTTCGACCCGTTCCGCCGCGAGGTGGCCCGCGTGGCCCTGGAGCGGCTGATCGTGGACGGCCGCATCCACCCGGCGCGCATCGAGGAGATCGTC
>DATEIO010000427.1:0-2687 GCA_035278895.1 Thermoanaerobaculia bacterium | reverse complement strand
AAGCTCCGAATCCGTCCGGAGGATCGCCTCGGGCGCCAGGCCCAGCCGCCGGAATTCGTCTTCCAGGACCGCGGGAACCTCGCCCGGCTCTCGCCCCCGCAGCATCTCGGGGAGCTCTTTGACCACCACGAAATCCGGCCGGAAGGGCCAAGCGGCGCGGGCGAGGTCGCGGATGGCGTTGTCGTCCCGGTCTCCAGCCTGGCCAATCAGGAGGAGACGGCGCTCGGCGGGGAGGGTGGCGGCCAGGGGGAGGAGGGCTTTGAGCCCGTGGGGATTGTGGGCGTAGTCCACGAGGATGCCGACGCCGTCTCTCTCGAAGAGATTGGCGCGGCCGGGATTGTCGTCCGGTCCGGTCCCGAAGGCCCTAAGGCCCGCGGCCATGTCTTCCAGGGGGAGATGGAGGGTGGCGGCGAGCGCGATGGCAGCCAAGGCGTTTGCGATGTTGTGCCGGGCGGCTCCTCCGAAGGCGGCGGGGATCTCGCCCACGCGAGCCACAGTGCGCCGCTCTCCGACCGTCACCAGCACGAGCTCGTCGCCGTCCAGAAACGCGGCGGGGCCGCCCACTCCCAACTGGGTGCGGAGGATTGGATTTTCGGGATCGAGGCTGAACCAGGAGACCGGCGCCACGAGCGAGCGCGAGGCGCGGACGAGCTCGGGATCGTCCGCGTTGAGCACCACGGTGCCGCCCATGGAAACCGCGCGGGTGACCACCAGCTTCGCGGCCGCGAGCGAGGCCAGGTCGTGCACGCCGAGCTCGCCCAGGTGGTCTGCGGCGATGTTCGTCACCAGGGCGGCGTCGGCGTGGTCCATAGCCAGGCCCCGGCGGAGGATGCCGCCGCGCGCGGTCTCGAGTACGGCCACCTCCACTCGCGGGTCGCGCAGCAGCGTCCGCGCGCCGCCCGGCCCTGAGAAATCCCCCCGGTCGAGCGTCTCGCCCCCGACCTCCACCTGGTCCGTCGAGGTCGTGCCCACGGCCTTTCCCACGGCCCGGAGCATGGCGGCGAGAAGGCGCACCGTGGTGGTCTTTCCGTTCGTTCCGGTCACCAGGAGCACGGGGACGTCGTGGACCGCGTCCCAATCCACCTCGTCCGGAGCCGGAAGCGCGTCGAGAGGCCAAGTGCGCGACCCCTTGCCGAGGCCCACGGTCGCAAGGTCCTCGCCCCAGAGAAAGGCCACGCCCCGCTCCCGGGCCGCATCCCGCAAGGCGAGAAGCGCGGGATTCCGCTCGCGCTCGATCTCCGCCCGGAGCCTGCCGGCCGCCTCTGCCGGGTCGGGAGGATCGCCGATCCCCCGGAGCACCGTCTCGGCCGCGGTCCACGCCCATTCGTTGACCTCCGTGGCCGCGTAGAGAGCGTCGATGGGAGCCGAGATCGCGAGGCTCGCTCCGCCGGGGAAGATCCTGGCCACGGTCTCCTCCTCGCCCCACCCTACGGCCGCGAGAACGCGCCGCGCCTGCTCCTGCCACACCTTGACCGCCCGCTCCGCCTCCGCGGGCTCCACAGACACCTCCACCACCGCCCCGGCCCTGTCGAGCAGGAGGTTGGGTCCCGTCAGCCGTCTTGAATCGAGGAGCTTCATCACCCTCCCGGTGTGGAAACGGGAGCGTACAACAGAGCGCCGCCGCGGAAAACCGGCCGTACAATAGGGCCATTCTTCGGGAGAACGTGAATATGCGAGCCTCTCTGGTCGTCTTCGGCCTTCTGCTGTGCCTCCCCCTGGCCGCGCAGCCCACCGCTCCGGCGGATCAGGCTCCAGCCGCACCCGAGCAGGCGACGGCCCCGGCAGCGGTGCCTCCGGCCGCTCCCGCGCAGGCCGCCACTCCGGCAGCGCCCGCGAAACAGACCTACGAGGCGCAGATCTCCGAGATCGCGCCGGACCAGTCCATGCTGACGGTCCTCCGGATCGACAGGGATAAGGATCCCGCGGACTGGGACGAGATCCAGCTCACCGTGGAGGACACCGGCCTGCGCTCCCTGCTTGAAAAGTTCAATCCGGACGATCAGGTGAAGATCACGCAGGAAGGAAGCAAGCTTGGCCAGATCGCGATCCTCCGGGTCTCCATCCCCCTCTTCGACCGGCTCCTGGCGCTCCTGGGCACGGCCGCCGGGCTGATCCTCCTCTCTTTCGTGCTGACCCGCCACCGGTTCTATCGCTTCATCGTGGGGGAGGACAACCGGTACAGCAAGTCCAAGCTCCAGGCTGCCTTCTGGTTCCTTCTCACCATGTCGGTCTACCTGGCCACCCTGTGGCTGCGCTATTTCAAGGGATTCCCGCCGCTCGTGGGCGGTGTGGGCATCCCCGAAAATCTTCTGCTGCTTTCGGGCATCAGCGCCCTGACCTTCTCCGGCGCCAAGGGAATCAACCAGAGCCGGGAGAACGCCGCGGCCGCCGGCCAGCGCTCGGACGTCAAGACCCGCGCGGCCAAGCCCCGGCCCGCCGACCTGTTCACCAACGACGCCGGCCAGCCGGACCTGGGCGACTTCCAGATGGTGGTCATCACCCTGATCGCCGGCGTGGTCTACACGAGCCAGGTGATCTCCTTCTTTGGCGTGATGGACCTCTGCGCCAAAGTCGCGGTCCCCGACGTGGACCCGACCCTCCTCGGCATCTTCGGCATCAGCCACGGCACCTATCTCACCAAGAAGTTCGTGGGGGGCGACACCCAGGACCCGCCGCCAGCGAACCAG
>DATEIO010000426.1:0-12220 GCA_035278895.1 Thermoanaerobaculia bacterium | reverse complement strand
CAACGTCCGGCGTTCAGTGCATCACGTCTCGATCCGGAACGAGAGACCGTAATAGCCATCCAGCGCAAACAGCATGCGGTCGTTGGCGCCGGGCTTGGGGGAAGCGCTCACCGGTGCGGGCCCGATGTCCCCGTCGTTCCTCCAGGGTGTTGCCAGCACGAAGGCTCGCGTGACGTTCTGGCCGGTGATCTCGACTTCGAGGATTGTAGCGGATTTGGCGATGACCTGAAATTGTCCCCTTCTGCGGATGACCGTTCCGGTCGGACTGACGAGGCCCTGAATGACTGGCATACCGATCCCTCCTTTGGACTCTGGAGGATTGGACGGACAGAGACGCCAAGTTCTCCGCGGCCCCAGGGAAGCAGGGCGCCGGCAGGGAGGCCGGCGCTCCCTCAGGCGCCCGGCCGAGACTGCGCAGAGCGCTGGCGCGGCGTGCGCGCGCCGGGTGCGGGTTTAGGGCCGGTGAGGTCTTCCGCAGCCGGGGGTGACGCCTTTTCCGGGCGCGGAGGGAACTTCTCCAGGGCATAGGCGATCGTCTGGTCGAGCTTGACGTTCAGCGGCTCGTCGCGCATCCCCTCTTTGAGCCCGGCCTGAAACTCTTTCGACTCCCTGACCTCTGCAGGCAGACGGTCGAATGTTTCATTGAACTGCTCGCAATCGAAGATTCTGGGCGAGACTTCTCCATGCTCCCGCAGGAAGCTGGCGGCTCCGGACAGGCGCGCGGCGACCCGGTGACGGCCTTCCCGCGCGGCCACGACGGCGAGGCCCGAGAGACACCCGACCATAAACTGCTTGCGGCCGATCTTCTGGTTGTCTTCAAGGCTTTCCCGGTACAGGTATCCGGCCTCGCGATTCTGGCCGCTTCGGACCTCGAGATCTCCCCGGTACTTCCGGGTCTCGGCAAGGCTCCAGGTGTCTCCGGCCTTTTCCTGAATGTCCTGGGCCCTCTCGAACATCTCCCGCGCGTCCGGATACATCTTATGCATCATCTGCAAAAATCCCAGATTGCTGAGCGTCAGAGGCAGCCCCCAGGGATCGCCCAGGGCCTGCCAGCGGGCCAGGCTTTCCCGGTAGGATCTGGCCGCCTCATCCAGGTTTCCCCGTCGCCGGTACACGTTTCCCAGGTCGTTCAGAGCCAGGGCCAGCCCCCATCCATCTTCCGTTTCGTGCCGGCGAAAGATCTCCACGCTCTCCGCTTCACAGGAGAGTGCCAGGTCCAGGTCCGTGTTCTCTTCCTGCCCCATGACCGTCATTCCCAGGATGATGAGCGCGTAGCCCAGATCCCGCTCGTGAGCGGGACCCAGACCGCGCCAGAGCCTGACACTCTCGTCCAGAAGAAGCCGGGCGGCGCCGTAGTCCCCTTGAAGAAAGGCCAGGCCTCCGGCTCCGTAGAGAGCTTTCGCCCGCGCCACTTTGCAATCCTGAAGCGCTTCCTCGAGCCACGCGCGTCCCTCGCTGAAGTCGGCCCGCAGGTTCCAGAACCAGAACAGGGCGCCGGAGAGGCGCAGCCCGAGCCCCCGGTCACCCCCCTCGGATTGGCACCATTCAAAAGCCGCCCGCAAGTTGGCCCGCTCGGCGTTCAGGAGAGCGAGAGCGGCATCCCGCTCCTTGGACTTGATCCTCTCGCCGGCCTGCTCCGCCAGCCGTACGAAATACCCGGCGTGGAGCCTCCGCAGCCCGGCCGCTTCCTGGCTCTCCTTGAGGCGCTCCAGGGCGTATTCCCGGACCATGTCGAGCATGCCGAACCGCGGTGCCTCCGGATTGCGCAGGTCTCGCCGCAGCAGGCTGAAATCCGCCAGCCTTTCGAGCCCGACCCGAATATCGACCCTCAAGCCGCCGTCACAGATCTCTCCGGCCTCTTCGGGGGTACATCCACCCGCAAACACCGAGAGTCTCCGAAAGAGCAACTGCTCATCCGGCGACAAAAGGCTGTAGCTCCAGTCGACGGAGGCATGGATCGTCTCCCTCAAGGCAAGCCCCGCGTCCCCCTTTCCCTGCAGGTACTGCTTGAGCCTGGCCAGCATCTCCGAAGGTTTGTACCAGTTGATGCGGGCCGCCGTGACTTCGATCGCCAGGGCATTTCCCCCGAGAGCCTCACAGATGGCAGCGACTTCCTTTCCGCAGGCGGTCACCTCGAACTCGGGATCGACCATCGAGGCATGCTGCTGGAACAGAGCCACGGCATCCGATTGCAGCAACCTCTTGCTGGTCAGCTTCCCTTCAGGCGGCAAGCTCAGAGGCGGCACCGGCAGGCTATGGATCTCCTTGAGGTCATCGAGCGTTTTGCGGCTGGTGATGAGCACTTTCAATCCGGGACATTCCTTGACCAGCTCTCCGACCCGGGACTCCACGTAGGAGAGGTGCTCGAAGTTGTCGAGCAGCAGGAGCATCTCCTTCGTCCTCAGAAACTGCTTGGTGGAATCCTGAGCCGAGACGTCCTCCGCCTCCCGGATGTCCAAAGCCCGCCCGATCTCCGAGATCAAGGTGAAGTCGGAAGCTCTCTTCAGGTAGACGGGGCAAGCGCCATCCCGGAGCTCTCCCTTGAGCTGCTCCAACAGATGTTGTGCCAACCGGGTCTTGCCCACACCTCCCTCCCCGTGAAGGACGAGAACCCGAACCTCCTTCTTCCGCAGAAGGCTCAGGGCTTTCTGGATCTCACCCTTTCTTCCGACAAAGGGAACCGCCGGGGAAGAGGCCCTCCCTGGAGCCGGCGGGACGAGACTCCTCTCCGCCAGACGGGCCGTAATCAGGCTCGCCAACTGGGCGGGAGACATCTTCGGACGGACATCCGCATAAGCGATCGCCGAGCCCAGGCCTCTGAGCTCCGCATCGTCGAATCGGGCGGGCAGGAGATATTCACGGTCTCTCATGTAACGCTCGGAAATCGCGTTCCACTCATGGATCGTGTAGACCTTGTCGGCGTAGTGATTGGAAACGAAGAGGAGGCAATGGTGGGCCTTTTTCCCGAAGATCTCGGGAAGCTCGATCGCAAGATTGCGTCCGATCAGGCGGGATTGCTCCCATTTGGCAAAGAAGACCGTGACACCGCTCTTGCGAAGTATGTCGGCGACCTCTTCGACATATTTCTCATCTTCACTGGCGTAGGAGATTGCGACGTGAAACTGTGCCATGGTGGACCTCCTCGAGATGGTAGATCCATGGTAGGAGGCAAAGCCACCATAGTCAAAGTGCTAGATGCAAAAATCGAGGAAGATCGACTTCATCCGGAACGCCCACCCGCCACCCGCGCCTCGAGCGCCGCGGCTTCAGCCTCCCGGCCCAGGTGCTGCAGGACGTGGGCGCGGAGCTTCAAGGCGTTTTCCAGGTTGCGGCCCCGGGGGCCCGACGGTCCCCCGCGCAGGGTCAGCACCCGGGCGGAGGTGCGGTCGGCCGCGGCGAGGTTTCCCGTGCGGAGATCCATTTCGGCGAGGATTTCCAGCGGAAAGCTCAGGTCAGGGTGATCGGGGCCCAGGGCGCGCGACATCAGAGCGACCGAGCGCTCGAGGAGGGGGCGCGCCCGGGCAGGCTCCCCCAGCTCTGCGAAAACGAGGCCCAGGTTGCACAGGGTCGTGCCGACCAGAGGGTGCTCCGGCCCGAGCGACCGTTCGCGGATTTGAAGCGCCTCTTCGAGCATCGGACGAGCGTGCGCCTGGTCGTGCTGCTGGATCAGCACGTGGGCCAGGTTGTGGAGGCTCTCGGCGATGTCGGGATGGTCGGGCGCCAGCAGGGCGCGGCGGATGGCGAGCGCCCGCTCGTGGAGGGCACGCGCTTCCGCGTACCGGCCGGCCTGAAGCTCGACCAGGGCGAAATTGTTGAGCGTGATCGCGATCAAGGGATGCTGCTTGCCGTGCCGGCGCTCCTGGATCCTGAGAGCGCGTTCATAAAGCGGCCGGGCGCCGTCCAGATCTCCCACCTGGCAGCGCAGGATCGCGACGTTGTTGAGGATGCCGACCAGGTCCGGATGATCCGGCCCGAGCGCTTTTTCCCGGATCGCGAGCGACCGCTCGAGGTCGGCCCGGGCCCGGGCGTAATCGCCGAGCCGCCAGTTCGCGATTCCGACGGCGGCCAGGCCCCTGGCAGTATCAGGGTGCTCGGGGCCGAGCGTCCGCTGCTGGATCGCGAGCGCTTGCACGGCCAGCGTTTTGGCGCGCGCGGAATCTCCCCGCCGGTTCGCCATGTCCGACAGGAGGACCAGGCTCATCGCCACGTCCGGATGCCCTTCGCCGTGGAGCCCACGGCGCACCGCGAGATCGCTTTCGTAGATTCCCTGGGCGCGCTCGTAGAGGCCCAGCTCCGAGTAGGCGTCGCCGATCGTCCGCAGCAGGCTCGCCTGCACGGCCGGCTGGCCGGTGAGCCCGCGGACGCGCTCAGCTCCGCGGTCGAGGAGCTCGCGGGCGGTGACGGTCTCGCCGCGCGCCTCGCTGGGATCGCTGAGCTTGAAAATCCCGATCAAAAGATCCGAGACCTGGCGCGCGGTCTCGGCCTCGCGGCGCGCCTCGGCCTCGGCGTGCCGGGCGCGGACCAGGCCGGAGACGGCGAGGAGGAGACCGGTCAGCAGGGCCGCGACGACCGCGGCCGAGGCCGCCGCGGCCAGGCGGTGCCGGCGCAGGAGCTTTCCCGTGCGGTAACCGAACGAATCGGTGCGCGCCTGGATCGGCCTTTCCTCGAGGTGGCGCAGGACGTCGTCGGCCAGCCTTTCGGCCGAGGCGTAGCGCCGCGCGGGGTCCTTGTGCAGGGCAATGGCCACGATCGTGTCGAGATCGCCGCGCAGCCGCCGTGCCAGCCGCTGGGGCACGACGGCGCTCGGGCGCTTCGGCTCTTCTTCGCAGACCGCCCGCGCGATGCCCAGGGGCGAGAGATCCGCGACCGGCTGCGCGCGCTCGCCCGTCAGGATCTCGTGCAGCAGCAGGCCCAGGGCGTAGACGTCCGTCGCGGTGGTGATGCCGCCGCCGCGCACCTGCTCCGGGCTCGCGTACTCGGGAGTGAGGAGCATCAGGCCGGTCCGGGTGGCGGCCTCGGCCGGGCCCTCTTCCAGGAGCTTTGCGATGCCGAAGTCCAGGAGCTTGACCTCGCCGCGCTCAGTGACCAGGATGTTCGACGGCTTCAGATCCCGGTGGACGACCAGGCTCCGGTGCGCGAAGTGGACCGCCCGGCAGACGTCGACGAAGAGGCGCAGGCGGTCTTCGATCGAAAGATTTTTCTCCTCGCAATACCAGGTGACCGGCTCGCCGCGCACGAATTCCATGGCGAGAAAGGGGAGCCCCTCCTCGGTCACGCCGCCGTCGAGCAGGCGGGCGATGTTCGGATGCTCGAGCCGGGCGAGGATCTCGCGCTCGGCGCGAAAGCGCAGGACGGCCCGGGCGCTGTCCAGGTCCGCGCGCAGGAGCTTGACCGCCACCGTCTGCCGGAACTCGCCGTCCGCCCGCTCGGCGAGATAGACCTCGCCCATGCCCCCGCGGCCGATCAATTCGACCAGTCGATAAGCCCCGGCCTGGGTACCGAGGCGCGAGCCGGGCCGGGGGTCGGGTGGATCGGAGAGCAGGAAACGCTCGATGCCCGGGCTCTCGTTCGAATCGTGGGCGGCGAGCATGGCCGCCGCCTCCCGCGCGAGCTCCGGATCGTCGCTTTCCGCCTGCGCGAGCAGCTCGGCGCGCTCCACGGCGTCCAGATCGAGCCCGGCGAAGAAGATCTCTTCGAGCTTTTGCCAACGCTCAGGCTCCATGGAGCTCCTTCCTCAGCCAGGCACGCGAGGCGAGAAAGTCGCGGTGGACCGTCTTGACCGAGACGCCCAGGGCCTCGGCCGACTCTTCGAGAGAGAGGCCGGCGAAGTAGCGGTGCTCGATGACCCGGCAACCCCGGGGGTTGAGGGCGGCGAGGCGGTCGAGCGCCAGGTCGAGCGCGAGGAGATCCTCGGTTTCGCCGTCGGTCAGGAATCGCTCGGCTTCGTCGATCGGCAGCAGATCCGCTCCGCCTCCTCGCTTTTCCCGTTTGCGGGTGCGGGCGTAATCGACCAGCAGGCGCCGCATGGTGCAGGCGGCCACGGAGAGAAATCCGGCGCGGTCTTCGGCCGCGATCCGCCGCTCTCGGAGCAGGCGCAGGTAGGCCTCGTTGACCAACGCCGTGGCGGAGAGCGTGTGGTCCGGCCGCTCGCGCCGGAGCGCGCGCCGCGCCACCTCGCGCAGCTCGGTATAAACCAGTGGCACGATCCGGTCGAACGCCTGGGCGTCACCCCCGCGCCAGCGTTCCAGCCATGTCGTCACGTCACCGTTCATGCTGCAGAGACTCCTTTCCGGAAGCCAGGGTAAAAAAAGTCTGCGCTCGATGTCCAGATCGGGCGCGCCGTGTCGCGATCTCCTGGTGAGGGCAAAACCCGAAGCACCTGCCAAGACCGGCCGGTGCCGCACCATCCAAGGAAGGAGATTCGATTCATGTCCAAGAAGGCTCTTCAGCTCGGTTTCTGTCTCGCCATCCTCGCGGCCACCCTGTTCAACGCTCCGGCGTCCCAGGCCATCCCCTTCAGCTACTCGCAATCCGGTGTCGGCGGCACGATGGCCCAGGCCTGCAACAACGCCGCCCAGAAAATCGAGAACAATTGCGACATCCACGGCCCGATCACCACCACCCCGGGCTCCTGCAAGCCGCTGTGGGGCCTCGACGGCCAGCTCCTCGGCTACGTGTGCACCTGCACGGCGACGACTTCCGCCTGCGGCAAGTTCATCGATCCGCAGTTCTAGGCCTCGCCCGAGACCCTGAAGCGCCGGCCGCAGACGGCCGGCGCTTCCACTGAAACCAAGAAAAAAGGAGTTTCCTGCGGTGTCCAAGAAAGATCGTCAGCTCCCGAGGGGACGGAGCCCCGAGCTCCGTCCCCATTCTCATAGGCGCTGGCCGAGCGGACCGCGTTACAGCGGCGCTAGTTCAGCGTCATCGTGATGAAGTCCACCGCGGTGTCGTCCTGGATCCTCATCTGAAGCATGTCGCCGATCAGGTTGCTCGTCATCTGGGACGTCAGGTTGATGCAAAGGGTGGCGGTGGTGCCGCTGTTCCAGGTTCCGATCAGGGTGGGGGCGATGGAGCTCGAATAGACCACCGGGAAGCTGTAGACCCCGAAATCCGTGTCGTAGAGCGTGACGCTGTCGTTGCTGGGGACGTCGGCGTGGGCGCGGGCGCGGAAGCAGAGAGTCAGGCTGGTGGCGCCGGGGAAGCAGCCGCGCAGGCCGTGGCGCAGCGTGGCCACGAAGTGGCGGTTCGACGTCAGGTTGTCGAACGTCTTCATGTTGGCGGTGGGGATGCCGAGGCCGTTCAGATAGCTGACGAACTGCGGCAGCGCCGGGTTGTACGGAATGGGATCGGTCGGGGCCGCCGCGAAGTTATCGTTCAAACCGAACTGGGTGGTCATGGGATAGACGCACTGGGCCTCCCCGCGCGCGCACCACAGAACGGCGAGACACAGAGTGACACCAACGATACGGCCGAGCGAGTTGCGGCTCATGGCTACCTCCTTGAACAGGAGACGGGTCAGATCCCGATCTCTGCAAGAGAGGGTGCTTGAACCTGCAAATCCGCGCCGGTGTCCTTGGTCCTTGGTGTCTTTGGTGTCTTTGGTGTCCTTTGGGCCGAACGCCCCGGAATGAGAGAATGGCGTCTTCCAAGGAGGAGGACGCATGAGAGAGAGGCGTGGCTTGCAGCGGATCGGGCGCTCTCTGGCGCTCGGAGGCGGGCTGGTGCTGGCTCTGGCCGGGGCTCTCGGGGCCCAGGCTCCCCCGGAAACCAAGGAGACCTATGGGCAGCGCGCCCGCGCGCAGGTGGAGGCCAACCAGCGCCAGCGGCCCAACAAACGGCGCGCCAGAAACGTGATCCTGTTCGTCGGGGACGGCATGGGCGTGACCACGATCACGGCCTCCCGCATCCTGGCCGGCCAGCTTCAGACGCCGAACCAGGGCGGCGAAGAGAACCTCCTGAGCTTCGAGAAGTTCCCCTACCTGGCCCACTCGAAAACCTACCAGGTCAACCAGCAGGTGGCGGACTCCGCGCCCACCATGACCGCCCTCATCACCGGCTACAAGGCGCGCGACGGCATGTTGTCCGTCGATCCCTTCAAGGTGCTCCGGAACGACGACTTCGCCATCGCCGCGAAACCCGAGAGCCATCTCGAGTCCCTGCTCGAAAAGGCCGAGAGCCGGGGATTGTGGACGGGCGTCGTCTCCACGGCCCGCGTCACCCACGCAACACCCGGGGCCTGCTATGCCCACACCTCGCACCGGGACGCCGAATCGGCTGCCAATCTCGCGCGGATCGCCCAGGCGGCCGGCCGCGATCCCGGAGGCCTGAAAGACATCGCCGCCCAGTTGCTCGATTTCCGGGTCCGCCCTACGACGATGAACGGCAAGCCGAGCCCGGGCCTCGAAGTCGTCCTGGGAGGCGGCCGGACCAAGTTCATGCTCGACAGCCAGACCGATCCCGAGGATTCGTCGGAACAAGGCGAGCAGACGGCGCGCGACCTCGTGAAGGAGTGGACGGACCGCGGCGGCGTCTACGTCACGAATCAGCAGGAATTCGCCGCGCTCTCACCCCGGACGACCGGACCGGTCCTCGGCCTTTTCGAGCCGAGCTATATGCAATACGAGCTCGACCGCAAGGGCGAGCCTTCGCTCGCCGAGATGACGGCGACGGCGATCCGGATTCTTGAGCGGGGGCCGAAAGGTTTCTTTCTGATGGTCGAGGCGGGCCGCATCGATCACGCGCTCCACGCGGGCAACGCCAAGCGGGCCCTCTACGACACGATGGCCCTGTCGAAGGCCGTGGATGCGGCCCGGGCGCTGGTGGGAGACGACACGCTGATCGTCGTGACCGCCGACCACAGCCACACCTTGACGATGAGCGGCTATCCCAAGCGGGGCAACCCGATCCTCGGCCTGGTCGTGGGAAACGACCTGGTGGGCGAGCCCGAAACCAAGCCGGCCCTGGCGCTGGACGGCAAGCCCTACACGACGCTCGGCTTCGCGAACGGGCCCGGCTCCATCTGTACCTGCAAGAAGGACGAGCAGGGGAAGACGGTCTGCGATTGCCCGCCCCGTGCCGATCTCTCGAGCGTGGACACCACGGCGGACGACTTCAAGCAGCAGTCCCTCGTCCCCGGAGGCTCGGAGACCCACGGCGGCGAGGACGTGGTCATCTACGCCCGCGGCCCCTGGGCTCACCTGGTCCAGGGGACGATGGAAGAGAACGCGGTCTACTGGGTCATGGCCCGGGCGCTCGGCTGGTGGTGATCACTGGCCGTCCGCGAGCAGGGCGCGGATCTCGTCGTCCTTGCCGGTCAGTTGCCAGCGGATCAACGACACCGGAATGACCCCGGCGGCGTCGAGCTCGGCGAAGAAGTCGGAGAGCTTGAACGCGCTGCCGAGCTGGTGGCTGCGCTCGGCCAGCAGGCGCTCAATCTGGTATTTGCCCGTGATGTAGCTGCTGCCGTAACCGGGCTGGCGCAGGTAGAGCTGCTGCTCGAAGCCGAGGAGATCCAGGTCTTCGCGCATCCAGCCCCGGGGGGTCCACTTCACGTGGAAATCGCGCCCCTGCTGGAGCGTGAATTCGTTGGCGTGAACGCGGAGCGACCCCAACCCGCGGGCGGCGCGCTGGGCCAGCATGATCCACACGATCTCGCGTGCCCGCGGGTTGTCGTCGTAGAGGCCGGCGTGCATCATCATCTCCTCCACTCCGGTGGCCAGACCCTCGGAGCGGCCGGCGAAGATGTTGTACAGCAGCGGGCCCCGCCGGATCGGGCTGGGGTTCGGCTCCTCCCGCATGCGCGCCAGGTCCCACCAGTGATAGAAGTGGGTCCACAGCGTCATGGGCTCGTAGTGGATGGCGATGTGGAAGAAGTTGCGCGACTCGGGCGGCACGAACGCTCCGAGGTGGGCGCGCAGCGCCGGGTCCATGTAGGGCCGGACCGGCAGGATCTCGTTCTTGGCCAGGAAAGAAAGATATTTGGTCGCCGCCTCGTTCGTCCGCTGCTCATACTCCTCTGGAGTGGCGATCGCGGCCAGGGGCGGTAGATTGCGATTGCGCTGCTCTTCGAGGCGCAGGGAGGCGTGGGCGCGGTCGAGCTCCCGCTGCAGCAGCCGGACCTCGTCCTCCCAGGTCATCGGGATCAGGTGGACGTTCCGTAACGCCCAGGTGTAGTTGTCCTTGCCGATTCCGGACGGGCCGGTTTTCTTGGGCGCCTGCTCTTCGAGCCAGGCCACGAAGTCCTGCGTCGCCGTGAGGGCCGCGGCGATGGAGCTTTTGAGGGCCTCCCCGCCTCCGGCGGTGCGCCGCTGCAAGTCCTCGAGCGAGGCCACCTGGCCACGGATCGTCCCGATGCCGGAAAGCCACAGCTCGCGGGCGTTGCCCACCAGGTTCTCCCGCGCCTGCCGGAGGAGCGGCGGAACGGTCTTAAGCTCCGCGGCCAGCCGCGCCTCGTCCGCCGCTGCCAGCGGGAAGGAATACGTCCACAGCTCGATCACGGCGTGGTGGGTCGGCCCCTCGTGGGCCGGGGTGTCGCTCTGCTCGGGCCACACCGAAAGGTAGAAGGCCGGGTCGCGGGCCCAGGGGCGGAGCACGCGGTGGTTGAAATCCATGCCGTTCATCTCGGCCCGCACGAGGTGATAGTCGACCTGCTGCGCGATCGGCCAGCCGCGCAGATCGATCGCCCGCAGCCGGGCCTGGAAGGTGCGCAGCTTCTCGTGCTGGGCCGCCATGGCCGCCACTCCATAGTCGGGCGCTCCGTCGCGCAAGGGCGGCTTCTCGAAGGTCCTCCACTGTTCGAAGAGGGCGGCCAGGGCGTCGTAACCTCGCGGCGCCTCCTCGGAGCGCGCGGCGGGGGGCAGGAGCATCGCGAACGCCAGCCCGAGGATCAAGGTGCGGCGGAGAGCGTCAGAGCCCATGGCGGAGTCCTTTCTCGTGGCCGCTATCTTGTCACGGTCTCACCCCACCGGAAACGCCATCAACCCGCCCTGGATCGTCGAGACGACCACCCGCCCCACCCACCACCCTCTTGCCGATCTCCGCCACGAATTCATCGAGGTCCGTGGTTCCCGTATTGCTGAGGAGGATGACGGTCACGTCCTCGTCCAGGAAGTGGTACAACTGGCTCTGGGCTCCCATGATCTGACCAGGCCTTTTGACGACCCGGTGCATCTTGCCGTCGATCCTGGTGTCGTACGCCCAGAGGCCGTAGCCGTAGTCGTCGAGCCCGGGCTTGACCAGGAGCGCCAGGGCCTCTTTTCCGAGAAGCTTTCCTCCGAACAGGGCGTTCGAAAACGTCAGGACGTCGTCGACCGTCGAATACAGGGCACCCGCGGCATACCAGTTCTCCGGGTACACGGGCAGATCGGGGGCCAGGGCCTTCAGGTCGTCCCGGAAAAAGTAGGTGTCCGCCAGTCCGTCCACGATGTCACTCTGGTGCAACAGGCCCGTGTTCCTCATCTGGAGAGGGATCAGGATCTTGTCCCGGAGAACCTCCTCATAAGGCTTGCCGTAGATGCGTTCGAGGATCTTGCCGAGCACGATGTAGTCCGCGTTGTTGTAGTCGAAAACGGTCCCCGGAACGTTCACGAGCTTGCCGCTGCAAAATTTCGCCAGAAGCTGATCGCTCGTAGAGGGCGTCTGATACACCGGAATCCCGCTCCGGATCGCCGTCCCGGCGTCCTTCACCGTATCGAAATTCGCGAGGCCCGACGTGTGATTGAGAAGTTGGTGGATCGTCACCTTGCCAGCGCCCTCGCCCGCGTAATCCGGCAGGTACGTCCCGATCGTCCGGTTCAGATCGAGCTTCCCCTGCTCCTGAAGCTGCAGGATCAAGACCGACGTGAAAAGCTTGGTGATTGAAGCGATCTTGTACTTCGTCTCCCGGGTGTTCGGAACCTTGAAAGGCCGGTTCGCCAGCCCGAAGCTCCCGGCGAATGTGACCTTGCCGTTCTTCTGGATCAGGATGGAACCGTTGAAGTCGTGCTCTTTCGCATAAGTGGCGACAAAGCGGTCAGGCGTTGCAGGCTGCGCGAGCCCGCTGGAAGGCAACAGCAGGGCGAGGATCCAGGGCAGAAGAAATCTCATGGAAGTTGCTACGCAGGGAGACCCGGAAGCGTTTCAGGCCGGCACCGGCCCGATTTTTACGCCCGCCGTCGAGCGGCCGGGGCTTCGGGCGCGAGCGCCCGCAGGTACTGGCGGTCGAAGGCGGCGAGCTGGCTTT
>DATEIO010000425.1:0-2606 GCA_035278895.1 Thermoanaerobaculia bacterium | reverse complement strand
GAGATGGGGAACCCGAACGCGGTCAAGGTCGTGCTCACTCAGGACGGCTCCGCGCTCTACTTCAGCCGCTCGCCGATCCCCTACCCGCGGCAGGAGGGCGCCGCCGCCCCTCTGAAGCACCTGGGGATCTACGGCTACCAGAGGGAGGCCCTGCTGCGCCTGGCCGGGCTCGCCCCGACGCCGCTCGAGCGGAGCGAGTCGCTGGAGCAGCTCCGGGCGCTCGAAAACGGCATTCCGATCCGCGTCCTCGTCCTCGAGCGCGGATCGTTCGGCGTGGATACCGCGGAAGATCTGGAGCGGGTGGAAGCGATCTTGCGATCTGGAACGGCCTGACAGGAGAAACCATGGCGACCAAGTTCATCTTCATCACGGGAGGCGTCGTCTCCTCCCTCGGAAAAGGAGTGGCCGCTTCATCCGTGGGGGCCATCCTGGAGGCGCGGGGCTTCTCGGTCACGATGATGAAGTTCGACCCCTACATCAACGTCGACCCGGGAACCATGTCCCCCTACCAGCACGGCGAGGTCTTCGTGACCGACGACGGGGCGGAGACCGACCTGGACCTCGGCCACTACGAGCGCTTCACCCACACGCTCACCTCGAAGCGCCACAACTACACGACCGGCAAGATCTACGAGTCGGTGATCAACAAGGAGCGCCGCGGCGACTACCTCGGCAAGACCGTGCAGGTCATCCCCCACATCACCGACGAGATCAAGGAGGCCATGCGCCGGGTGGCCGACGAGTACGACGTGGTGATCGTCGAGATCGGCGGCACAGTGGGCGACATCGAGTCGCTGCCGTTCCTCGAAGCCATCCGCCAGTTCCGCCAGGAGATCGGCCGCGGCAACGCGATCAACATCCACCTGACGCTCGTCCCCTACATCGCGGCGGCCGAGGAGCTGAAGACCAAGCCCACCCAGCACTCCGTCCGCGAGCTGCGCGAGATCGGCATCTCGGCCGACATCGTGCTCTGCCGGGTGGACCGCGCCCTCCCCGAGGACATGAAGAAGAAGATCGCCCTGTTCTGCAACGTCGACCCCCGGGAGGTGATCGCGGCGCGGGACGTCTCGACGATCTACGAGGTGCCCCTGATGTTCTGCCGCGAGGGGCTGGACGACGTGGTGCTCGAGCTGCTGAACCTCCCCCACTACGACCGCGACATGTCGCGCTGGGAGAGCCTGGTCTCGCGGGTCAAGAACCCCAAGCACCGCGTGCGGGTGGGGATCGTGGGCAAGTACGTGGTCTTCCCCGACGCCTACAAGAGCCTGAACGAGGCGCTCCTCCACGGCGGCATCGCCAACGACGCCGCGGTCGAGCTGGTCTACATCGACGCCGAGGAGATGGAGGGCGGGAGCTGGCCCAGGAACCTCTTCGAGGTGGACGCCCTCCTCGTGCCGATCGGCTTCGGCCAGCGCGGCACCGAGGGGAAGATCCGCGCCATCCGCTACGCCCGCGAGCACAAGGTCCCCTTCTTCGGCATCTGCCTCGGCATGCAGTGCATGACGATCGAATACGCCCGAAACGTCTGCGGCATCAAGGACGCGACCTCGTCCGAGTTCGACCCGGAGACCGAGCACGCGGTCATCTACAAGCTGCGCGACCTCCTGGGCGTCGAGGAGTTGGGCGGCACCATGCGCCTGGGCGCCTACCCCTGCAAGCTCAAGGAGGGGACCCTCGCCCGAAAGATCTACGGCGCGGCCGAGATCAGCGAGCGCCACCGCCACCGCTACGAGGTCAACCAGAAGTACATGCAGACCCTGATCGACCACGGCCTCGTGATCTCCGGCCTCTCGCCGGACGGCAAGTTCGTGGAGATGGTCGAGCTGCCGGACCACCCGTGGTATCTCGGCTGCCAGTTCCACCCGGAGTACAAGTCGAAGCCCACGGAGCCGCACCCGCTCTTCGTCTCCTACATCGCGGCGGCTCTCGGCCATCAGCAGCGGCGGGAGCGCGGCGAGCACGAGGCCGTCACGACCCCCAAGGTCCTCTCCGAAGGGCCGGGCGTGACCGTGGCCGACGCCCATCCGCCGGAGGTCCCCTCCGAGGTCCAGGTGCAGGGCTGATGGCGGTCCGTTCCGTGGAGCTGGCGGCCGGCGTTCTGGCCGGCGGGGAATCCCTGCCGGTCATCGCCGGCCCATGCATGATCGAAAGCGAGGACCTGGCGATCGACATGGGCCATACGCTCGCGGCCATGGCCGAGCGGCTGGGCGTGGGGCTCGTCTTCAAGTCCTCCTTCGACAAGGCCAACCGGACCTCGGGAGATAGCCCGCGCGGCCCCGGGCTCGAAGAGGGGCTGCGGATCCTGAAGCTCGTCAAGGAAGAGACCGGCCTGCCGGTCTTGACCGACGTCCACGAGCCGCACCAGTGTGCTCCGGCGGCCGAGGTGTGCGACGTGCTCCAGATCCCGGCGTTCCTCTGCCGCCAGACCGACCTCGTGGTGGCCGCCGCCCAGACCGGCCGGGCGATCAACATCAAAAAAGGGCAGTTCATGGCGCCGGACGACATGCGCCGGGTGGTCGAGAAGGCCCGGAGCACCGGCAACGACAAGGTGACCGTGACCGAGCGGGGCGCCTCCTTCGGCTACCACAACCTGGTGGTGGACATGC
>DATEIO010000424.1:0-10942 GCA_035278895.1 Thermoanaerobaculia bacterium | reverse complement strand
CCTTCGATGCTCCTGGAGACGAGCTGGAGCTCGAGGCGCGCTCTTTCGAGGAGCCCCGGAGGCTGGTCGTGCGGCAAGGGGAGGAAGTCCTCGCCGAGGTCGCCCTGACTCCCGAATGGACTCCGGTCCGGATCGGCACGGAGGACCCCGCCCGCCTCGTCCTGGAGGCGGACGGCTGCGGAGTTCCCGGCGGGGCCGAGGCGCGCAGAGACGAGGAATGCCACGCATTCCAGGTCCGCGGGCTCCGCCTGGCCCGCATCGAGCTCTACGACGTCTCCCGAGACCCGCAACAGCTCCGGGACCTCTCCCGCGAGCGGACACGGTCGACGCGGACGCTCCTCCGGGACCTCATGGCCTTCAAGCCGGTTCCGGTAGCAGCGGCAGGGGCGGTGCCGCTCGATCCGGAGCTGGAGGAGAGTTTGCGGTCGCTCGGGTATCTTCAGTAGAGCCTTCGAGGGTGTCTGGAAAGTGTGGTTGAGGCCTGAAGGGCCGTAAGCATAGGAGCCTGGGGCGTCAGCCCCATGAAGAAGCCGCCCAACCAATTTCATTAGCCCTGAAAGGGCGATCGCAGACCATGGCCAAACGGCCTGCTGGCGCCCCTTCAGGGCTTCTGAGGTTTAGGGGTTTCTTTCCTCTATGCTGCCGGCCCTTCGGGCCTTCAGACACCTTCTCAGAGCCAGGCTTGCGGTCGCCGGAGCGCTTCATCCGGGTGCCGGATGGACCCGTTCCCGCCGTGAAGGGAGCCGTTCTCGCGGAGAATCGAGTGTTTCGCCGGCCGGATCGAGCGGTTCCGGCGCGGAATCCAGTGGGTCTGGCGCAAAATCCAGTGGGTCTGACAAGGAATCGAGCGGTTCAAGGGGCGCAGGGAGCCGTTCCGGCGCCGAAAAGAGCGTTCGGCCAACCGCTCGCGGCGTGAAACAGCCGCTTTCCGGGGCTGGTTTTGTTAGGCGCTTTTAAGGTCCGCTAGGCTCGCGAGTCTGCAGACCCGCGAGCCTAGTGAGGTTAACGGTAGTAGACCTTCGTCTCGCCTAAGCTGGTGACCGAGGACTTCGGGTACTTTGTGATGCTCTTTTTCCCGCTGACGGTTTGGATCTGGAACTCGGACGTGTACCTGTTGAAGCTGTTCCGGCAGTCGGCGTTGTACTCTTCGATCGTCACGGTGTAGGAGGTGTATCCCCCAGCCTGCGAGGTTGGGCCCTTGACTCCTGTGATGATCGCGGTGTGCTTGCTCGCCCAGTGAAGCTGGTCCCCTACCTTGGGAACCCAGTCGGCAGTGATGCTGCTATACCCGCCGTAGGCCGACGGTGACGGCTGGAGGCCGAGATTCAGCCGCTTCAGAGCGACGTACCAGCTGCACTGTCCATAGATGCGGCTTTTGATCGCAGGCGCTATATTAACCCCGTAGGTGGCGCTGCCCGTCGAGGCGGTGACTGTCAGAGTCGTACAAACGGGTGAGCTGTCCTTTGACAGGGTAGGGTCGGTAACGATCTGTGTGGATGTCCAGCTCTTTGCTGCGGGCTTCAGGCTGCCGATCGCAAGTGTGCCTTTGGAAGTTCCGAAATTCGAGCCGTTAATAGTCCAGGGGTACATGCCTTGCTCGTTATTGATGACCATGTGGTCGTTCCAGGTCTTGCCACAGGACATGGCGGCGCGGCCGTTGCTGATACCGGCTGCATCGCTTGTCACGCCGCTTAGGGAACTGATTTTGGGAGCAGCGGTGGCTGCGGCTCCAGCCAACCGGACGCCGTCAGGACTAAGCTGTTCCAAAAGGACCGGCAAACTGCGGCCGACGCTGAGGTCCGCCGCCTCTCCATCCAGGTAGATGTCCCTCAGGACGTAAAGAGTGCCGCGATGTATCAGTGGCCTCAGGTCTTCGATGACGGTGCGATTGCCCGACGAGCCCACGGTGAAGACCGAGCCCGTCCAGAGGTTCAGGATAGCGCTCTGCCGTTCGATGGAGGGCGCAGTGCCCTCGCTCAAGAGACGGCTGCCCTGGAAGACGCGGATGCGCTCCTCTCTCGCGAAATCTCCGACTAAGTAGTCGAACGCTTCATCGACCCGATCTCCGTCGAGGAGCACGACAGACGCACCGCCGGACCGAGAGGCCCCCTCGGTTTCCTCTACGATCAGTTCGAGGAGTCCAAGCCGGAGGCTGTCAAGAGAGATGTTTCCTTCGTGAGTTGCCCCGGCGTGAGCCGGGGTTGCTACAATTCCACACAAGAGTACGACCAGCGCAACGACGAGTAAACGGTTCATGACGTTTTCACCCCTTCCAAGGTTTGTTGGACAACGGTTCTGCCGTGACGTCTACTGGCGTATTTGCATCTCGCCGGGCCCGGCGTACACAAATGATCCGGCGGAACGGCTCTCCGCGTCTACGGCTCCTAAAGAAATCGTGGATCGCCTACTTCAAGCGCCGGCAAAATTGGCGGCATCTATTGACGTGTGCTGAGGTTTTGCTATGATGCGCTTCAATACTGCGTTAGATGGACGCGTCAGATGTATGCCGCAGAGGAGGGGCGGATATGAGAGTGGTATGTATGCTCCGGGAGATCCTGGAGAAGTCCGAGTTGACGAAGGAGGATCTCTGCCGAGAGTTGAAGGTCGATAAGCGGACGGTCGACAAGTTGCTCAAGGACAACGACAAGGAGAACTGGCGGCTGAACCGAGCCCAGTTCTATCGCTACGCCCTCTTCGCCCATGAGCACGGATACGACGCCTTTCGGGTTGTGGTGCATCCGATCTGGAGAACGTTTGAGCACAGGGAAGGAGCCAAGATCTTCCGTGGGCCAAGAACGGCGGCGGATGTGCCGGTCGAGAGTCATCTGACCGACTATTTTCAGCGGCTTCATTCCGACGGCACTCAGTCGATGATGTCGTCCGATGTCAGTGAGGTCGCAGGATGGATGAAGAGCAGTAACTGCGTGTTCATCGGATCTCCCAAGGCAAGTCCCGCCAGCGAGATCGCCTTGGCGTTGCTCTGGGGGGCTGAGCCTTTCAGCCCCCGTCCGGAGAACCGCGACCGGATTCCGATTCATTTCTTGGGGATGATTCCGGATAACCAGAGGTCGAGCGCCAGCGTGGAAGAGGGCCCGCGCCATGGCCTCGCAGTTCAAGTCCACAGCGGCGAGGCGCGTAGCTTCTTGAAGGTCGATAGGATTCCCGCCGCGGAGTACGCGGCCTTTGAAGGCGAGGGACAGGATGCTGCGGTTCTCGTTGCCTGCAACCGCCCGCTCGGGACCGACAAGGACGTCACCACCATCGTAATCGCGGGTTACTCGGGACCGTCTACGCTGGCTGCTGCCCAGGAGGCTACATCAAAGGGCATTCCCGATCTCAGACCTGATGAAACTCCTGGACAACCGGTGTTTGCGGTGATGAAGGTTCAGTCCAAGAAGAAGCGGCAATTTCGCAAATCCCTTGACGGCCTTCGTACCCCTATTGCGAAGACAGCGAAGTGGGGACCGCCGTGGCCTGGCTTTTTCTCAACCTGATCCCTGCGGCAGTCTTCACTAGACTAGTCGCAAGCCGGTGTGTCTTAGAAGGGTGGTGGAAAGCAACACGTGCGCACAGCGCACCCTACGCATGTTCTCATCCCCCGACCCCCGCCACCTCCCGCAACGCCTCCGCCGGCAGCGCGAACGCTCCCGCGATCAGATCCGAATCCGGCTCGGCGATCTCGGGGTAGCAGATGCCGGGGAGGAGCTGGACGTCGAAGATCTCCTGGACGAGGCCTTCGAAGCGGAGGAAGGCGGCGGTCTCTCCGGTGCGGACGTCCACGACCCAGACGCCGCAGAGCTTTTCTTTGACCCGCTCGGTCAGCGGGAGACCTCCGAAAACGTTGCTTTCCCGCACCTGGGAGAGGCCCACGAAGGCGTAGGGGCCGGCGAAGGCGAGGCCGCGGGTGAAGCCGGGGAGTTGGGCGACCGGGTTTACGCGGCCGGTCGAGAGGTCCACGGTTCCGATCTCTCCTTTTCCAGATTCGAGCACCCAGAGGCGGCCGGCGTGCCAGCGGGGCGAGTGGGGCATGGAGAGGCCGCGGGCCACGATTTCGTTGCTCAAAACGTCCATCAGGATGCCGCCGCTCGCCTTGTTCTCGCGCCAGCCTTGTGGGGCATCGGTGGCGCCCAGGGCGGTGACGAAACGGACCTTTCCGTCCACGACCGCGAGGCCGTTCAGGTGGCAGCGGTCGTCGGCCGACAAGGCGGTGACGAACGGCGGGCGCCAGCGGGGGGCGAAGCTGTGCTCGCCGTCCAGGGCGGCCAAACAGGAGAAGCGGGTGTTGACGATCCACAGGCCTCCTTCCGCGAAGGCGAGCTCGTGGACGCGGATGTCTCCGGTGACGTGGCTTTTGCGCGGAAGAAAGCAGGCGTCGTGCTTGCCGCGAGGCTGAAGCTTCGCGCCCACCTCGGGCTGGTTCCGGTACTCCCAGACGTGGCGCTGCGTGCCCAGGGCCAGGACGTGCGGGCCCACGGCGATCCCCATGGGGCTCGGGAAGGAACGGAAATGAGTGTTCAAGCTGGTGCCGTCGGCGCGGACGGCGATCAATCGCCCGCTCTGATAGGTGGAGACGAGAAGCGATGCGCCGAGCTGGGCGAGAAGCCGCGGAAAGCCGTTCGTATAGACGCTCCGGAAGGCGTTGGGGTCCGTGGCGGGAGGAGGCCGCCGGGCAGGCCGGATGGCCGGCGGGTGGGCAAAGACGTCCCGCGCGCGTTGGGCGATGTTCGTGATCTGCGGCATTACGGGCTTCAGCTCTTCGCCGTTGTGCCGCCACTTGTCCGGCTCCGGAGAGGTGAGGGTGTGGCGCGAGAGGGGGAGCGGCGCGGTGAGCGTGCGGTCCCAGGCCACGTCGATGAAGCCGCAGAGGCGCTCGATCTCGGTCTGCGGCTCGGAGACGAGGCGGTCGTAGCTCGCCACGCACCAGCGGCCGGGGGGCAGGGCCTCCAGGTCGTCGAGGAGCTGCGAGGTGGCGGTGGCCCACTGCCGGGCCACGATCCCGGCGAGGTCCTTTCCTTTCAGATCCCGCCAGCCGGGAACGAGGAGGAGCGACCACGGCGGACCCTCCCATTCCGGCAGGCCGGGGTAGGTGACGAACCGGCCGGACTTCCACGCGTCGAGCTGGCTGGAAATGGTTTCTCTCGGGTCCCGGTACAGGTAGATGAAAAGGGCGTCGGGGAAGGCCGCCGCGAGGAACGGGACGCGCAGGGAGTTCTTGGGCGTCTTTTCGAGGAACCGGAGGCCCCTGGCTCCCGCCGAAGGCGAATTGCCGTCCCGGTCCCGCAGCTGCGCGAGGAAGCGCCGGGTCAGCGCCTGCACGGTGGCCGGATCGGCGTCCTCCGCCGTCAAACGGTTGGATTCCCAGCTCCGTCGGGCGGGATGAAGCGCTTCGATCCCCTCGATGATCTCGTGGCTCTCGCCGCCGGTCGTCCACAGGCCCGGCGCCTGGGCGAGGGTTTCGAAGAGGAGGCTCGTGCCCGAGCGGGGGGAGGAGACGATGAAGACGGGGCGGTCGAAAGGGGCTGTCCGGTTCATTCCCTCTTTCTCTCCCTCTCCTTTAGGAGAGGGAGCCGGAGGGTGAGGTCGGGGCGGGTAAGCCGCTGCATCCGGTTGAGCGTTTCCCGGGCGGATTGCGCCTGCGACCTCACCCAAACCCTCTCCTGAAGGAGAGGGCTTTAAATCCGGATTGAGCCCCGGCCGCACCACCATCTGCCGCACGATCTCGACCGCCTCGGAGCCGTTCGCGAGGCGCAGGCGCCCTTCGAAGCGGGCGAGGCGGGCCTGGAGGTTTTCGAGGAGGCTTCGGTAGGCGGACCAGCCGCTGGCCGCTTCGCCGTGGGAGGCCCAGAGAGCGCGCCAGTCGCGGCGGAAGCGGTCGAGCTCGGCGCGGAGCTCGGCGGCAAGGCCATCCCCTGCTCCCAGATCTTCAGAAAAGGAGGCGAGGAGGACCTCCTGCTCCCAGGGAGACATGACGACCGGCTGATTGACGGTCTCGAATTCGAGCGCGGGGTCGCGGTCCGCGTCGAAGGGGACGAAGCGCGGGTCGGCTCTGGTCTTCCCGAGCGCGACGAGATCCCAGAAGGCCGCGGAGCCCACGGTGTCGGACACGAGGTGGATGCGCCGCGTGGGGTTGGGGTTCAAGACGTTGTGCGTCTTCCAGGTGTCGAAGATCCACGCCTCTCCCGCGGCCATGTGGACGGAGCGGTCGCCGCAGAGAAACTGCACCTCGGGCCGGGTGACGACGGGCACGTGGATGCGCACGCGCTGCATCCAGTAGTAGTTGGTGTCGGAGTGCGGCGTGGCCTCGGCGTTGCCGTCCAGGCGCATCAGGCGGGTGCGGCCGAGGACGGCGCCGAAGGAGGCGAGCACCTGCCGGAGGTACGGGCAGCGGGCGAGGTGGGGCGTGGGGCGCATGGGGCCCCGGGTCGCGTCGTTGCCCGGATCGCCTTCCGCGGCGATCAGGGGCAGGGCCGAATTGCCGGGATGCCCCTGCGGGTGCGGGCGCCAGTCGGTTTCGGGGATGGCCGCGATCTCCGCGGCCAGGCGGTCCGCGTCGAAGAGCAGGGGGAGCTTCACGAATTCCGTATCGAGTCTCATGCATCTTCCGGGGATGGTCGTCTATACTACGTCCGAATCACGCCCAGGTCGTCAAACTGGCATTCCGAGGAGGGAGCTTGTCCCTATGCAGGAGAGTGGCTTTCGTCCATCTCGCCGGGAGCGCCGCGCCGCGGCCCGGAAGCGGAGCAGGGAGATCGCGAAGGGGGCGGCTTCGGGAGCCGCGCTGACCCTGGGCGTTGCGCTCGCGGCGGGGCAGCCGGCGCAGGCGGCGGTGTTCAACGTCACCAACCTGAACGACAACGGGGCCGGGAGCCTGCGCCAGGCGATCGAAGACGCCAACGGCGCGGCCGGGGCGGACACCATCACCTTCCAGACGGGATTGACGGGGACGATCACGCTCACCACGGGCCAGCTCGAGATTACGGATTCGGTGGACGTCCAGGGCCCCGGGGCCGCGGCGCTCACGGTCTCCGGCAACAAGTCCTCCCGGGTGTTCTACCTCTACAACGGGTCGGCGGCCCTCGACGTGACGATCTCGGGCCTGACCATCACCGGCGGAACCGCCGGGGTGGGCGGCGGCATCGCCGATTTCGGAGAGAACCTCGTTCTCGACGGCGTGACGGTCACCGGCAACGCCGCCAGCGCGGACGGCGGCGGTCTCTGGGCGGACGGCCAGGCCGGAAACACCCTGACCCTCACGATCCGCAACTCGGAGATCTCGGGCAACACCGCGGATCTGGACGGCGCCGGGGTCTACGTGGGCACCCCCGGGGGGCCGGTCCTCATCCAGAACACGGTGATCAGCGGCAACGACGCATTGGGGGACGGCGGCGGGATCTTCTTCTACGCGCCCTACACGGACACCACGATCGAGAATTCGACGATCTCCGGCAACACCGCCTTCACGGGCGGCGGGATCTTCCTCTACGACACGGACGGCGGCCTCCACACGATCCGCGGCACGACGATCTCCGGCAACACCGCCGAGGTGGGGGGCGGCCTCTTCGTCTACCAGTTGGACGATCCCCTGATCATCGAGAACAGCACCATCTCGGGAAATCAGGCCACCGGGGGAGAGGGGCCGGGGCGGGGCGGCGGCGTGTACCTCTACTCGCTCTACGGCGGTTCCCTCTCGATCCGTCACTCGACGGTCGCCGGCAACTCGGCCACGGACGCCGGCGGCGGGCTCTTCACGCTGGCCGGCCCGTTCATGGTGGAGCACACGATCGTGGGGGACAACACGGCCAACGCGGATCCCGACCTGGCGACGGCGGACAACGGGAGCTTCGACGTCTCCTTCAGCCTCATCGAGACCCCGGGCACGGCCGTTTTCAACGACAACGGCGGCAACGTCCTCAATCAGGACCCGCAGCTCGGGCCTCTCCAGAACAACGGCGGACCGACCGAGACCCACCTGCCCGCGGCCACGAGCCCGGCGGTCAACGCGGGCGACGCGAGCTTCTCTCCGCCCCCGCCGACCGACCAGCGCGGCTTCGCCCGGCTCTCGGGCGGCCGCATCGACATCGGCGCCGTGGAGCGGCAGGTCAACGCGGGGACGGTCCAGTTCCTGGTGAGCTCGGCCTCGGTCAACGAGAGCGCGGGCACGATCACGATCACCGTCACCCGCACGGGCGGCTCGGAGGGGGCGGTGTCGGTCTCCTATCTCACGATCAACGGGACGGCGGTGACCCCGGGCGACTACGCCGCGGTCGCCGGCACCCTCAACTGGGCGGACGGCGACGCCGCGCCCAAGACGTTCCAGGTCACGATCGTCAACGACGGGGTCCAGGAGCCGACCGAGAGCTTCTCCGTGACGATCTTCAACCCGCAGGGCGGCGCCGCGCTCGGGTCTCCTACGACCGAGGTGGTGACGATCCTGGACGACGACACCGTGGCGATCGATCCGGCCGAGATCCCGACCCTGGGCGATTTCGGAAAGATCCTTCTCGCCGCCCTCTTCGGCCTGGGAGGCGTCCGCTTGCTCCGCCGGAAGGAGCCCGGGCGCGCCGAGGCCGAGTAGCTCAGGAAAACAGCCTGCTTTCGACATCGAGGAGATCTCCGATGAGCACCCTGCCGCTGCGCCGACTCGCCTGGACCCTGCCCCTCATCGCTCTCGCCTTAGTCCTGGGCGCCGCCGTCCCGCGGCTCGCGGCCGGGCCGGTGCTCACCCAGGCGATCCAGCCGGCTCCGTTCCCGCCGGGCTTCGACTTTCCCGCAACGCAGGAGGAGGTTGCGAGCTGGTCAGGGCCCACCAGTGGCCCGGCCACGCGAACGCACGGTTGGAACCTGTTCGCCGGCCTCAATCAAAGGACTGCGAACGGCGACTATGTCTGGCGGACGTGGTACACGTCGACCCAGGCCTTCACCAACCAGTACAACTCCGTGAGATCCGGCGTCTCCAGCCGTCCGACGACACTGATCGGGCACAATCGGGCCAATGCGATCGGAGGCGACGGCAACCCCATGCTCTCCGTGCCCGGAGCGCCGCACTACCCGGTCCCGAAGAGGGTCCTCGATGCCTATCCGGGATGCGTCCGGACCGTGAGCGGCGAGGCGAAGCTGATCGACGGCCCAACCTTCCAGAGCAACGGCGACGTGATGATCGCGGGGGTCATCTACAACCAGGACGCCTTCAACCACATCCGGAGCCAGCGGCTCTACGATGCGGGCCAACTGGACTTCCTGCTCCCTCCGGGAAGCAGCAGCCCTCCCTCGGCCATTCAGCCGTTCCCGTCCGGCTCGATCGTGCTGAAGCCGATGCTCTGGCCGGTCCAGGGCCGGGGCTACACGGCGCTGCCGGTGTGGGACGACCTGCTCCCGTCGACGGACAACAGCCACAACGACCGCGGCAAGACCTACTCGGGCTTCGAGGTCCAGGCCCGCTGGAACCGCGCGGTGGCCGTGACGGGAAACATCGGCGGGCCGCCCGAGCCGGCGGCGGTCCCGGTGACCTATCTTCACAACGTCCTCACGGCGGACAAGCAGAGGCAGTACGGCCCCATCACCTACACGAGCGCCGCCGTGGTCCCGGTCTCGGACTTCTACTCCTTCCAATACTCTGCGGAAGATCTCCGGAACATGGACCGCTGCGATCGCGCGCTGCTCGACGCCTCGGCGATCTGGGCGTACAACCGCCCCTTCGCCGCCGGGGACTTCCTGGTCCTGATCGCCATGCACATCATGACCAAGGAGCGGCCGGAGCGGCCGGACTGGACGTTCCAGTCGGTCTGGTGGCACGACAAGGCGCGCCTGTGCTCGGACGAAATGCCCTGCCAGCTTCGTTACGGCGGCATCCGTCCCAAGGACGTTCCCGGCCCGGCCACCTGGAAGAACTACATGCTGGTCACGACCTACGGCGAGCCCCAGAAGCCCGGAAATCTCAACACCTGGCCGACCTATCTGAGGGACGAGGACCCCAAGAAGTGGCCAGTGGCCTACAACCCGTACATCGAGCTGGCCGCCCAGCATCCGATCGAGACCAATTGCATCAACTGCCACCATCGCGCGGCGTGGCCCAGCATCTCTCTGCCGAGCCGCCGGACTCCCAACCGGCACTCGAGCTACCTGGCGGGCGGGACAGACGTTCCCGACACCCTGGACGTCTTCACCCAGCAGGACAAGATCTTCAACGGCCTGCTGACGCTGGACTCCATGTGGGCTGTAAGCGATCGCGCCAATTATCCGAAATAGGAGTAAGATAGTTGCCTCGAACCGGCGGTCTCCAGGCGGGAGAAGACGATATGAGCGGAGATGCGGGGCGTCCTTTCAGGGGTACGGTCGAAGATCTCCTCCGGCGGATTGAAACGCTGCCGGCACCGGGGAGCACCGGCTCGGAGCTCTGGATCCCGGGGCGCCTCACGCTCCGCGGCGAGCCCGTTCCGCAGGACGTGGCCATGGTGATCGTGGCGGACGCCCTGCTGTCCAAATCCCTCGTCCCCGCCGGTTTCACCGAGGCCCAGGACGGCCGCCTCTACCGCTACGAGCACGCGGACGGGCTGGTGAGCTCGTAGGGTGCGCTGTGCGCACGTGTTGCTTTCCACCGCCCAAAACGTGCGCACAGCGCACCCTACACGGGTCGTGGTCTTCCTGCCGGCCCCCCGACCTCTGATACACTCCCCCTCCATTCGAGGTATCGTCATTCCGTGACTAGCTGCTGACCCCTGTGCTTCGAGAGATCCACGTCCGTAACCTGGCCGTCCTGGCCGAAGCGTCCGTCGAGTTCGGACAGGGGCTGAACGTCCTGTCCGGCGAGACGGGCGCCGGCAAGTCGATCGTCGTCGACTCGCTGTCGCTTCTGGCGGGCGCGCGGTCGAGCGCGGAGATGGTGCGGACCGGGGCGGAGACGCTCACCGTCTCCGGCGTGTTCGAGCCGGAGGGGGACGGCTGG
>DATEIO010000423.1:0-8280 GCA_035278895.1 Thermoanaerobaculia bacterium | reverse complement strand
TTTTCGTGCCCGTTCTTGCTGGCATCGCTGCCGGAGGCGAGATCTCACAACGGGTCGCCTCGGGGAGCATGACAGGCCTCCTTTTGACGGAAAGGCGGCTCAGCACGAACGCACAAGGCGGCCTCCGCACGATTGTGGGCGTTGGAGACTCGGTCAACCATCTGATCCTAAAGATCAAACTCGGGGTCGATCGGGAAGAAGCATTTCGTCTCCTCTTTCAAAAATTCACGCGCAATGTTCATTCGTTCTTTCTGCGGCGAGGCTTCACTTCAAGTGAAAGCGAAGATCTCACGCAAGATGTGTTTTTTCGAGTGGCGCAAGGAATCGAATCTTTTCGAGGATCTGCTCGGTTTGAGGGATGGCTTTTCCAAATCGTCGCTAACATCTGGCGTAACGAGATCAGGCGTCGACGCACCGATAAGCGCTCTGGTACGGAGATAGCTCTCGAAGAGCCCAGCTTTCTATTCGACGAGAGGACAATGGAAATAGTTGGCAATGAACAATCTCCTGAGGAGTATGCTCTTGATGCTGAGCGAACAAGGCTTCTGCGAGAGGCTCTGGCAGATATACCCCCAATGATGAGTCTTGCATTGCGGCTGCGCTTTGAGGAAGGATTAAAGTATCAGGAAATCGCCGCCAGAATGGAGCTTTCAATCGAAACCGTTAAATCGCTGCTGCATCAGGGCCGTCAAACGCTCATGGCGCGTTTCAAGGCAGTGGGTGGATTCCCTTGATTTTCCTACGCCGACGAGGGCGGTGAGCGCGTAGTCGGTTAGGATGCAGCGGGCGTTAAAAGTACGGTGGACGGTGGCGTGCCTCTTCGACTGGCACGATGACACCGTGTTTCCACATCCAGCGCAGGGCTGCGGCTCCGTCCTGCGCAGAAACGTGCCGGGTCCAACTCCACAGGATTCCGGCGACCGCTTCTCCCTGGGGAAAGGCGTCCAACAGGGGCGCGACCTCGACGTCGTTCAGGTAGGCGACCGGACGCTCCAGGTTCGGGTGCGCGAGGGCGCGCATCGGTACGATCAGATCTCCCCGGATGCAGGGCGTGGTCACGATCCGCGCCCGATCTTCGAGCTTCAGGCAGAGGTCCGAATCCAGGGCGGAGTCCGCGATTCGTGAAAAGGACGGCTCGGCGGCTCCGGCCGAGCGTTTCCGCCAGAACGGGTGGTCTTGGACGAGGCTCTGCTCCGCGTAGTACCGGGCCGCCAGCTTCGCGTGCCGCGAGACGGCTTCGGTCTGCCGGGCCCGGTAGAACTCGATCGCCTCGGCCGCGTGCTCGGGACGGGTGCGAAGCGTGTGGATCACGAGGCTTCCCTGGACCGCGGACTGCACCGCGGCCTGGAGGCCCTGGGACGACAGGGGATCGACGGAGAAGGAGGACTCCCCGACCTTGAGGAAACCCGGGCCGGCCGGCTGGTCGTCCACGAAGCTGGAAGCGTCGCAGACCCGCACCGGACCGGCGAGCCGCCCTTGGAGGCAGCCGGAGAGCAGGGAGGACCGGGAGAGCAGGGACCGGTACAGGCTCTCGCGGCCGCGGTCCGGCTCCAGAAAGACCGTGGCGCTGAACGTCCCCTCCGGCAAGGGAACCCCCCAGAGCCACTCCTGCCGGCCCGCTTCCAGGCGGGTTCCGAGGTGGTCGGGCGGCACGTCCTCCCACGTCCCGGACAGCGCGACCGTGGGCACGGAGCTCCGCCGCTTGCGGCCGCCGAGCACGGAGCCCCGTCCGGCGGCGTCGACCACGAAGCGGGCTTCGATTTCGATCGGGCCACTTTCGCAGCGAACCGGGATCTTCCAGCCGTCCGCCTCCCGGCGAGGGCGGGAGACTTTGGCCGGCCGGAGGACCCGGAGCCCGCTTTCCCGGGCGGCGTCCCAGAGCAGCCGGTCGAAGCGCTCGCGCTCCACATGCGGCCGGAGATCCTGGACGAGCGTATCCCTCCCCGCCCAGCGAACGCGGGATTCTCCGCCCGGGAGGAAGGCGATTGCTTCCACGCGGTCCCGCAATTCCAGCAGGGCGAGCAGGTGGAGGAGGCCCGGAGAGAGGGACTCTGCACGGGGGCGCGAGGGGGCGGCGCGGTCGAGCAGGCAGACGTCGTGCCCCAGGAGCGCGAGCCGGCGCGCGATGGTCGAGCCGGCCGGCCCGCCTCCGATCACGCAGATTTCGGCCGCGAGGCTCACGAGGGCGATCCGAAGTAGTCCGGCCGCCTCTCGTGAAGGCGGACGTAGGCCTGCAGGCAGTAGTGCAGCCAGCCCCGAATGTAGTCGCAGGCCGGCCGGCCGCGATGAATCACCTCGTGATGGCAGCCGCCGCCGCACAGGTACCGGGCCCAGCAGCTCCGGCACGGCTCCTGCCGGTGCACGTGCCGCTCCGCCAACCACGAGGCCCGGCGGGCGGGGTCGACTCCGGCGCTCAGATCTCCCATCGCCCCGGCTTCGTCCCCCACGAAGCGATGACAGGCGGCCAGCTCTCCCTCGGCCGACACGCCCAGGTAGCCGGCACCGGCGCCGCAAGGGTACGGCCGGTGCGTGCCCTTGTGGATCTCCCGCAGGGCGTTGACCATGTTCAGAAAGGGATAGCGCTGGCCCGCCGCGATCCGGCGCTCGAACTCTTCGCCGCACTCGACCATCTGCCGGAGCATCGTCGCGAGCGACGGCGCGTCCATCTCGTCCCGTCCCGTGGGCGAGCTCAGGATGGGCGAGAACCCGACGCTGTGAAAGCCCAGGCGGATGAATTCTTCAAGGGTTTCGCGAAGAGAAAGGTTTCTGGGCGTGACCGTGACCCGCGCCGAGACCTGCATGCGGCGCTGTTGCGAAAGGAGGGGCGCCACGCGTTCGAGGAGGTGATCGTAGGTTCCGCGTCCCCCTTTGAAAGGACGCAGACGGTCGTGGACGGCTCCGATCCCGTCGAGGCTGATCGTGACGGCGAAACCGTAGCGCTCGAAAAAATCGCCGTCCTCCGGGGTCAGCAGGGTTCCGTTCGTCGTGATCGAAAACGTGACCTGCACGCCTTTTTCTTCGGCCCGGCGGACGGCGTGAGCGGTCGCGGCCTGGAGGACCGGGCGGTTGGAGAGCGGCTCGCCGCCGAGGAAAGAAAGGTGGATTCGGCCCCCGGGCTCCGCCTCGGCGAGCAGGAGATCGATTGCCGCGAGCGCGGTTTCCAAGGGCATGCTCTTCGGCGCGCTCCCGAAGCTTCCCTCCTGGGCGTAGCAGTAGGTGCATCCGAGATTGCACTTCTGGGCCACCGCCAGAGAGAGCGCGTGAAGAGGGAGCGAAGCCGGCGGCTCGTCGCCAACGTGGGGCGGCCCGGCCAGCCCGAGCTCTGCGAGCGCCTCGCCGACCCGGGCGGGATCGGCCGCCTCGACCGCCTCTTTGAGCCGGGCGAGCGTGCGCTCTTCGATCGTGTAGATCTGCGATCCGTCCGGCAGCAGCAGGTGAGAGCCGTGCTCGGTGCCGAACAGATGCGCCTGGGAAACCCGCGGGGCGGATGCGGCGAAGAGCTCCCCGGCGTCCACGCGTCACTCCTCGTCCTTGCCGCCGATCTGGATCTTCAGGACCTTCTCCCAGTTTCTGTACAGGTCGTCGTAGCTCGCCAGGCGGGGATCTCCCGGGTCGTCGGGGATGTACTCCTTCTCCCCCCGCTCCCGGTCCAGCCAGTTGTGCCCTTGGGCGCGGTCCCCGGAGGTCTCGACGTTGACGAAGTCGGGCCGGCTCGCCGCCCAGTAGTAGCAACCGCATTCCCGGTAGTCGGCTTGCCAGGGAGAGCACAGGCTCTGCGTCAGGTCGCCGGGAGACGCCAGCTCCTGGGAGATCGCCACGCCGTCGAACAACGGCCGCAGCTCCAGGTTGACGATCACCGCCCCGGGACTGTCCAGGATCTCGAACCGGCATTCGGGCCTCCGATTGGAGCCGAAGAGGACCGGCGCCAGCGCGTTCGCCCATTCGAGGGAGACGGTCCGGTCGGTCGGAACCCCTCCGATCCGCACCCGGGCGCGGACGGGGACGCCTCCGACGGACACCAGGTCGTGGCTCGTGGTGACCCCGCGCGCGGCCGCTTCGCTGCCCGGCTCGACCTTGACCACGCGGGTGTCCGCCTCGTGGAGCTCGATGCCGACGAAGAGGCGCCGCCAGACGTTGCGGAAATCGAATTCGAGGCCCGGGAAGCAGTTGGAGATCGCCTCCCGCGGATGGGTGCCCGGAGGGTTGCCGCGCCCCCGGTAGTTGAGCTGCGCCGACAGGTTCTTGGGTTCGATCGGTGCCATTGCGGGCTCCTCTTCGATTTTGTTCCTTCAAACGGGGGCGAGGGATCGGATCCAGTCCCGGACGACGTCGATGCGCGGCTTTCCGGTCGCGGGATCGGTCTGGGAGAACGGGGCATTCATCGGATGGCCCGGCCGTGCGAGCAGGCCGACGAAGGCCGAGGCGTCGGGGTTTCCCGGGACGACCAGAGGCTGGTCGCGGAACGGTCCGGAAGCCAGGCCCTGCGCGTTCGACGTCCTGAGATACTGAAGCAGGGCCGGCGGATCGCTGAACAGGTCGCTCAGCCGTCTCCCCCCGCCTGCGTCGAACCGCGTATGACGGATCGCGTTCACGGCGAGCGATTCGATCATCCGGATCATGTCCTGCTCGGCGCTGTTTCCCTGAGGAGGTTGCTGAGGCTCCTCGCCGAAATCCCGCGCCGCTTTCTCGACCAGGTTGCGCTGCCGCCTCGTCAGCGCGAGGTTCTGGCCGTCGCTGCCGCGCATCAGGGCGGGCATCGCCATGAAACCCGCCGGGGAGCGATCGATCATGGCGTTGTCATAGGAGCGCAGCATGCTGTGAACGAGGCTCAGCGCTCCCACCGCGGCGGTCCGCTCCGGGCTTCCGGCCGGTTTCTTCAAGCCTTCGAGCGCCTGGAGAACCGCGGCGTGCCGGTCCTGCGCGTTGACGTAATTGGCCTGCTGGGGCGTGAAAGCGCCGTCGGCATAGAGGACGTTCCAGGCCTCCGAATTCATCAGCCGCATGGTCTCCAAAGCCCGCCGGACGATATCGATGACTGTGTCCGCCTCGACGGAACTGGTGACGGCCGGCCCGAGGATCATCTGCTCGATCTCGTCGGCCACCGTGCGCGGGTGGGAGCTGTCCGGCGCGTAATCCGGCGGGCCCACGGTGATCCGCGCGAAGGACGTGAGCGTCCGGCCGTTCACCTGGATCTCGGCTTCGATGATGCCGTCGCAGGAGTCGTCGAGATATCCGAGGTTGCGTCCCCGGTTGGGGCCGGGGCGCTGGTCGCGCGCATAGATCTGGACCGGGATCGTCGAGGGAGGCGTTCCCGGCGGGAGGCTTTCGAAACCGTCGTTGTGGTTGTCCCAACGCCCGCGGACCGGGTCGTAGACGGTGTCCACGGTGTTCGGATCGCCAGGCCGGTGGCCGTAGACCTTGCCGGTTGCCGGCGTGAAGCGCAGCCGGATCTCCGGGAAAGCGTCCGTGGGGCGGAGATACTGGACCGAGCCCAGGGGGACGGATTTGCCCTCCCGGAAATGGGCGGCCCTCCCCGCGAGAGGCTTCACCGTGTGATCGCTGAACGGTCCCGTCTCCGCTTCGATCCGGTCCCGGTCGTCCCCGGTGCGGCGGAAAAGCTTGTGATTGCCGACCCGGACGCGCCAGGTCAGCTCCGCCGGATCGTTCAAGTGCTCCCGGGTGAGCGGCTCGAGCGGGCCGTCCTCGGTGAAGCGCGCCCAGACCTCGAAAAACGGCGCTACCGGCTTGAGCTTGCCTTGGGTGTCGCGGAAAGCCACCGCGGGAGGGACGGTGCTCTCCACGATCTCGCCGGACTCGCGGCTCACGACCAGGGTCTCCGCCGCGACGAGCTCCCGGAATCCGGCGGGGTCACCCTCCGGGACCCGCAGCTCGTAGTTATCCATCGGATCGGGAGAGGAGCCGAACCGCGCGATCGCCAACGGAGGCAGGATGCGCAGCTCTTGGATGTCCACCTGGGGCATTGGCGATTCCTCCTGGCTTCGAGAACCTTTTCTGCAACGTACTCCTGGCAGCTCCCGGATGTCAAACTTATAGAAAGGAAAATCATGTAACGATGTGGCCATAATGCAATCAGGATCCCCGGGAGGGATCTGATCCGTGGGACGGGGCTGGGTGCAGAAATTGTTTCTATCCGCCCTCCCCCAGCATCCCCAGAATCTCCCGACCGTACTTCTCGACGATCGTCGGTCCGATCCCGGGGACGTTCAGGAGGTCGGCTTCGCTTCGGGGGCGCTCGGCGGCCAGGGCGGTCAAGGCGCGGTCGGTCAGGATGCGGAATGCGGGGACGCGGCGGCGCTGGGCTTCGGATTTGCGCCAGGCTTTCAGGGTCTCGACGAGGTGCGGGGAGACGGGCGGCGGCGCGGGGGTAGGGCCGAGGAGGCCTTCCTGCGTGGGCAGGGCGATCTCCTTGCGAGTGGAGGACGCTCTCCTCTCCTCCCGCTGCTTCGATCGGTCACGCTTCTTCCGCGTCTTCGCCACCTCTTCGGGCATCTCGATCCGGGCCACGGCGTCCGGCTCTCCGCGGTAGCCCTCGGGGTTCAGCGTCGCGCGCTGGAAGCGGATGAGCTTGCCGTCCTTTTCGAAGGAGTCCTCGGCGAGCGTGAGGAGGCCGGCGCGGGACATGCCGCCCAGGAGGCGCTCGAAGGATTTGCGGTCCGACAGCTCGTCGGGACAGACCTCGCGGTAGATCTGGCCCGTCGTCTGGGCGTCCCGGCGGCGGAGCGCGAAGAGAACGTTGACGGCGAGCTCCGATTCGAGGGCGTTGGGCCGGCGGAAGGTGCGCGCCACGCAGGCGTCGGACGCGCAGACGTCGCAGATCCCGCAGGGCTCGCCCGAGTCCTCCTGGTCTCCGAAGTGGCGCACCAGCTCGAGCATCCGACAGCCGTGGGCCTCGGCGTAGCGGATCATCTGCTCGAGTTGGGCGAGCTTGTGATCCCGCTGGGTGAGGTAGGGCCGCTGCCAGCCGGGTGCCCCGAGAGAGACGTTGCCGTCCGCGTCCACCTGGGCGCCGCCGTGGATCCAGAGCTTTTCCAAGGCTTTTTCGAAGACGTCCTCGTCGATCTCCAGTTTTCCGCGCAGCCGCTCGCCCGCCCGGGGCTCGGCGGTCAAGGACCGGAAGATGCGGTCCAGGACGTCCACCTCCGGATAGTCGCGGGAGTGGAACCACTCGTGATTCCGGCGGTCCACATAGGAATAGAGGAGGACGGCGCGGGAGAGCTTGCCGTCGCGGCCGGCGCGGCCGATCTCCTGGTAGTACCCCTCGACGCTCCCGGGCAGGCCGGTGTGGATGACGGTGCGGACGTCCGGCTTGTCCACGCCCATGCCGAAGGCAATGGTCGCCACGATCACCTGGAGCCTCCCGGAGAGGAACGCGTTCTGGACCCGGTCGCGCTCCGCGGCGGTCATGCCGGCGTGGTAGGCGGCGGCGGGGAAGAGCTCTTGAAGCTCTTCGCCCAGGGCGTCCGCCTCCTTGCGCTTGGGAGCGTAGACGATGGCCGGCCGCCGCTCGGGGTCAGCCAGCAGACGGCGCACGGCGTCGCGGCGGTCCGAGGGCTTCATCTCGACGACCTCGACGGCGATGTTGGTCCGCCGGAAGCCATGGATGAAGCGGCCGGGATTTGCGAGCCCGAGCTGCTCGGAGATGTCCTGCTGGACGAGCGGGGTGGCGGTGGCGGTCAACGCGATGACCGGGGCCGGGCGAAGAAGGGGGAGGCGGCCGCCCAGGAGCCGGTAGTCCGGCCGGAAGTCGTGCCCCCATTGGGAGATGCAATGGGCTTCGTCGATTGCCACGAGCGCGGGCTTGCGCTTCGCCAGCATCTCGGGGAAGCCGGGGACGGACAGGCGCTCGGGAGCGATGAAGAGATAGTCGAGCCGGCCCGCGAGGTAGTCCACGCACACCTGCCGGGAAGCGGCGCGATCCCGCCCGGAGTGGATGCGCTCGGCCCGGAGCCCCAGCTCGCGGAGCTTGCCGACCTGGTCTTCCATCAATGCGATGAGCGGCGAGACCACGAGCGTTGTGCCGCCGCGGGCGAGCCCGGGAAGCTGGTAGCAGAGGGACTTGCCCGCGCCAGTGGGCATGACGAGGAGGACGTCTCTGCCTTCGACCACGGCGCGGCAGACCGCTTCCTGGTAGGGGCGGAAGGCCTGGAGGCGGAAGGGGTTTTTGAGGAGGTCTTCGAGGCGGAGCGTACCCGAGCCCGGGACCGGGAGCTTCTCCTGGGACGGCGCCATCTCTGTCCGGGGCGCTCCCCCGCCCGGGCC
>DATEIO010000422.1:0-2072 GCA_035278895.1 Thermoanaerobaculia bacterium | reverse complement strand
TCTCCTCCACCTGGCGCGCCTTGAGGATGACTCCCAAGCCGCGGAGGACCTGAGCCTCCGGGCCCTGCGCCTCGCCGAGGAAGCCGGCAATCGCGAGACCCAGGCGCAGGCGCTCGACGGCCTCGCCCGCGTCCGCCGCCGCGAAGGAGACCTCCACGGCGCCCTGGCCGCCGCAGAAGACGCTCTCGGGCGGATCGAATCTCTCCGCGAAGAGCCCGCCGGCCCCGACACCCGCGCTTCCTTCCTGGCCACGAAACAGAGGACCTACGGCCTCGCGATCGATCTGTTTCGGGAGCTCGGGGAGGACCGCAAGGCTTTCGAGGCGAGCGAGCGCGCCCGGGCGCGGAGCCTGCTCGACATCCTGGCCGGACGCAGCGCCCGCCCGGTCTTCCTGGACGAGGTCCAGAGAGAGCTTCTGGATGGCGACAGCGTGCTCCTCCAGTACGCCCTGGGCGAAGAGCGGAGCGTCCTCTGGGCCGTCACCCCCGGGACCTTCGAGACGTTCGAGCTTCCCCCGCGGAAGGTCCTGGAAGACGCGGCCCGAAGCGCCCACGTCCTCCTCGCCGCGAGCCACCAGACCCTCGCCCGGGCGCGGACCGCCCAGGCTCTCGACGAGCTGTCCCGTCTCCTCCTCTCCCCCGTGGCTGGCCGGCTCGGAAACCGGCGGCTGGTGGTCGTGGGGGACGGCGCGCTCCTAGCCCTCCCGTTCGGAGCGCTGCCCGCGGCTGCCGGGCATGAAGTGGTGACCCTCCCCTCCATCTCGGCTCTCGCGGCGTTGCGGCGCAAGACGGCCGGCCGTCCCCCCGCTCCGGACACCCTGGCGGTCGTGGCCGATCCCATCTTCGGAGACCGGCTCCCGCCGCTCCCCTTCTCCCGCGAAGAGGCACGGACCCTCCTCGCGCTGGTCCCCGAAGAGGAGCGCCTGGCCATTCTGGGGACTGCGGCCACCCGGGAGGCCGTCACGAGCGGGCGCCTCGCCCGCTATCGCATCGTCCACTTCGCCACCCACGGGATACTGGACGCCGAGCAACCCGAGCGCTCCGGCATTGCCCTCTCCGATGGATTCCTGCGCGCCAAGGAGATCGACCGGCTGGATCTTCCGGCTGACCTCGTGGTGCTCTCCGCCTGCGAGACCGCGCTCGGCCGGGAGATCCGGGGCGAGGGGCTGGTGGGGCTCCCCCGGGCGTTCCTCCACGCCGGGGCGCGGCGGGTGCTCGTGAGCCTCTGGCCGGTCGAGGACCGCGCCACGGCCGAGCTGATGCGCCGCTTCTATCGAGAGATGCTCGACCGGGGCCGCCCACCCGCGGCCGCGCTGCGGGCCGCCCAGGTCTCCCTTGCCCGGGAGCCGGGCTGGGGTGCTCCGTACTACTGGGCCGGCTTCGTGCTCCAGGGAGACTGGAGGTGAGGACTGCTACTACGATCTTCGAGGGTCGGGATCTATCCACCAGAACGATTTTTTGAGGAGGAAACCATGAGCCAACCCGCAGATCCCAAGGACGAGAAGAAAAAGGAAGAGAAGACGGCCGACACCTCCGCCGCCGAGCTCAGCAGCACGGGCATGACGCCCACCGACACCGATCCGTGGCCTTCGACCGCTCCGCCGCCGCCCAAGAATTGATCCGCTACCCCATTCGCGCGCCAGCGGGATCTTTCTCGTCGCGGAACCGACGAGGAGAACGCGATGACGACCGAGAGCGACGAGATCCTGCTGGCGCGCGTCGCCCAGGGAGACCTGGAGGCCTTCCAGACCTTTCACGAGCGGTTCGCCCCCCGCGTAATCGCCTACGCCGAGCGCCACGCGAGCGACCGGCAGCTCGCCGAGGACGTCGCCCAGGAGGTCTTCCTCTCCGTCTGGACCAAAGCCGGCACCTACCGGCCCGACCGTGGAACCGTGGCCGGCTGGCTCTACACCCTGACCCGCCACAAGATCGTGGACTTCTGGCGGAGGTCCGGAAAGGGAGTCGAGCCCGAGCCCTTGGACGACCTGCTCCTCACCAGCCCGCCCGAGGCGGACGGCGACCTGCGCCTGACCGTCCGCCAGGCCCTCGCCCAGCTCGCCCCCGAGTCGAGAA
>DATEIO010000421.1:0-9508 GCA_035278895.1 Thermoanaerobaculia bacterium | reverse complement strand
GTGTCCTTCACGCCAACACAGGGTTCACAGATGATGTGAGTCATGCCGGGCCCTCCTTAGGCCGCCAGTCCGAACGGTACTCCCACGCGAGTCGGCATTATACCCGAGCCTTGCCGGGGCACAACGGGAGCGTATCTCAGGGGGCACTCCCGAAACGGGACGGGGAAAACGCCTCGATCTCGGGGGGGCGCTCTCCGTAGGCCACCATACGCCCGACCTGGCGCGCCGTCCAGGGGGCGAGGAGGATGCCGTTCCGGAAATGGCCGGTGGCGGCGACCGCGGGCCAGCCGGGGAGGGGACCGAGGATGGGGAGGTCGTCCGGCGTTCCGGGGCGGAGGCCGGCCCAGATGGACTCCAGGCGGGCTTCGAGGCGCGGGAAGAGGCGGCGCGAGAGGGAGATCAGCTCCTCGACGCCACCCAACGTCGTGTGCTTGTCGAATCCCGCCTCTTCGACAGTCGAGCCCACGAGGAGGCCGGTCTCGCCGCGCCGCACGGCGTAGGTTCCGATGCTCGTCCGCACGGTGCCTTTCCAGGGCCAGTCGATGCCGCCCAGGAGGAGCATCTGGCCGCGTACGGGCCGGAGGGGGAGCGCGGGGAGCGGAGGAAGAAGGCCGCTCCAGGCTCCCGCCGCCACGACGAGGATGCGCGCCTCTTTGTGCCAGTGGTTGCCGTGGATGAGCGCCGTGCCTCCCTGGCGGAGCTCGACGCTGTGGACCTCGCTCGCGTGGTGGACGATCACGCCCAGCTTCTGGGCGGCCATAGCCAGGGCCGCGCACATCTGGACGTTGTCGACCCGGTGGTCCCCGGGGAGGAGCAGGGCGCGCCGGACTTCGGGGTGGAGGTCGGGCACCCAGCGGCGGAGCGCCTCCGGATCGACGCTCTCCACCATCTCTCCCAGCCCGCTGGCCACGCGCTCGGTCCTGTCGAGAGCCGCTTCCTCCTCGTCGTTCAGGGCGATCAGGAGGGCGCCGCTCGTGTCGTAGTCGATCGAGAGGCCGGTCTCTTCCTCGACCGCCGCCACCCAGGGGCCCCAGAGGTCGCGCGAGGCGCGGCAGGCGTCCAGGAAGGGGCCGGGGACGGAGGTCTCGTCCACAGGAGAGATCATGCCCGCCGCGGCCACGGAAGCCTCGGCGCCGGCGGGCAGGCGCTCGACGATCTCCACCCGGAGGCCAAGGAGCGCGAGCTCGCGGGCGCAGGCGAGGCCGATGATGCCGCCGCCGATGACCAGGACGTCTGGGTGGGTCATGCGGTTATCTCCCGGCGCTCCCTGCGCGTACCGCTTCGCCGAAGGCGCTGTCGAAGGCTTCGAGGGTTGCCGCGATCTCCGCGTCGCCGTGGGCGGTCGAGAAGAACATGGCCTCGTAGGCGGAGGGCGGCAGGTGGACGCCGCGCTCCAGGAGGAGGTGGAAGACGCGGGAGAAGAGGGCGCGGTCGGTCGCGGTGACGTCGTCCATGTTGCGAAGGGGGCCGTCGGTGAAGAAGAGGCCCATCATCGCGCCCCGGCGCTCCACCCGGCAGGGGATGCCGTGGCGGCGGGCCGCTTCCGCGATTCCCGTCTCCAGCCTCTGGCCGGTCTTCTCGAGCTTCTCGTAGGGGCAGTCCACGTCCTTCGACAGCTCGGCCAGCGCCGCGCGGCCGGCGGCTACAGCGAGCGGGTTCCCGGAGAGGGTTCCGGCCTGGTAGACCGGGCCGGCCGGGGCGATCTTCTGCATGAGGTCCCGCCGGCCGCAGTAGGCCGCGAGCGGGAGGCCTCCGCCGATCACCTTGCCCAGCGTGGTCAGGTCCGGCGTGATGCCGAGCACGGTCTGCACGCCACCCCAGGCCACGCGGAACCCGGTCATCACCTCGTCGAAGATGAGGAGCGCGCCGTGGCGGTCGCAGAGAGCCCGGAGCCCTTCGAGAAACCCGGGCACGGGCGGCACGAGATTCATGTTGCCCGCGACCGGCTCGACGATCACCGCGGCGATCTCGCTTCCTGAGGCCGCGAAGTGCCGCTCGACCGCTTCGAGATCGTTGTACGGGGCGAGCAGCGTGTCGGCCACCACGGCCTGGGGAACGCCCGGGGAGGAGGGGACGCCGATCGTGGCCGCGCCGGAGCCGGCGGCGATCAGGAACGGATCGGCGTGCCCGTGATAGCACCCCTCGAATTTGAGGAACCGGTTGCGCCCTGTGGCCGCGCGGGCGAGGCGCAGGGCCGACATGGTGGCTTCGGTGCCCGAGTTGACGAGGCGCACCATCTCGACGGACGGGAACGCGGAGACGATCACCTCCGCGAGCTCCACCTCGGCGAGCGTGGGCGCGCCGAACGCCGTGCCGCGCCCGAGCGCCTCTTCGATGGCGGCCACGATCGCCGGGTGGCGGTGCCCGAGGATGTGGGGGCCGTAGCCGCCGATGTAGTCGACGTAGCGCCGGCCGTCCTCGCCTTCGAGGTACGCTCCCGAAGCGGCGCGGACGAAGACCGGCGATCCGCCCACGCCCCGGAAGGCGCGGACGGGAGAATTGACCCCGCCGGGGAGGACTTTTTCGGCCCGTTCCAGAAGATTCATTCCGCCCACCCTTCGGCCAGCAGGCGCGCCGCTTCGCGCGCTGCGTAGGTGATGATGAGATCCGCGCCCGCGCGGCGGATCGCGATGAGCGATTCCATCATGACCCGGTTGTAGTCGATCCAGCCGCGCTCGGCAGCGGCCTTGATCATCGAGTATTCGCCGCTCACGTGATAGGCGGCGAGCGGCAGGTCGAAGCGCTGCCGCAAGCCCGCCAGGATGTCCAGGTAGGGGAGGGCGGGCTTGACCATCAGCATGTCGGCCCCTTCCTCCACGTCCAGCTCCGCCTCGCGCATGGCCTCGCGGCCGTTCGCCGGGTCCATCTGGTAGGCCCGCCGGTCTCCAAAGGAGGGGGCGGACTCGGCGGCCTCGCGGAACGGTCCGTAGAAGCCGCTCGCGAACTTGACGGCGTAGGAGAGGATCGGGGTCTGGGAGTAGCCCGCGGCGTCCAACGCCTTGCGGATCGCCGCCACCCGGCCGTCCATCATGTCCGACGGGGCAATGACGTCCGCCCCGGCCTCGGCGAGCGAGACCGCCTGCCGGGCTAGGTTTTCGAGCGTGGCGTCGTTGTCCACCTCGTGACCGTGGAGCACGCCGCAGTGGCCGTGGTCGGTGTATTCGCAGAAGCAGACATCGGCGATCTTGACGAGCCCCGGCACCTCCGTGGTCAGCGCCCGCATGGCGCGCTGCACGATGCCGTCCGGCGACCAGGCGGCGCTGCCCGTGGCGTCCTTGAACTCGGGAAGGCCGAAGAGGAGGACAGACTTGATCCCCTCGGCATAGGCCTGCCGGCAGGTCTCCACCAGCCGGTCGACCGACTGCTGGTAGACGCCGGGCATGGACCCGACGGGGTTTTCCACCCCTTCTCCGGGGCAGACGAAGAGCGGGAGCACGAGATTGTCGGCGGTGAGCCGGGTCTCCCGCACCAGGCGGCGCAGGGTCGGAGTCCGGCGGAAGCGGCGGAGTCGGGTCGATGGGAAGCTCATGGCGCCTCCGGTTTTATCGCGCTGCTGAAGGAAAGGCAACGCCCCGAACGGGTAGGATATAGTTATGCCGCTCTGCGGCAGAGGTCTTGCAGAGCCCTGGCGGGGAACGCGAAGGAGAGAGGACCGTCCGCCCATGAATCTCATCGAACAGCTCGCCCGCCGCCAGCTTCTGGTCGTCACCGGCAAGGGCGGGGTCGGCAAGACCGTGATCTCGGCCGTGCTCGGCCAGGCGACCGCCGCGACCGGAAAGCGCGTCCTGGTGGTCGAGGTCGATCCCCGGGAGAACCTCCACCAGATGATGGGGACGCCGCCTTCGGGGGGCGACATTCTCCAGGCCGGGCCGCGGCTCTGGGTGCAGAACCTGAAGCCGCGGCAGGTGCTGGACCAGGTGGTGCGCGACCAGATCCGGCTCGAGCTCATCGTGCGCCGGGTGCTCGACAGCCCCATCTACCACCACTTCGCGACCGGCGCGCCGGGCTTGAAGGAGCTCGCGATCCTCGGGCATGCCCTCCGGCTGCTGCGGGGGATCGGAGGGCCGGGCACGCCGGAGCTCGACACGGTGATCCTGGACGCTCCGGCGACCGGGCATGGGGTCGCCCTCCTTGCCGCGCCTTCGCTGGTGACGGACGTGATCACCAACGGCCCGTTCGCCCACATGGCGGGCGAGCTCGCGACCCTGATCGCCGATCCCGAGAAGTGCGGGATCGTGGTGGTGACCCAGGCCGAGGAGATGCCGGTCGAGGAGGCGCTGGAGCTGCGGGTGGCGCTCCAGGACCGCATCCGGCGCGACGCCGAGGCGCTGGTGGTCAACGGCCTCTATCCGCCGGCTCCGCCCGGGCCGGAGGAGAAGGACAACGAGCTGGTCTCGCTCTGGCGCAAGCGGCGGCGGCTGAACGAGCGCGAGCTCGACCGGCTGAAGACGAGTTGGCAGGGGCCGCGCGTCGAGCTGCCCCAACTCCCCATGGACCGCGGGCCGGCGCTTCTGGCCGCGCTCGGCCGGTGTTTCGCGGAGTCCGCCCGGCGGACGGAGGTGGCCTGATGGACCTGATCTCGGATCGCCACCCGCTCATCATCGTCGTCGGCTCCGGCGGCGTGGGCAAGACCACGCTCGCCGCCTCCATGGGGGTCCTCTCGGCCCGCGAGGGGCGCAATACGCTGGTCATGACCTTCGACCCGTCGCTCCGCCTGAAGCAGGCCCTGGGAGTGGGGGAGGAGGCGAAGCTCCGCGAGGTGCCGGTGGATTTCGACGCCCCGGGCACCCTCCACGCGAGCCTGCTCGACGCTCGCCAGACCTTCGACCGCCTGATCGAGCGCTACGCGCCGGACGAGGAGTCGCGCAGCCGCGTCCTCGGCAACCGCTTCTACCAGCACCTTTCGGGGAGCCTCGGGGGCATCCTCGAATACATGGCCGTCGAGCGCCTCTTCGAGGTGGCCGGGGACGGCCGCTACGGGCAGATCATCCTCGACACGCCGCCCACCCGGCAGGCGCTCGACTTCCTGGAGGCGCCGGCGCGCATCGTGGGCTTCCTGGAGAGCGGCGCCCTCCGGGTGGCGCTCAAACCCTGGTTCGACGAAGCGGGCCATCTCAAGGCCGCCTCCCGCTGGGGCGCCCTCGGCCGCCGCGCCGAGCGGTTTCTGGACGAGGTCGTAGGTATGGACCTCCTGCGCGACATGGCCGAGTTCTTCCAGGCCTTCGGTCCTCTCTACGAAGGATTCCGGGACCGGGCGCGCCAGGTGGAGGAGCTGCTGCGGTCCCCCAAGACCCTCTTCGTCCTCGTCGGCGGCCCCGGGGAGGAGCGGATTCCGGACACCCTCTTCTTCGCCCGCCACCTGGAGCAGGCCGGCTACCACCTCGGCCCCATCGTCGTGAACCGGGTCCACCCCCGTTTCCTCCTGGACGGCGCGCCGCCCCCTTCGAGCATCCCCTGCCAGCCGAGCGGCTGGGAGCTCCTCGCCTGGGCCGGGGAGCGCGACCGCCGCGGCCTCGTGGAGCTCGCGAAGCTCCTCGCCCGCGAGCAGCCGCTGGTCGATGTGCCGCTCCTCCCCGAGGAGCCGACCGATCTGCCGTCTTTAGAAAGGCTCGGCCGGCAGCTCGAAGGGCGTCTCGCGGAGTGGGAGCGGTATGTGAGCAGGACGTCGTGAGGCTTCTTGCCGCGCTGCGTCAAAACCCCTTGACTTCCTTTGCCGCAGTGCGGTAAAGTTCATTTTGTCAGCGGACGCCCGGGATGTCCGCAGACAACACGAGGAGAAGACATGATCCGGCTCATCAAACGCTACGAGAGCAGAAAACTGTACGACACCGAGGAGAGCCGGTACGTCTCGCTGGACGAGATCGCGAGTTGGGTTCGGCAGGGGCAGGAGGTCCGGGTGGTGGACAACGCCACCGGCAGCGACGTCACGTCGCAGACGCTGACGCAGATCATCCTGGACGAGGGCCGCAAGGGGACGTCGTTCCTGCCGAGCGAGCTCCTGCACGATCTGGTGCGCGTTGGTGAGCGCGCCGTCAACACGGGTCTGGAGCAGGTCCAGCACAGCGTGGACCGGCTGATCGACCGGCTGGGGCCGGTGCGGCGGGCCCGCGAGGAGATGTCGTCCCTGCGGGCGCGGCTGGAGCAGCTCGAGTCGTCGCTGGCGGATCTCGAGCGGCAGGATGTGGCTGTGGCGGGTGTCGGCAAGGCCGAAACCGAGGGAGATCTGAAATGAACGAAACCCAGATTCGCACGGATTCCGGCTTCGGGAAGATCCTGAATGCCGGTCGCAACCTCTGGCTGGCCGGCCTGGGCGTGGCCGCCGAGGTGGAGGAGGGCGGCCGCGGTCTGTTCGGCCGTCTGGTGGAGCTCGGCCGTCCGGTCGAGGAGAAGCAGAAGAAGGTCGCCACGGACGTGGCGGAGAAGACGACCGCCTCCGTTAAGGGCCTCGGCAAGCTCCTGGAAGACACCGTCGCCTACGAGAGCAAGGAGATGCTGAAGCGGCTCAACGTGATAACCCGGGACGACGTGCGCATTTTCGCCGCGCGGCTGGACACGCTCGGCAGGAAGATCGACGAGTACGCGGGCCTCCGGGATGCGATGTACCGGGTGGCCCTGGAAGAAGAAGAGACGAAGCTGATCATTCCCGCGGCCGAGGCCGAGAAGCCCAAGGCGACCCGGACGCGTTCCAAAAAGACCGCCAAGTAACCAAGGGGGATGAGCCATGGATACGACCAACACGACTGGGACCACGACCCAGGATAGAAACGTTCAGGACGAGATCAAGGATTCGGTGCACCGCATCTGGCTGGCCGGCCTCGGCGCCCTCGCGGCGGCCGAGGAGGAGGGCTCCAAGCTCTTCAGCCGTCTGGTCGACCGCGGCCGTGACGTCGAGGCCAAGGGCAAGGTCGAGGTCGACAAGCTGAAGACCGAGGCCGAGAAGGTGCGGGCCAAGGCCGAGAGCACCTTCGAGAGCTGGGGCGGCAGGTTCGACGAGACCCTGACCTCGGCCCTCCACCGGCTGGGCGTGCCCACCCGGGACGAGATCCGCACGCTGACGCAGCGCGTCGAAGAGCTCAACGCCAAGGTGGAAGCTCTGAAGCCGCGCGTGACCCCGGCCACCACCGGTCCGGAGGTCGTGACGCCTGAAACCGCCACGACTCCCACGGATCCTTCGAAGATCATCGTGTAGGCACCGGGAGCGCGGCGGTGGAGCCCAGCAACGGAAGTACTTCCAGAAGCTCCCCCAAGATCGGACTGGCGCTCGCCGGCGGGGGTCCGGAGGGTGCGATCTACGAGATCGGCGCCCTCCGGGCTCTCGATGAGGCTGTCGACGGTCTCGACCTCAACAATCTCTTCGCCTACGTGGGGGTGAGCGCGGGGGCCTTCATCTGCGCCAACCTCGCCAACGATCTGACGACGGCCCAGATGTGCCGGGCCATCGTCTCGACCGAGCCCGGCGAGCACCCCTTTGTTCCGGAGACCTTCCTCACCCCTTCGTTTCGCGAGATGTTGCGGAGCGGCCAGGCGTTTCCCCGGCTCTTCTTCGAATCGATCTGGGACTGGTTCACCCACCGGCGGGACCTGACGCTCGTCGAGTCGTTGACGCGGCTGTCCCAGGCGCTCCCCGTAGGGGTGTTCAACAACCAGCCGATCCAGGAATACCTGGAGAAGATCTACAACATCAAGGGGCGGACCGACGACTTCCGCAAGCTCGGCAAGACCCTGGTCGTCGTGGCCGCGGATCTGGACTCGGGGCAGGCGGTTCGCTTCGGCGAGCCCGGCCTGGACCACATTCCAATCTCCCAGGCCGTGGCCGCCAGCTCGGCGCTCCCCGGCCTCTATCCGCCCGTCGAGATCGACGGACGGCACTACGTGGACGGCGTGCTCTTGAAGACCCTGCACGCCTCGGTGGCCCTGGAGAAAGGCACCGATCTCGTGATCTGCATCAACCCGATCGTCCCGGTGGACACGGTCCGCACGGTCGAGACTGGATTCATGCGCCGCGGCCAGCTTTTGGACCACGGCCTGCCGTCCGTGCTCTCGCAGACCTTCCGGACTCTCATCCACTCGCGCCTCGAAGTCGGCATGGCAGCCTACGAGACCCGCTTCAAGGACGCCGACGTGGTCCTCTTCGAGCCTCATTCGGACGATTACCTGATGTTCTTCACCAACATCTTCAGCTTCTCCGAGCGGCGTGCCGTCTGCGAGCACGCCTACCAGGCGATCCGCCGCGACCTCCTCACGCGCTACGACGAGCTGGCCCCGGTCTTCGCGGAGCATGGCCTCACCTTGAGAAAGGACGTGCTTCTGGAGACCCGGGATCTGTGGACGGGCGTCGAGCGCGCTCCCCGGCCTTCGAAGACGGCGGCCTCGGGCCATGCCACGGTGCGGCGGCTGGACGACGTGCTCAGCCGGCTGGAGAGGCTGGTGGCGGAGCAGGGGGAGGCGTAACCTCCCGCTCTTGCAGGGTGCGCTGTGCGCACGTGTTTGCCTCCAACGTCGAACACGTGCGCGTAGCGCACCCTACCCCCTAATTCAACCGTTTCCCCACCGCCTCCGCCGCGTAGAGCACCAGCGAGCATCCCACCGGAAACAAGACCTCGTTGATCCCCTTGGCCGTCAAGTCCACGAGCGTGGGCGGGGCGGCCGCGTTGCGCGCGAGGAGGGCGACGATGGCCGTGCCGAAGGTGAGGCCGATGGCGGCTCCCGTGCCGGCGTGCGCTCCCAGGCTCGCTGCGCCCCGGCGGGTGAGCCAGCCCAGGGCGGCTCCCAGCACGCCGTATTCGATTCCCTTGACGATCGCGATCAGGAAGGGGAAGGCGCCTCCCACGGCCGCCACGCCGAGAGCCTGGCCGACCCCTTTGTGAACGGCTCGGGCGATGCTGAAGCCGAGCGGGGCGGAGAGGAGCCCCAGGAAGCCCATGACTCCCGCCCGCGCCTTGCTCGCCGCGGTTCCGAAGGCGAGCCCCACGCAGACGATGAACGACCAGGAGATCTTCTGGAACAGGTCGGTGAGGAACGGCTTGGGGGAGCTTCCGGCCGTGCCCGAGAAGGCGGCGAGGACCAGGAGCAGAATTTCCAGCAGAAGGCCGAGGCCGATGGACAGCCAAGCCACACGCAGCACCTTGCGCCACAGCTCGCTTCCCCCGGCAACCGGAACCGGCGGGGCCTGAGGGCTCAACACCTGAGTCGCTTCCTCCATGCGCTCTCCTCTTCGTTGACTGGCGGGATTGTAACCTCCGCCGGAGAGGTGAAGATGGCACCGTCATTGCAAAAGATCTATGCCAAGGCGAAATCGTTTCGCCGGCAGCTCGAACGGCAACAACAGAGAGGAGAGAGGATATGAAACGGCAGATCGTGACCTTCATGATGGTCCTCGCTCTCGCCACGGGAACCGCTTTGTGGGCCCAGTCCACCGGGACCACGCAGACGCCCCCTCCCAGCCAGCAGGTGGATCAGTCCGGACAGCCCGAGACGGGCACCGGCCCTGACGTGGACGTCGATGTCG
>DATEIO010000420.1:0-10038 GCA_035278895.1 Thermoanaerobaculia bacterium | reverse complement strand
TTCGAGGCGCAGGCCCGGCGGACGCCGGACGCCGTGGCCGTGATCGCCGGCACGCGGGAGGTCCGCTACGCCGAGCTCGACGAGTGGGCCGGCCGGCTCGCCGGGTCTCTGCGCGAAGCGGGCGCCGGGCCGGAGGCCGTGGCCGGGGTCTGCCTGGAACGCTCGGCCGGCCTGGTGGCCGCCCTCCTCGCCATCCTGAAGGCCGGGGCCGCCTATCTGCCGCTCGATCCGAGCCTGCCCCGCCCGCGCCTCGCCGGCCTGCTCGACAGCGCGCGGGTCTCTCTCGTGGTCAGCGATTCGCGGCTGGCTGAAGAGCTCCCCTGGAGCGGACCGCAGGTCCTGATCGACCGGGATGCGGGCCGCGGTGGGGCCCCCGGGGGCCCCGGAGCCGATCCCGGGAACCTGGCGTACGTGCTCTACACCTCCGGCTCGACGGGAACCCCCAAGGGCGTCGCCGTCACCCACCGGAGCGCCGTGGAGCTGGTGCGCTGGGCCCGCACGGTGTACGCGCCGGAGGAGCTGGCCGGCGTGCTCGCCTCGACCTCGCTCTCCTTCGACCTGTCGGTCTTCGAGCTGTTCGTCCCGCTCTCCTGGGGGGGGACCGTGATCCTGGCGCAGAACGCGCTGGAGCTGCCCGCCCTCCCCGCCGCGGGACGGGTGACCCTGGTCAACACCGTCCCCTCGGCTATGTCCGAGCTGGTGCGCGAGGGGAGCCTCGGGCCGTCCGTCCGCACCGTGAACCTGGCCGGTGAGCCTCTGCCGCGCTCTCTCGCCGACCGGATCCACGCGACGGGCACGGTCGAGCGCCTGTGGAACCTCTACGGCCCTTCCGAGGACACGACCTACTCGACGTTCGCGCGGGTCGACCGGGGGAGCTCCGAAGCGCCGGGCATCGGCCGTCCGATCGCGGCCACCCGGGCCTATGTGCTCGCGAGAGGGCTCACGCCGGTGCCGGTGGGCGTCCCCGGAGAGCTGTGCCTGGCCGGCGCGGGCCTCGCGCGGGGCTACCTCCATCGCCCGGACCTGACGGCCGAGCGCTTCCTCCCGGATCCGTTCGCGGCCGAGCCCGGCTCCCGGATGTACCGCACGGGCGACCTCGTGCGCTGGCGGCCCGGCGGCTCGCTCGACTTCCTGGGCCGCCTGGACCACCAGGTCAAGATCCGGGGCTTCCGCATCGAGCTTGGGGAGATCGAGGCGGCGCTCCTCGCCCAGGCCGGAGTCCGCGAGGCGGTGGTGACGGTGCGCGAGGACACGCCCGGCGAGCGGCGCCTCGTCGCCTATGTCGCCGGAGAGGCAGCGGCCGACGCGCTGCGCCGGTCGCTGCGCGAGAGGCTGCCGGACTACATGGTGCCGGCCGCGTTCGTGACGCTCGCGGCGCTCTCGCTCACCCCGAACGGCAAGGTGGACCGCAAGGCCCTGCCGGCTCCGGACCTGCAACGCACCGAGGAGAGCTATCTGGCGCCGCGGACGCCGGCCGAGGAGATCCTCGCCGGAATCTGGGCCGAGATCCTCGGCCTCGAACGGGTCGGCGCGCGCGACCGCTTCTTCGACCTGGGAGGCCACTCGCTGCTCGCGACGCGGGTCCTGTCGCGCCTGCGCAGCGCCTTCGAGGTCGAGATGCCGCTGCGCGACCTCTTCGAGGCCCCCCGGCTGGCCGACTTCGCGGCGCGGGTCGAGGCGGCCCGGCGCTCCGGCACGGGCCGGCTCACGCCGCCCCTGGTCCCGGTCCCGCGGGTGGGGCCGATGCCCCTGTCCTTCGCGCAACAGCGCCTCTGGTTCCTCCAGCAGATGGACCCGGCGAGCCCGGCCTACAACATGCCGTTCGGCTTCCGGCTGAGCGGTCCGCTCGCCGTGCCGGCGCTCGCCGCCGGCTTGACCGAGGTGGTGCGCCGCCACGAGACGCTGCGCACGACCCTGGCCGTCGCCGACGGCGAGCCGCGGCAGTCGATCGCGCCCGCGGCGCCGCAGCCCCTCCCCCTCGTCGACCTCTCGGCGCTGCCCGCGGAGTTGCGCGAGGAGGTGGCCACGGAGCTCGGCCGCGAGGAGGCCGCGCGGCCTTTCGACCTCTCCCGGCTCCCGGTCGTGCGCAGCCTCCTGCTGCGCCTGGACGAGCGCGACCACGTCCTCTTCTTCACCATCCACCACGTGACCGGCGACGGCTGGTCGATCGAGGTGTTGTCGCGGGAGCTGGTCGCGCTGTACGGGGCTGCGGCCACGGGGCTCCCCTCCCGGCTCCCCGAGCTCCCGGTCCAGTACGCCGACTTCGCGGTCTGGCAGCGGAGCTGGCTCCGGGACGAGGTGCTCGCAGAGCAGATCGATTACTGGCGCAACCAGCTCGCCGGGGCCCCCGCCCTGCTGGAGATGCCGCTCGACCGGCCCCGCCCGCCGGTGCAGAGCTTCCGCGGCGGACGCTGCCGGCTCCACGTCCCGGCCGATGCGGCCACCGCGCTGTTCCGGGTGGGAAGGAGCCGCGAGGCCACCGGGTTCATGACCCTCCTGGCCGGCTTCCAGGCCCTGCTCCACCGCTACAGCGGCCAGGAGTCGGTGGTGGTGGGCACGCCGGTCGCCAACCGCGAGCGGGCCGAGCTCGAAGGCATGATCGGCTTCTTCGCCAACACCCTGGCGATGCGGACCGATTTCACGGCAGACCCGGGCTTCTCCGGGCTGCTCGCCCGGGTGCGCGAGACGGCCCTGGGCGCTTACGCGCACCAGGACCTGCCGTTCGAGAAGCTGGTCGACGAGCTCGCGCCGCTGCGCGACATGAGCTACGCGCCGGTGTTCCAGGCGCTGTTCGTCTACCAGAACGCGCCGCTCGAGCCGCTCAAGGCGACGGCGGCGTTGAGCGAGCTGACGCTGCAGCCGTTCGGCGCCGACGAGGGGGTGGCCCGGTTCGACCTGACCCTGGTCGTCACCGAGATCGGCTCCGGCCTCGGGATCCATCTCGACTACAACGCCGCCCTGTTCGAGGATTCGACGGCCCGCCGCCTGCTCCGCCTGTTCGGCGGCTGGATGGAGCGGGTGGCGGCGGAGCCGGAGAGGCCGCTCGGCGACCTGCCGCTGCTCGACGAGGAGGAGCACCGGCAGGTCGTGCTCGCCGGCAACGCGACCGCTCTGCCGAGAGCCGGCGAGGAGCTCAGCCTGCACGGCCTGTTCGCGCGGCAGGCGGCCGCGACGCCCGAAGCTCCGGCCGTGGTGGAGCGGGACGGCATCGTGCGCTACGGCGAGCTCGCCTCCTGGGCCGGCCGGATCGCGGAGCGGCTCGCGGAGCTGGGCGTCGGCGCCGAGGACCGGGTAGGCGTCTGCCTGGAGCGCTCGGCCGCGGCGCTCGCCGCCATGCTGGGCGCGCTCGCGGCGGGCGCCGCCTACGTGCCGCTCGATCCGGAGTGGCCCGAGGAGAGGCTCGCCGCGGTGGCGGCCGACGCGGGTCTCGCCGCCGTCCTGACCCGCGAAGGCCTGGGATCGGGCCTGGCGCCTCGCGAGGTGCACGTCCCCGGGCTGCGGCACGGCGAGGCGCCCCGGGCTCCCGGCCGGCGGCCGGCCACGCCGGAGGCCGCGGCCTACGTGATCTACACCTCGGGCTCGACCGGCGCGGCCAAGGGGGTGGTGGCCACCCACCGCGGGGCCGCCAACTTCGTGCTCGGCCTGGCCGGCACGATCGGGCTCGCAGCCAACGACCGGATGCTGCTCTTCGCGCCGCTCTCCTTCGACGCCTCGGTGCTGCAGATCTTCCCGCCGCTCACAAGCGGCGCCGCGCTGGTCGTCCACCCCAACCCGCGCGAGCTTACGGCGGCGGACATCCTGGAGCTCTGCGACCGCCACGGCGTGACCGTGCTCGACCTGCCCGCGGCCCTCTGGCGGCAGTGGGTGGAAGAGGTGGCGGCGGCGCGCCTGCCGCTGCCCGCCTCCCTGCGGACCTTCCTGACCGGCGGCGAGAGCGTGCCGGTGGCCCGCCTGCGCACCTGGGCGGAGCTCACCGCGAGGACGGCCTCGTTCCTCTCGTCGTACGGACCGACCGAGGCGACGGTCACGACGACGGTCTGGCAGACGGCGAGCGGCGAAGTCCCGGCGCTCCAGGCGACCCACGTGCCCCTCGGCCGCCCGCTGCCCAACGCGCGGGTCTACGTGCTCGACCCGAAGCTCCAGCCGGTCCCCCGCGGAGTGGCGGGAGAGCTGCTCTTAGGAGGCGCGGGCCTGGCGCGCGGCTATCTCGGCCGGCCGGACCTGACGGCCGAGGCCTTCATCCCGGATCCGCTCTCCGGCGAGCCGGGGGGGCGCCTGTACCGCACGGGCGACCTCGGCCGCTACCGGGCGGACGGCGACCTGGAGTTCCTGGGCCGCGCCGACCACCAGGTGAAGATCCGCGGATTCCGGGTCGAGCTCGGGGAGATCGAGGTGGCTCTCTCCCGCTTCCCCGGCGTGCGGCAGGCGGCCGTGGCCCTGCGGGACGACCTGCCGGGCCGTCCGCGGCTCGTCGGCTACGTGCTGCCCCAGGAGGGCCAGCCCATCGAACCCATGGCGCTGCGCGGCTTCCTCGCCGAGCGCCTCCCGGCCTACATGGTCCCCGCGGCCTTCGTCGTGCTCGACGAGCTGCCGGTGCTCGCGAGCGGCAAGGTGGACCGCGCGGCCCTGCCCGCCCCGGCGGACGACCGTTCCGGCCGCTTCGTCGCGCCGCGCGGTCCGCTCGAGCAGGTGCTGGCCGAGGTCCTCGCCCAGGTGCTCAGAATCGACCGGATGGGCGCCTTCGACAATTTCTTCGAGCTGGGCGGCGACTCGCTCACGGCCGCCCAGGCCGTGGGGCGGATCCGCGAGGCTTTCGACATCGACTTCCAGCTTCGCAGCCTGTTCGAGGACCCCACGGTCGCGGGCCTGGCCGAGACGCTGCGCCGCTCGGGCGACGGCGCCAAAGTGGAAGAGACCGCCGCTCTGCGAATCGAGCTCGCAGGGCTTTCCGACGAAGAGGTGGAAGCCCGGCTGCTCGCCGAAGCGACCGCCGAGGAAGGATTCCAGTCATGACGAGTCCCCTAGAGCTCTCCGACAAGCGGAAGCTCCTGATGCAGAAGCTGCTCCGCAAAAAGGGACTGGAGACCGGCACCCGGCCGGCCATCGCGCGCCGCGAAGGCTCCGGCCCCGCTCCGCTCTCCTTCGGCCAGCAGCGCCTCTGGTTCCTGCACCAGCTCCAGCCCGGCGACACGGCCTACAACATCGCCGAGGCCCTGCGCCTGCGGGGCCCCCTCTCCGCCGCGCCGCTCGCGCGCGCCCTGACCGAGACCGCGCGCCGCCACGAGGTGCTGCGCACGGTCTACGCCATGGTCGACGGCGAGCCCCGGCAGATCGTCCGGCCTCCGGCTCCCGTCGCGCTCCCCGTCGTCCACCTGGCCGGGCTGCCCGCGCCTCACCGCGAGGCCGAGGCCAGCCGGATCGCCGCCGTCCTGACCGTCCAGCCGTTCGACCTCGCCCGCGGCCCCGTGCTCCGCGCCGTCCTTTTCGAGCTCGACCGCGACGACCACGTGCTCGTCCTCCTCCTCCACCACATCGCGACCGACGGCTGGTCCATGGGTCTCCTGGTGCGCGAGCTGACGCGCCTCTACGAGGCGGGGAGCGCAGGCGCGCCTGCGCTCCCCGAGCTCCCCCTGCAGTACTCCGACTTCGCGGCCTGGCAGCGCGGCTGGCTCGAAGGCGAGACGCTGGAAGCCCAGCTCGGCTACTGGCGCGAGCGCCTGGCCGGCGCCCCCACCCGGCTCCCCCTCCCCGTCGACCGCCCCTGGCCGGCCGTCCAGACCTCGCACGGCGGCCGCACGCCGGTCGCCGTCGACAGCGGCACGGCCGCCGCTCTGCGCGAGCTCGCCCGCGAGCAGGGGGCCACGCTGTTCATGGTCCTCGCGTCCGGCTGGGCCGCCTTCCTCGCGCGCCTCACGGGCGAGGACGACCTCCTCCTGGGCACCCCGGCCTCCGGCCGCGTGCGGCCGGAGCTCGAGGGGCTGATCGGCTTTTTCATCAACACCCTGGTGCTGCGCGCCGGCCTCGCGGACGATCCGGAAGTCCCGGCGCTGCTCGCCCGGATGAAGGAGACGGTGCTCGGCGCCGAAGCCCACCAGGACCTTCCCTTCGAGCGGCTGATCGACGCCCTGGAGCTCCCCCGCGACCTGTCGCGCAGCCCCCTGTTCCAGGTGATGCTCGCCTTCCAGAACCTCCCCCCGGTCGAGGAGCGGCCGGGCGCCCTCGCCGTGCACTCCTTCCCGTTCGCCGCGCAACAGGCCCAGTTCGAGCTGCACGTCTCGCTGACCGATTCGCCGGGCGGTCTCTTCGGCGTCCTCGACTACCGCACCGAGCTGTTCGACCCCGGCACCGCCCACCGCCTGGCCCGGGGCTTCGAGACTCTTCTCACGGGGATGGCCCGCGCTCCATTGAGCCGGGTCTCGGCGCTCCCCCTGCTCTCCCCCGCCGAGGAGCGCCAGATCCTCCACGAGTGGAACGGCACGGCCGTGGCCTACGCCTGGCCGCGGGAGCGCGGCGGCCTCCACCACCTGATCGAGGCGCAGGCGGCGCGCACGCCCGACGCGGCGGCCGTGAGCTTCGCGGGGGAGAGCCTGACCTACGCCGGGCTCGACGCCCGGGCCAACCGCCTGGCCCGCCACCTGCGCTCCCTGGGCGCCGGGCCGGAGACCCGGGTGGGCGTCGTCCTGGAGCGCTCTCTGGAGCTGATGGCCGCCCTCCTCGCGGTCCTCAAAAGCGGTGCCGCCTACGTCCCCCTGGACCCCGACTACCCGCGGGAACGCCTCGCCTTCATGCTGGACGACGCGCGGCCGGCCGTGCTCCTCACCCAGGAGCGGCTGTGGCCTTCCCTGCCGGAGACCGCCGTCCCCGTCCTCTGCCTTCACCCCGACGGCCGCGAGTCCCACGGCTTCGACGCCGCCGCCCTGGAGGAGAGCGCGGACGGCCTCCAGCTCGCCTACGCCATCTACACCTCGGGCTCGACCGGCCGCCCCAAGGGCGCCATGGTCCACCACGCCGGCATCCGCAACCGGCTGCTGTGGATGCAGGAGGCGTATGCCTTGAGCCCCGCCGACACGGTGCTGCAGAAGACCCCCTACAGCTTCGACGTGTCGGTGTGGGAATTCTTCTGGCCGCTCCTGGCCGGCGCCCGCGTGGCCTTCGCCCGGCCGGGCGAGCACCGCGATCCCGCGGCCCTGGCCGCCCGCATCCAGGCCGAAGGGGCGACCGTGCTCCACTTCGTCCCCTCCATGCTCCAGCTCTTCCTGGAGGAGCCGGGGATCGCCGGCTGCACCTCGCTGCGCCGGGTGGTGGCGAGCGGCGAGGCGCTGACGCCCGAGCTGGTGCGCCGCTTCCACGAGCGCCTGCCGGGCGTGGCCCTGGAGAACCTCTACGGGCCCACCGAGGCCGCGGTCGACGTGACCTTCCAGCCCTGCCCGCCGGGAGGGGAGGACCGCGCCGTGCCGATCGGGCGCCCCATCGCCAACACCCGCATCCACCTCGTGGACCGGGGAGCCCGGCTGGTGCCCGTGGGCGTTGCCGGCGAGCTGTGGATCGGCGGCGTCAACGTCGGCCGCGGCTACCTCGGCCGGCCGGACCTGACGGCCGAAAAGTTCGTTCCCGATCCGTTCGCGGCCCTGGAGGCGGGCTCCCGCGCCTATCGCACGGGCGACCTCGCCCGCCGCCTTGCGGACGGCGCCATCGAGTACCTGGGGCGGATCGACCACCAGGTGAAGCTCAAGGGCGTGCGCATCGAGCTGGGCGAGATCGAGAGCGCCCTGCTGCGCTACCCGGGAGTCCGCGAGGCCGCCGTGGTGTTGCGCGAAGACCGGGGCGTGCGCCGCCTGGTGGGCTACGTGGCGCCCGCCGCCGCGGCCACGGCCGACGAGCTGCGCCGCTTCCTCCTGGAGCGCCTTCCCGAGGCCATGGTCCCCGCCCGCTTCGTGGCGCTGGAGGCCCTGCCGCTGTCGCCCAACGGCAAGCTCGACCGCCGGGCCCTCCCCACCCCCGACCCGGGGGCCTCGCCGGAGACCGCCTACGAGCCTCCGGCCACCGCCCGCGAAGAGATCGTGGCGGGTCTCTGGGCCGAGGTCCTTGGGCTCGACCGGGTCGGCGCGCTCGACAACTTCTTTGCCCTGGGCGGCGACTCGATCCTGAGCATCCGCCTCCTCTCCCGCCTCCGCGACGCGGGGATGCACCTGACCCTCCAGGACGTCTTCAAGCACCAGACCGTGCGCGACCTGGCGCGCGCCGCGAGCGCCTTTGCCGAACCGGCGCTGCGCACCGCCCCCTTCGACCTGGTGACGGCGGACGACCGGGCACGGCTGCCCGAGGACGTCGAGGACGCCTATCCCCTCTCGCGCCTGCAGGCGGGCATGCTCTTCCACAGCGAGCTCACCCCGGAGATCGCGGTCTACCACGACATCTACACCAACCATCTGCGCGCTCCCTACGACCACGGAGCGCTCCGGCGCTCCCTGGAGCACGTCGTGGCCGCGCACCCGATCCTGCGCACCTCGTTCGACATGTCCACCTTCAGCGAGCCGCTCCAGCTCGTCCACCGCGAGGTGGGGCTCGACCTCGAATTCGGCGACCTCCGCGCCCTACCTCCCGAGCGGCAGGAGCAGATCCTGGGGGCCTGGACCGAGGAGGAGAAGCGGCGGCCCTTCGACTGGACCCGCGCTCCCCTGATGCGCTTCCGCATCGACCGCAGGAGCGAAGAAAGCTTCCAGCTCTCCCTGAGCTTCCATCACGCGATCCTCGACGGCTGGAGCCTGGCGACGCTGATGACGGAGCTCTTCCGCACCTATCTCGCCCTCCTCAAGGGAGAGGAGCCTCCCGCGCTGGGGACGGCCGGCTCCTACCGCCAGTTCGTGGCGCTCGAGCGCCAGGCCGAAGCCTCCGAGGACAGCCGCCGGTACTGGCGCGAGCTGCTCGCCGGGGCCACGGCCTCGCCGATCGCCCGCTGGCACCCGCTGCCCAGCCGGCAGGGGGAACGCGGCTCCGGGGTCCTGGAGGTGGCTCTGCCACCCGAGCTGAGCGAAGACCTGCGCGCCCTCTCCCGCGCCTCCGGCCTCCCCTTGAAGAGCCTGCTCCTGGCCGCCCACTCCCGGGTGCTGTCGGTGCTCTCCGGGACCCCCGACGTGGTCAGCGGCATGGTCAGCACCGGCCGCTCCGAGGAGGAGGACGGCGAGCGGGTGATGGGCCTCTTCCTCAACACGCCTCCCGTCCGCCTCCGCCTCCCCGGCGGGACCTGGCGGGAGCTCGCGCGGCAGGCCTTCGAGGCGGAGAGCGGCATGCTCCCCCACCGGCGCTATCCCATGGTCGAGCTCCAGCGCGAGATGGGCGGCCGCCCGCTGTTCGAGGCGGCGTTCGGCTACGTGCACTTCCACGTCTACCAGGGGCTGGAACAGTTCCAGGAGATCAGCACCCTGGGCGGCACGTACTACGAGGAGATCAACTTCACCTACATGGCGAGCTTCAACCTCGATCCGTTCAACTCCCGGCTCCTCCTGCGCCTGCAGTACGACCGGGCCGAGCTCCATCCCGGCCAGATGAGCGCCGCCGTGAGGCGCTACGAGGCGGCGCTCGCGAGCGTGACCTCGGCGCCCGACGCGCGCTACGAAGAGGTCTCGCTGCTCCTGGACGCCGAGCGGCAGGAGCTCCTGGCCGGCGGAGCCCCCGGGGCCGCCGGGGTGTCCGGGTCCCCTCTCCTCCACCGCCGGTTCGAGGCCGTGGCCGCGCGCCGTCCCGACGCCCCCGCGGTCCGCGGCGAGGGCGAGACCCTCACCTACGGCGAGCTCGACCGCCGCGCCAACCGGCTCGCCCGCCGCCTGATGCGCCTGGGCGTGGGGCCGGAGAGCCGGGTGGCGCTCGCGGTCGACCGCTCCCCGGAGATGGTGGTGGGCCTCCTCGCCATCCTCAAGGCGGGCGGCGCCTACGTCCCCCTGGACCCCGAGTACCCGGCCGAGCGGCTCGCCTTCCTCCTGGAAGACGCCGGGTGCCGCGTGCTGGTCACCGGGCCGGGCGCCCGCGACCGCCTCCCCG
>DATEIO010000419.1:0-2255 GCA_035278895.1 Thermoanaerobaculia bacterium | reverse complement strand
GCCTGAAGCTCGAAGATCGGGCGCGGATCGTGACCACGCCCTGCATCCGGGGAGATCTGATCGTACCGATGCGCGCCCTCGCGCACCCGAACCTGGAGCGTCCGGTCGCCTACCTGAACGACGTCGAAGTCGCGCCCTTGTTGGATGCCTTTCCCCAGGGAGAAGCGGTCGCCGGAATCCTGTGGAATTGGACCCGGCACGTTTCCGTGCAGGACGGAGCCGCAGCCCTGCGCTGGATGTGGAAACACGGTGTCATCGTGCCCGCTCCGCCAGAGCCCGCGCTACCAGCCCGAAGGTCATCCGCGCGTTGATCTCCCCCAAGGGGTGGAGGACGACTTCCCCGTCCGCCCGGCGGTAGCGCCAGAGATCGATTCCGAACGGTCCCACGTACCCCGCGTGCCGCAAGGCCGAGGCGACGCCGTGGACGACCTCCTCCACGCGCTCCTTCTCCGCCGGAGGAAGCTCCGCAGCGAGCTCGATCCCCGCGAACTGCCCCTTCCGGTCCACGAGCTGGCGGTGGAAGCTCACGGGGCGCGTCTCGTTCTCCGTCAGGAGCACCGAGACCCCGAAGTCCTCCACCCGGTCCATCCAGGGCTCGAAGAGGAGAGGGCCGTGGCGGTCGAAGAGGTGCTCCACCGTCCGCCGTCCTTTTTCGCTGGAGATCGCAGGCCCCTCCCTCTCGATAAAGCGGGAGCGGCCCGAGGCGGAGAGCGGCGCCTTGACCACCCACGCCGGGGGAGCGTCGTGCGCGGCGAGGTCGAGCTCGAGATCCGCGAAGGATTCGAGGATCCGCGCTCCCGGAAGAGCACAACCCAGCTCCTCCGCGACGCGAAGGCAGAAAAACCGGTGATGGACCCTGGCGACGACCTCGGGAGATGCGACGGGCAGCCGCCAGAGGAGATCGTGGAGCGGCCCCTCCAGCGACGCGACGGGCTCGCGCTTCCGGGTTCGAAGAGCGGCGGCCTCGGGCGACTCTCCCCAGGCCAGAACCTCATCGGCAGGATCGAGATCGCGGAGCGGGCCGGACTCCAGAAGGAGGCCGGGGATCAGAAGCTCGGGGGATCCAGGCGCGGGCGTCCAGAGGCGGTCCCCCTCCCGGGCGAAGGCACAGAGCTGGAGGGCCATGCGCGAGGCCGTCGCGAGGACCTCCCGGGGCGGCGTGGACCGGTGGGCGAGCTCCTCCTCGAAGAGGAGGTTGCCCACGATCAGCCGCCGCATTCCTCCAGGTTCCGGATGAACTCCGGGTCCATCCCGGCGGCCTCGCGCCCCTCGCGGTGGAAGTCCCGGCCCCGGGCGCGGGCCGGGCGCAACGGCCAGGTGAGATTCGCCTGGAACGCGTCCCAGGCGGACTGCTCCTCCCCCTTGAAGACCTGGAGCCAAGTCCACCCGAAGCGCACGTGCTCGATCTCGTCCAGATGGACCCGGTCGATCACCGCAGCCGTCTTGGGATCGCCCGCCCGGCGCGCCTCCTCGGCCGAGTCCACCGTGTAGTCGAGATTGGCGTTCTCGAAGGTGAGCGACATGGCGCAGATGAAGCGCAGGGGAGACGTGATCGCGTCCACCTTCTTCCAGAAATAGCCGCTCACGGGGAAGTCCCCGAACCGGGCGCCGGCCTCCTCCAGGCGCGCGATGTACATCCGTGTGTGCCGCTGCTCGTCGTCCAGGATCTTCAAAAGACCCCGGCGAAACTCGGAAGGCGCGTCGGGGAAGGCGAGGAGGGCCCAGGCGAACAGCTCGGCCGCCTGGAGCTCGTGGTTCGCCAAGGCGTTGAGGATGCGCGGCCGCTGCGCCGGATCGTGGAGGCCGTGGACGGCCGGGGCGTCCGCCGTCCCTCCCGGAGCGAAGCGGAGCCCCTCGGGCCGCCCCGGCCCCGTGGCCCGGTACGCCGGCCCCGGCCGCTCGTCCGTGAGCCCGGCCGGAGCGGGGGAGAGCTTGACGGCCATGTCCTCGGTTTCGAGGACGGTGCGAGCGAAGTCCCGGATCTCCATAGCGCGCCCAATGTAGCACCGGCCCTCCCAGAGTTGACCTGTCCGGCCGGTTGCGCTATCGTACCGGCCCTGTCCTGCTGGGAGGTCGTTCAACGGTAGGACATGCGGCTCTGAACCGCAGAATCGGGGTTCGAATCCCTGCCTCCCAGCCAATTCCGCACATCATCGAAATCTTTCCAACCTGTCCCTCCCAGCAGCTCTGGTTTTTGCTCTTGATATCTACCCATAATTATGGGAAAGTGGGCTCATGAAGACGACGCTGGAGCT
>DATEIO010000418.1:0-5331 GCA_035278895.1 Thermoanaerobaculia bacterium | reverse complement strand
CCGGACGAGCCGGGAGCGGGAGGCGCCGAGCGAGAGCCGGATCGCCACCTCGCGCTGGCGCACCGCGGAGCGGGCGAGAAGGAGGTTCGCCACGTTCGCGCACGCGATCAGGAGCACCAGCGCGACCGCGCCGAAGAGGATTAGAAGCGATCGGCGGGAGTTGCCCACGACGACCTCCCGCGCAGGGGTGACGATCACGCTCCTCCCCGTCTGCTCTTGGGGGTACTCCTTTTCGATGCGGGCCGCGACCTCCACGAGCTGCGCCGTGGCGGCCTCGAGCGTCACCCCGTCCTTCAACCGGCCGACCACGGACAGGAAGTGGGAGCCCCGGTTTGTTTCCGCCTGTGGGAAGGGCGGCGTCCACAGGGTCCAGACGTCCGCGCCTTGCCGGCCCGGGGGGAATTGGAACGCAGCCGGCATCACGCCGATCACCGTGTGGGAGGCGCCGTCGAGCTGGATCTGCCGGCCCACGAGAGCCCGGTCGGCTCCGAAGCGCGACCGCCACAGGCCTTCGGAGATCACGACGATCTTGTCCTGCTTCGGAACGTCCTGCCCGGGGATGAAGGTGCGGCCCAGAAGGGGACGCGTCCTCAGAACCTCGAAGAGCTCCGGCGTCGCGAGCACCGCCGTGACGCGCTCGGGCTCGGAGGTCCCCAGAAGGTTCAGGTTTCTCCCTTCATAGGCTGCGAGCCGCGCGAAGCCCGTGCTCTGCTCGACCCAGTCCCTGAAGTTGGGCGTGGAGACGGAGCCCTGTCCTCCGCCCTTCAGGCTTTCGTAGACCCGGACGACCCGGTCCGGCTCGGGGTAGGGGAGAGGGCGCAGGAGCACGGCGTTCAGAACGCTGAACAGGGCCGCGTTGGCGCCAATGCCCAACGCCAGGCAGAGGACGGCGACCGTCGTGAAGGCCGGCGAGCGCAGGAGCGAGCGCAGGCCGAAGCGCACGTCGCGCGCGGCGTCGTCGAGAAAGGTGGCGCCGCGCACGTCGCGCACCTCATCCTTGAAGCGGTCGATCCTTCCAAACTCGCGCTCGGCCACGGCCCGTGCCTCCTTGGGGGACAAGCCCCGTTCGATGTTCTTCTGGGTCTCCATTTCGAGATGGAACCGCATCTCGTCGTCGAGCTCGTGCTCGAAGGAGCGCCGGTCCAAAAGGACGCGGGCGCGCCGTCTGACTTTCCGCAGCGTCACCATGGCCGCCTCCCTACGCGGATTCGAGGACCCAGCCCACGGCCCGGGAGAACTGCTCCCAGCTCTCGGTCTCCTCTGCGAGTTGCCGGGCTCCGGTGGCGGTTAGGCGGTAGAACTTCGCGCGGCGGTTGTTCTCGGACGTGCCCCACTCCGCCTCGATCCACCCCTGCTCTTCGAGCCGGTGGAGCGCCGGGTAGAGCGATCCCTGGTTGATCTGGAGGAGATTTTTCGACGTCTGCTGGATCCGCTGCGCCACGCCCCAGCCGTGTTGGGGTCCGAGGCTCAGGGTTTTGAGGATCAGCAGGTCGAGCGTTCCCTGGAGACGATCGTTGTTGGGGGGCTGGCCCATTCTCTCTCCTCGGCTGTCTACAGGAGAGAATACGCCCGAGGAGAGGGAAAGTTTCAGAAAAGGACTGCAAGGACACCAAGGACTGCAAGGACATCAAAGACCGGAGAGCGCGTCCCTGGTGTCCTTGGTGTCCCTGGTGTCCTTTTTGGCGCCGGCTACAGCACCGGTACCGCGACGACCTCTTCAACCTCGATGAGGAAGAGGGTATCGCCGTCCGTTTCGGGCTCGTCCCGGTCCCTCTCCGGGCGATGGCTCAAGTCGCGCAGGAAGAGGGCGGTGCTCAGGGCAGAGCTCAGCTTGTCGCGGTTTTTGAGGCCCGCCCAGGCGAGGCCGGCGGTTGCCGCCGTGCACAGGGCGGGGGCCCAGGCCCGGCGGAGCAGGGATGCCGAGGCGCCGTCCTCCTGCGCCCCGGCCGTCTCGTCGGTCAGCTCCTGGATCTCCTCCGGGTGGCCATTCCCGTTCCGGTTCCGGAGCTTGGACGTGGCCTCCAGGACCAGGCCCTTTCCCCGGTTGCCCAGGTGGCGCGATTTCTTGCCGAGGGCGGTCCCGCCCTGCTTCATGGCGCTGACCGCCTTGTCTTTGGCCACGGCCCGGCGGCGTCTGCCGCTCTGGGGATCGAGCAGATACATGAGGCCGGCCCCGAGGCCTGCGCCGAGGCCGACACTGCCGAGGAGTCCTGCTTGCTGTCTGTTCATCGCCATAGCATCCTCCTTCTTGAAACAGAAGCCCGCGGAGGAACCCGGAGGAGCCCCTCCGAGGACGTCATGGCGATGTCTGGTGCAAGGGTTGTACCGTTTCCTCAGATCTCGTCGATCGACACGCTGCCGTTGGTCGAGCGGACGCGCAGCTTGCCGCCGCCGCCGTTGATGTCGCCCGCGAGGTGGCGCCGGCTTTTGCCGTCGGCCCCGTCCACGTCGAAGTCGCTGTCGACGCGGCCGTTCGAGGTGGCGGCGTCGAGCGAGACCCGGATGTCCCGCGGGAGGCGGACAGTGACGCCGCCGTTGGTCGTCTCAAAGGAGAGATCGCTGCCGTCTGGCACCTCGGTGAGCTCGACCTCGATGCCGCCGTTGGTCGTCTCCGCGTCGACCGCGCCGGCCGAGCGGGCGACCGTGATGGCGCCGTTGGTGGTCTCCAGGTGGAGGTTGCCATGAACGCCGTCGATCTCCAGGGCGCCGTTGACGGTCTCCGCGGTGGCCTTGCCGTGGGTGCCGGCGAGACGGATCCCGCCGTTGACGGTCTCGATATCCAGGGCGGCCTTGCGGGGGACCTTGACCTGGTATTTGACGTTGATGTTGACGTTGTTGCCCGTCATCCACTCGAGGAAGCCACCCTCCCGCTTGGGGAGCTTGGTGACGACGTCGAGCCGGCCGGCTCCCTTGTTGACCTGGATCTGGACCTGCTGCATGGCTTTCTTCGCCGCGTCGTCGGTCTTGGCCTTCACTTCTTTGTCGGCGATGACCAGGACCTCGTTTTTGTCCCAGGCTTCGATCGTGACGCCGCCGTTGACGTTGTCGAGGGTGACCAGGCCTCCGGCCTGGAGCGGATAGGTCTGCTGGAAGCGGTCTTTCAGGGTAACGGCCGCCTCGGCGGACGCCGCGGCGAAGACGAGGCTCAGGAGAGCGAGGAGCGCGGTTTTCATCATCGGCTTGTGCATCGAACCCTCCGGGTCTTAGAAGATTTGCCGGCCGATCGTGCCGGCTCCCTCTGCATTACGGGGAAGAGGAGAAGAAGGTTACAAACGGCATCGATCTTGCCTTCGTCCCCGTTTCAGAACGGGCCCGGGAGGGTGTAGCCTTGGCAGGCGAGGAGGCGACGACGCGTGGCGGGGCATCAAGCGACCGATGATCTGGAGCTGCTGTTGGGGGTCCTCCCCCCGTCCCTGCGGGCGTCCATCGAGGCCCGGCCGGACAAGGGGACGGTGATCGAGCTGGTCCTGGACCTGGGCCGGCCTCCGGAGATCCGCTTCCCGGACCGCGGCGAGTACCTCTCAGATCACCCCGTCACCCGGGAAGACATCTCCTACGTGGTCGACCGGGTCGGCCGCTTCGGCAAGGACAACCGGGCCGGCATCGCGCGCACGCTCCACCGGATCTCGGCGATCCGCAACCGCGTGGGAGACGTCGTGGGTCTGACCTGCCGGGTGGGGCGCGCCGTCTTTGGCACGCTCGACATCCTGCGCGACGTGATCGAGGCGGGCGAGTCGATCCTCCTTTTAGGCCGGCCCGGCGTCGGGAAGACCACGCTGCTGCGCGAAGCGGCCCGGGTGCTGGCGGACGAGCTCGCCAAGCGGGTCATCGTGGTCGACACCTCGAACGAGATCGCGGGGGACGGCGACATCCCCCACCCGGGGATCGGCCGCGCCCGGCGCATGCAGGTCCCCTCGCCGGACGAGCAGCACGCGGTGATGATCGAGGCAGTCGAGAACCACATGCCGCAGGTGATCGTGATCGACGAGATCGGCACCACGGCCGAGGCGCTCGCCGCGCGCACCATCGCCGAGCGGGGCGTTCAGCTCATCGCGACGGCCCACGGCAACACGCTCGAAAACCTCCTCCAGAACCCGACGCTCTCGGACCTCGTGGGAGGCATCCAGGCGGTCACCCTGTCGGACGAGGAGGCGCGGCGCCGGGGCACGCAAAAGACGGTGCTCGAAAGGAAGGCGCCGCCCACCTTCAGCGTGCTGATCGAGATCCAGGACAAGGACCGCCTGGCCGTGCACCACGACGTGGCCCAGACCGTGGACCGCTTCCTTCGCGAGATCCCGCCGCGGCCGGAGCTGCGGACCCGGCTGGGCGACGGCCAGGTCGAGATCCAGGAGGCTGAGCCCGAAGAGCCCGCGCCCCGGCGTCCCGGGCGGCGCAACGGCATGGAGCGGCCCGAGCGTCCGCCGCGCGCCCGGCGGGGAGCCGAGCGGCCGGCGCCCGCGCGCGCTACCCCCTGGTTCGCGGCCCCGGTCTCTCCGGACCCGGCCGAGGCGGAGCCCGCGGCGGCGCCGGTCCAGCGCCCGCCCAAGGGACGCACGGTGCGGATCTTCCCCTACGCGGTGAGCAAGTCGAAGCTCGAGCGGGCCTTCCGCAAGTACCGCGTCCCCGCCTACCTGGTGGAGGACCTGGACGGCGCGGACATGATCGTCACCCTGAAAGCCCAGGAGCGGCGCCAGCCCCGGCGCCTGCGCGACACGGTTGCGAAGGGCCTCCCCCTCCACGTGATCAAGAGCAATACGATCGTCCAGATGGAGAACTTCGTCCGCGCGGTCTTCGGGGTGGACGATCCGCAGGCGCTGGACGACGAGGTGCTGCGGGAGGTGGAGGAGGCGATCGACGAAGCGCTCGACCAGGGCCGGCCCGTGGAGCTCTCCCCCCAGAACAACCACCTGAGGCGCCTCCAGCACGAGATCATCGAGCGCTCGGGCCTGACCTCCGAGAGCAAGGGGGAAGAGCCGTACCGGCGGGTGGTGGTGTATCCGGGGTAATTATTTGACCATATCCTTCGGCGCTACCACTGGATCGTTGCGCACCTCCGGCGGCTCGAGCTGGGGAATCGCCGGGCCGGGGGGCGGCTTCTCTTTCGTCCCCCGGACCCAGGTGCCGTCCAGGTCTTCCTTGAACTCGGCGCTGTAGATATCGAGAACCGAGAGGAACAGGGCGGCGACCATAGGGCCGATGATGAAGCCCGTGGGGCCGAACATGCCGATCCCGCCCAGGGTGGAGAAGAAGACCATCAGATCGTGCATGCCCGTCTCCTGGCCCACGAGGCGCGGGCGCAGGAGGTTGTCCACGTTGACGATGACGAGGATG
>DATEIO010000417.1:0-15167 GCA_035278895.1 Thermoanaerobaculia bacterium | reverse complement strand
CCTCCTCCCGTCCGACGTCACGGGGCTCTCGATCTACAACCAGAAGACGCAGGAGTTCGAGTTCCGGTCGGGCCCGATCATGAGCCAGGTCGTCCTCGCCGACGAGATCAACCGGGCGACGCCCAAGACGCAGTCGGCGCTCCTCGAAGCCATGAGCGAGCGCCGCGTGTCGGTCGAGCGCAAGCGCTTCACGCTCCCCGAGCCTTTCGCGGTGCTCGCGACCCAGAACCCGCTCGAATACCAGGGCACCTTCCCGCTCCCCGAGTCGCAGCTCGACCGCTTCCTCATGTCCCTCTCCCTCGGCTATCCGCCGCGGGCGGACGAGAAGGACCTGCTTCTCTCGGGCGGCGTCGAGAACATCCTCGACCACCTGCAGCCGGTGCTCGCCGGCGAGGACCTCCTGGATCTCCAGGAGCAGGTCGCGCGGGTGCGGGTGGCGGACAAGCTCGCCGAATACATCCTCTCGCTGGCCGAGGCCACGCGCCACGGCGGCGAGTTCCTGCTCGGCGTCTCGACCCGCGGCGCCCAGGCCCTGTTCCGGGCCACCCAGGCCCTCGCGCTGTGCGAGGGGAGGAGCTATGCCATTCCGGACGACGTGCAGCGGCTGGCCGCGCCGGTCCTGGGCCACCGCATCGTCCTGAAGCGTGGAACGACCGACCTCGATCAGGCCCGGAAGACGATCGAGCGGGTGGTCGCGGGGATTCCGGTCCCGCTGTGAAGAGCTTCCTGTCCCGCCGCGCGGTGCCCGAAGGGATCCGCATCACCACGGTCGGGCTCTGGTACGTCCTGCTCTCCGTGCTGGTGGCAATCGCCGCCACGAACACGGGCAACAACGCCCTCTATATGGTGTTGGCGCTCATGTTCGCGGTGCTGATCCTGTCGGGGCTTGCCTCGCGCGAGAACGTGCGCGGCCTGGAGGTCGCGGTCGACCCTCCCGGAGAGGTGTTCGCGAACCGTCCGTTCTCGCTGGGCTTCACGGTCCGCAGCCGCGCCCTCGTCTTCCCCCGGTGGTTTCTCCTCTTCAACCTGTCGCGGCAGGCCCAGCCTCTGCTCATTCCCTACCTGCCGCGGCGGGGCAAGAGCGTGGGCCAGCTCGACATGATGGTGGGCTCCCGCGGGCTGCACACCTTCCCCTGGGCCCACGTCTCCAGCCTCTTCCCGTTCGGCTTCTTCCGGAAGGGAGTCCGCTACCGCGTGGACTTCGAGGTGCTGGTCTTCCCCGAGCTCTTCCCGGCCGCGGCCGCCCGCCCCCGGGAGTCCGAACATTTCGGAGAGGACGCCAGCCGCCGCACGGGCGGCGGCCACGACCTCCATGCGCTGCGCGTCTTCCGCCGCGGCGACGATCCGCGGGGCATCCATTGGAAGCAGACGGCGCGCACGGGCGAGCTGATCTTCACCGAGCGGGCCTCGGAGAGGAACCGGCGCCTGTCGATCGTCTTCGACAACGGAGTGGGCAAGCTCGAGGAAGATACTGCGAAGAGCCGCTTCGAGCGGCTGGTCTCCGAGGCCGCGACCGCGGCCGTGGACCACCTTGCCCGCGGCTACGAGGTCGAGCTGGTCACGCGCGACCGCTCGCTCCCTTTCGCCGGCGGCCCGCGCCAGCGCCTGGCCATTCTCGAAGCCCTGGCCCTGATCGCGCCTCACGCCCGGAGCCGCGATCCCCTCGCTTCGTCGGACCCGCGCTCCGCGCAGCTCCGGATCCACCTGGAGACGGAGGTCCGGGAGGAGGTTCTGGCCGGATGAGCTTCGGACGGCAGAAGCGCCTCCTCCTGGGCTGGGTCGCGCTGCTCGCGCCCCTCCCGCTCCCCCTGAACGACGTCGTGGGGTGGCTGGGGATCGCGCTCTATCTCGCGGGCGTCATCTTCTTCCTGCGGCGGGCGAGCCTCGATCCGCCGCGCTGGCTGCCGCTCTGGGGGATGAACCTCCTGGGCATCGCCTACGTCCCGTTCTTCCTGTTCGACCTGATGGTCCTGTCCGGCGGGCGCCTGGTGCAGCCGGTGGTACACCTGTGCCTGTTCGCGGTGCTCGTCAAGCTCTTTGCCATCGTGCGCGAGCGCGACAAGTGGCAGGCCTCGATGGGCGTCTTCTTCCTGTTCCTGGCGGCCATGGGCACGAGCGTCCATCCCACGATCGTGCTGTACCTGATCGGCTTCCTGGTGCTCGTCCTCCTGCTCCTCACGCGCTTCGCCTTCCTCCACGTGCTCTCCGGGTTCGGCCGCGACGATCCGGCGCTCGCCCGCATTCCGCTGCGCGGCTTCCTCGCCTTCGCGACGCTGGGGACCGTGGTGCTCGCCGTGCCGCTCTTCCTCTTCCTGCCGCGCGTGCGCGCTCCGTTCATCGTGGGCCGCGGCGCCGGCACCGGGGCGACGGTCGAGTCCGGAGGCTTCTCCGACGAGGTGACGCTCGACTCGATCGGCCGCATCCGCGAGAGCCGCGAGGTCGCCCTGCGGCTGCTCGAAGAGAGCGGAGCGGGCGCTCCGGACGACGAGATGCGCTTCAAGGCGGCGACCTACGAGGTCTACCAGGGCCGGAGCTGGAGCCGTTCCGGGCAGCGCCCGGAGCTCCGGCGCCAACCGGGCCAGGGGATCCGGTTCGTCCTCACGCGCGAAGAGAAGCCGGCCCGCTGGGCGCGGATCTGGCTCCAGCCCCTGCGCAGCCCGAGCGTGCCGCTGCCCATCGAGACCGTGGTCGTCGAGCCCCGCTCGCCGGCCCTGAAGATCGACCGGGGCGGGGCCGTCTCCTTCCCGTTCAGCCCTCTGGAGGTCTCCGAGTACCGGGTGGGCCTCGCGGCCCGGCCGGTCCTCACCGGCCTCGTTCCGGAAAGCGTCGAAGACAGCGCGCTCGACCTTTCGGGCATCTCCCCCCGGATCGCAAGCCTCGCCCGCGAAGCCATGGGGACGGGGAGCGCCGCCCAACGCGCGAGCCGGCTCGAGGGGTACCTGATGAACAACTTCGGGTACACCCTGGACTTCGTGGGCCGCTCGGCCGACAACCCCATCGAAGACTTCCTCTTCCGCTACAAGAGCGGGCAGTGCGAGTACTTTGCCTCCTCGATGGTGCTCATGCTGCGCTCCCAGGGGATTCCCGCGCGCCTCGTCACCGGCTTCCTGGGCGGCGAGTACAACCCCTTCGAGGGCTACTACATCGTGCGGGACAGCAACGCCCACGCCTGGGTCGAAGCCTATCTGCCGGGCGAAGGAGGCTGGAGGGTCTTCGATCCCACGCCTCCGGCGGGCCGGCCGGCCGACGTCGGCGAGGGCATGTTCGGTCTCGCGCGGCAGGCGTGGGACTTCGTCGTCTTCCGCTGGGACCGCTACGTCCTGACCTTCGGCCTCTACGATCAGCTCCGTATCTTCGGAGGCCTGCGGGAGCTGTGGCACGACTTCTGGTCGATCTTCGACCGCAAGGAAAAGGCCGCGCCGAGCCGTCCCTCCACCATCGAGGAGATCCTCCAGCAGGAGAACGAGCCGAGCGAGGCTCCCGGCCTCCCCAAGGTCCCCCTCTCCGGGGCCCTGGCTCTGACCGTGATGGCCGTGATCACCTGGCTCCTCTACCTGCGCTTCCGTCCGCCGCTCACCGCGACCGCCGCCTACCGGCAGATCCGGCAGCGCCTCGGCCGCGGCGGGGTCGCCATCCCGGAATCCACGCCGCCGCTCGTCGTCCGCGAGGAAGCCGCCTCCCGCTATCCCGCCGCCGCGGAGCCCACGGCCCGGGTGATCGATTTCTACCTCCGCGAAAGCTTCGGAGGCCAGGATCTGGAAGACGGAGAGCGCGAGCAGCTCAAGGCCGCGCTGGTGGAGGCGGAGAAGAGGATGCGCAAGGCGGGGTAGGGACAGAACTGTTATCCCGCAATTGGCGGATCAGGGGGGTGCTGTCCGGCATCGGCCCGATCTCTTCCCGGAGTGTACGAATTCGCTCGACAAACTTGCGCTCTCGATCCATCTACCGCAACCCCGAAGGCAACCGCGGCGACGAGATCAGCCGCTCGAACTCCTCCCACCGCTTCTCCGGCGCCTCCGCCGTGCCTCCCCGGCTTTCGATGTACTGGCGCACGAGATCCTGCCCCAGGTTGTAGTTGATGACGTAGCTCCGGTACTGCTCCATGAAGCGGACCCTCTGGGCCGCGCGCTCGGGAGCCATCAGGGCGTAGCGGACGAGCCAGTCCTCGGCGTCCTGCTTTGAGATCTCCCCGTTCAGGTAGCGCCGCGCCGCCTCGTTCCCCGCGTAGTTGAGCTTCTGGAGGAGGCCCTGGACTTCGTAGTACTTCTCCGCACGGCTCGGATCGAGCCCCGCCAGGGGGAAGAGGACCTCGCGCTCATAGGCGACCCGCTGCTCGCCGGGGAAGGCCACTTCGATGCCGAAATTCGCCGTGCCTTCGGCGATCAGCGACTGCGGCGAGAAGAGCGGATAGACCGAATACTCCGGCCATCCCCGGTCCTTCACGAGATGCTTTTCGAGCAGCGCGTTGTAGACGTGGTGCCCGGGATAGCCCTCGTGGCACGCGAGGTCGATCGCTCGGTCGATGTAGATCGGCAGCTCCGTGTTGACCTGGATGAGGCTGTGGAAATTCCCCTTGTACCAGTTGTAGGCGCTCCACGATTTCCCGGTGACGTATTCGACGTCGAAGCTCTCGCCGGCCGGCAGGTCGATGTGCTCCTTCGTGCGCTTGCGGCACTCGGAGATCGCCGCCTGGAACACCGCATCCAACCGGTCGCGCGGGATGATGAAGCCCTCGCGGAACTTGTCCAGCCGGTCGATCAGGGGACCGTCCCCGGGGAGAAGCGCGGAAAGCTCGTTCAGGATCGCCTGGAAATGCTCGGCCCCGTGCGTGGGAGCCACCGCGTCATAGAGCGCTTTCGACTCCTCGTCGAACGTGAGTCGCGTGCCCGACAACATGCTCACCCGGGCCGCGAGGGCCTGAAGCTGGCGCAAGAGATATTGATGGCGGAGCCGGACGAGCTCGTCTCCGGAGGAGGCAGGCAGAGCTTCGATCTCTGCGATCAGGGACTCCGCCTCTTTGCGGATCTCCGCGAGCGGCCGCTTCTCCTTCTCGGCTGCCGTCCTCCATTCCGGAGGACCGTAGAAGGCATCCACATAGTCGGCGTCGTGCTGCCCCACGGCGAGCACCAGCTTCACGTACGAGTCGGCAATCCGGTTCATGGAGGAGTCCCTGGAAGTGGAGGGGGGAGCGCTCGCGGCGCACCCCGCGGCAAGAGAGAGGACCGTCCCGAGGACGATTACGGCGAGCGGCTTTCTGATCATCCCCGGGAGCTTAGCACCGCCTCAGAACCGGTACGTCAACCCAATCGCCACCACCGGGTAGAGATCGTAATCCGCCGCCTCGTCTTCCAGATCCGCTTCCTCTCGCGAGAGCAGGATCTCTAGCGCGTCGCGGGCGCCCGGGGTGGTGTTGATCGGGCTCCCGGCGGGGATGTTCGGCGTGAGCTCGACGTCCGCCTCGCCCTGGAAGATGACGCCCAGGTCGAAGAAGAAGCCGACCTTCTTGCCTTCCGACACGGCATTGCCCCAGCCGAGCCCGACGTAGGGGACGACGGGGTCGAAGTCGGCCTTGGCGTCCAGGGTGCCCAGGATGCTCACCGGGACCGGGACTCCGCCCAGGTCGTAGACGCCCGAGGCGGGTGGGAGGCTGCTTCCCGTCACCTCGGTGTCGTTGTAGACGACGCCGCCGGTCAAACGGAAGCCGCGACCTCCGGGATGCCAGTCCAGAAGGGCCGTGGCGGTCCGGAGGCTCGCCTCGCCGTCGTACTCGATGTCGCTCGCCTCGCGGCGCTCCGAGTAGTTGAACCCGTTCACGCCGAGGCGTGTATTGAGCTGCCGGGAGAGCCCCACGGTCAGCTCGGCGCCGGCGCCCAGGGTGCCGGCCTTGGCGCCGAGGGCCACCTGCGCCGCGCCCGGAGAGGCGGCGAGGACGAGAAGGAGGACGGTGAAACCCGCTTTCTTGAGATCGCTCATGCCGGGATTCTGGCATGCAAGGGCGGGGCCGTTCCCGGTCGGCGCATGGAGTGTAGACTGCGGGAGTCCCTCGCGGGAGGGGCGGAATTCCAAGACTGGGAGGAGCGAGCGATGCAGATCGGAATGATCGGTCTCGGGCGGATGGGCGGCAACATGGTGCGGCGTCTGCTCCGGGGTGGGCACGAGTGCGTGGTCTACGACCTGAACCCGGCGGCAGTGGCGGATCTGGCGAAGGAAGGGGCTACAGGGTCCACTTCGCTCGACGACTTCGTCGCGAAGCTCGCGGCGCCCAAGACGGCGTGGGTGATGGTGCCCGCGGGGGATCCCACCGAGCAGATGGTGCGCTCGCTCGGGGAGCTCTTCGCCGCGGACGACGTGATCATCGACGGCGGCAACTCTCATTTCAAGGACGACGTCCGCCGCGCGAAGGCCCTCGGCGAAAAGGGCATTCATTACGTGGATGCCGGCACGAGCGGCGGGATCTGGGGATTCGAGCGGGGCTATTGCCTGATGATCGGTGGCGAGCGCGAGGTCGTCCAGAGGCTCGACCCGATCTGGAAGACGCTCGCTCCGGGGCGCGGCGAGATTCCGCCCGCGCCCGGCCGCGAGGGCAAGCAGAGCACGGCCGAAGAGGGCTATCTCCATTGCGGTCCGGTCGGCGCGGGGCACTTCGTGAAGATGGTCCACAACGGGATCGAATATGGCCTGATGCAGGCCTACGCCGAAGGGTTCGACATCTTCAGGAACGCCAATTCCAAAGAGCTTCCCGAAGAGCACCGCTTCGATCTCGACCTCGCGGACATCGCCGAGGTGTGGCGGCGGGGGAGCGTCGTCTCCTCGTGGCTGCTCGACCTGACTGCGTCCGCGCTCGCCGAGAGCCCCGATCTTTCGGAGTACACGGGCTTCGTGCAGGACTCGGGCGAGGGCCGCTGGACGATCGCCGCGGCGATCGAGGAGGCTGTGCCCGTCGATGTTCTCGCGACCTCGCTCTTCGCACGCTTCCGCTCGCGGCAGGAGCACACATTCGGAGAGAAGGTCCTCTCCGCCATGCGCAAGAAGTTCGGCGGCCACGTCGAGCGGCCGACGGGCGGTTGATCGATCGGGGAGATGGCGACCATGGCTCTCGCGGAAGAAAAGATCGAGACCCCTGCTGAGCCGGAGGCGCAGCCCGCGCCGCCGTGCGTGATGGTGATCTTCGGCGCGACCGGAGATCTGGCGAAACGAAAGCTCGTCCCCGCGCTCTACAACCTGGCGACCGGCGGGCTCCTGACCGATCAGTTCGCCATCCTCGGCGTCGGCCGCTCGCCAATTCCGGAGGAGGAGTTCCGGGCGCGGATGTCCGACGACTTGAAGGAGTTCGCGACCGACGACGTCGATCCCGAGCGCCTCGAATGGATCGCGCGCCGGATCTTCTACGTCTCCGGCGACTATGGCGACTCCGAGACGTTCCACCGCCTGCGCGACCGGCTGGCCGAAATCGACCAGGAGCTCGGCACGGCCGGCTCCTATCTGTATTACCTCGCGGTGCCGCCCTCGTCCTTCGGCGAGCTCGTGCAGCGCATGGGAGCGACCGGCCTGTTGAACGAAGAGGAGGGACGCTTCCGGCGCGTGATCATCGAAAAGCCCTTCGGGCACGACCTGGAGTCGGCCCGCGCGTTGAACCGCGACATCCGCGAGGTGATCCCGGAGAGCCAGATCTACCGGATCGATCACTACCTCGGCAAGGAAACGGTCCAGAACATCATGGCGTTCCGCTTCGGCAACGGCATCTTCGAGCCGATCTGGAACCGGCGCTACATCGACCATGTCCAGATCACCGTGGCCGAGACCGTGGGCGTCGAAGGGCGCGGCGCCTACTACGAAGAGGCCGGCGCGCTGCGCGACATGGTGCAGAACCACATGTTCCAGCTGCTCGCTTTGACCGCCATGGAGCCGCCCATCTCGTTCGCCGCGGACGCCGTGCGCGACGAGCGCGTGAAGGTGCTCTGCGCCATTCGCCCGCTCTCGCACGAGGACGTGCTGCGCCAGACCGTGCGCGGCCAATATGGCGAAGGGAGCACGAACGGCACGCGCCACCCCGCGTACCGCGCAGAGGAGTCGGTCGTGCCCACGTCCGCCACGGAGACCTTCGTGGCGCTCCAACTGTTCATCGACAATTGGCGGTGGGCCGACGTTCCGTTCTATCTCCGCACCGGCAAGCGCCTGCCCAAGCGGGCTACGGAGATCGCGATCCAGTTCAAGCGCGCGCCGCTCATGCTCTTCCGCGACACTCCGGTCGAAAACCTCGCCTCGAACGTGCTCGTGCTCCACATCCAGCCGGACGAAGGAATCTCGCTCCGCTTCGAAGCCAAGAAACCGGGCCCGAACGTGCGGCTGGGTACGGTCCGCATGCACTTTGAGTACGCGGACTACTTCGGCAGCAAGCCGCACACGGGCTACGAGACGCTGCTCTACGACGGCATGACTGGCGACTCGACACTGTTCCACCGGAGCGACATGGTGGAGGCGGGATGGAGCGTGGTGACGCCGGTCCTTGACGTGTGGAAGGCGCTCACGCCGCGGAATTTTCCCAACTACGCCGCGAACACGTGGGGCCCGAAAGAGGCGGAGGAGTTGATCCAGAGGGATGGAAGGAAATGGCGGGGATGACAAAGATCCGCGTGCTCGACGACGTCGCGGCGCTCGCCAGGGCCGCCGCCGAAGAGACCGTGCGCGTAGCGACCAACGCGGTCCGCGATCACGGCCGTTTCACGATCGCGCTCTCCGGAGGCTCGACACCGCGGGCTCTTTACCAGCTTCTCGCGAGCGAAGAGTTTCGCGACCGCCTGCCGTGGAGCGCGATCCATCTTTTCTGGGGCGACGAGCGCCACGTGCCGCCCGATCATCCGGAGAGCAACTTCCGGATGGTGCGCGAAGCGCTGCTCGATCACGTGCCGGTGCCGCCAGAGAACGTGCACCGCATCCGCGCGGAAGAGGAGGCCGAGCGCGCGGCCGAGGAGTATGAAGCGGAGATGCGCTCGTTCTTCGCGCTCGCTTCAGGCGTAGTGCCGCGCTTCGATCTCGTGCTCATGGGGTTGGGGCCAGAGGCGCACACCGCTTCGCTCTTTCCGGGGAGCCCTGCGATCACGGAGAGTCAACGGCTCGTGGTCGCGCCCTGGGTCGAAGCGCATCACACCTTCCGGATCACGATGACGCCGCCGGTCTTCAACCGTGCGGCCGAGTTGCTCTTTCTCGTGAGCGGCGAGGAGAAGGCTCCGGCCGTGCACGCGGTGATCGAAGGCGAGCGCGATCCGATGCGCTATCCCGCGCAGGTGGTGGAAGGCAACGTCGTCTGGATGGTGGATCGGGCGGCGGCGCGGGATCTCGGTTCCGCCAGGTGATTTCTCAGAGGCTCAGGCACGACGTTTTTCGCTTCGGGGCGAAGGCGAGGACGCCGTGCCGGGCGACGCAGGAGAGAGTGGAAGCTGGGAAGAACGACAGTCGAATCGGGCCCCAGTAAAGTCCAGAACGTCGCCTCTCAAAACTTCGCCGCAGGACCTCCGGAGTCTCAGAACGCCGGCCGATCCTGCGGCCCTCAAAACGAAGGCCGCTTGCCTTAAGAGCCCTTCTTGGCGCTCTTTTTCGCGGCCGTCTTCTTCGCAGCCGGCTTCTTGGCCGTGACCTTCTTGGCGGCGGTCGTCGTCTTCTTCGCAGCGGGCTTCTTGGCCGCCGTCACGGTCTTCTTGGCAGCGGTCTTCTTCGCCGCCGGCTTTTTCGCCGCGGTCTTCTTGGCAGCAGGCTTCGCCGCCGCAGCCTTCTTGGCAGCGGGCTTCTTGGCAGCAGCCTTCTTCGCGGCCGGCTTCTTCGCGGCGGCCTTCTTCGGCTTGTCGTCCATGTTCGCCATCGGAATCTCCTTTTCTGGAAGGTGCCCACACGAGGGGCAGTTGTCTGTGAATTAGGGTACGCCCACAAGATCTGGTGCGTCAAGGGTTTTACGCCTCAAGCTCTAGTGCCGGATCTGCGACGCGTCGACTCGCATCGCGAATCGGCGATGCGGGAAGGAGAAACGGCGTGCGGAGTCGAGAACGCAAATCTCAGCAAAAGCCCGCCAGATGGGCGTTTGCGAGCATTCAGCCGAAGTGGAGGAGAGAGAGGAGAGAGGCGCGCCGGCAGCTTCGAGCAGCCGGCGCTTCGAGTCGCGCGCTAGTGCGCGTTGTGGCGCAGACCGTGCCGCACAGTCATCCAGAGGATCTTCCAGTCGAGCGAGAGCGACCAGTTCTGGATGTAGTAGAGGTCGTACTGGATGCGCTTCTTGATCGAGGTGTTGCCGCGCCAGCCGTGCACCTGGGCCCATCCGGTGATGCCGGCCTTCACGCGGTGGCGCAGCATGTAGCGAGGGATCTTGTGCTTGAACTCGCGGACGAACGTAGGACGCTCGGGGCGCGGACCCACGATCGACATGTCGCCCATGATCACGTTCCAGATCTGCGGCAGCTCGTCGAGCGACCAGCGGCGCAGGAAGCCGCCGAAGCGCGTGCGGCGCGGATCGTCCTTGATCGCCCACACCGGACCGCTCGTCGACTCGGCGTTGACGCGCATGGAGCGGAATTTGAGGATCATGAACGAGCGGCCGTCCAGCCCCATGCGCTCCTGCCGGTAGAAGATCGGGCCGTGGTCTTCGAGCCAGATGAGAAGAGCGACCAGCGGAAAGAACGGAAGAAGAGCAAGGAGCGCGGCGACCGCGATCGCGAGATCCATCGCGCGCTTCATCATGCTGCTCCAACCCTGGAGCGGCACCTGCGAGAGGTTGATCACCGGCGTGCCGTCGAGGTCTTCCAGCGCCGCGTTGAGCGTCGCGTACTGGAGGATGTCGGGCACGAGCTTGATCTCCACGCACTCGCGCGCCATGAGATCGAGAAGTTGGAGGATCCGCTTGTGAGCCTCGAGCGGCAGGGTGATGAACACCTGATCGATCGGCTGCGTGGCGAGGATCTCTTCAGCCTGCTTTGTCGTGCCGAGCACGGGCACGCCGCAGACGAGAGATCCGGCCTTGCCGGGATCGTCGTCCAGGAAGCCGACGACCTCGAAGCCGAGCTCCCGGTGCGCGACGATCTTCGTCGTGATCTCGCGGCCCAGAAGGCCCGCGCCCACGACCAGGATGCGCTGCACGTTGTGGCCGGAGCTCCGGACTCTGCGGAGCATCGAGCGCACGGCCATGCGGGTCGACGAGACGAACAGCAGGTCGACGAACGCGAAGAGGGCGAGGAACGCGCGGCTGTAGGTGAAGTACTCGGTGCTCCCCGGCGCCGCGGGCGGGCGGTACCAGGCGATCACCACGGAGAGGAGCACCGTGGCGAGCAGGACCGCGAGCACGATCGTCAGCACTTCGTCGACCCGGCTCCGGCCCCGGCGGCTCTGGTAGAGGCCGTGGAAGTAGAAGACGATGGGCCAGACGACGAGGACGAAGGGGATGAGGCGCAGGTAAGGCGTGAACTGCGGGACGTTCTTGGTGAGGGGGATGACCTCGAACTCGAAACGGAGGATCCAGGCGGCGAAAAACGCCGCGAGCGTCGCGAACAGGTCCGCGAACAGGTACAGCCCGGCCGTTTTACGGTGGCGTTCTTGGATCAAGGAGAGACACCCTCAACTCGGAATTCGACTGGACAAAAGGGAACGGATGCGATCGGTGAATCGCGAAACGGAGAAAGATTCTGCCCGATCGCGCAGGTCCAACGGATTGAATCCCATCCGGAGCGCTTTGTCAATTGCCTCGGCCAGGGCGGTGGGGCCTTCCCAGTCCGGATAGAGGACTCCGTGCCGGCCGTCCTCGACCACGTCCAGGATGCCGCCGCGGGCCACCGCCACCACCGGAGTGCCGCACGCCAGGGCCTCGACCGAGGCGATTCCGAAGTCCTCGACCCCGGGCTGGAGGAACAGGCGGGCGCCCCGGTAGAGCTCCTGCAGCTTCTCCGCCCCGACCTTGCCCAGGAAGCGGATTCCGGAGCCGGCCATCCCCGCGAGCCGCTTCCTCTCCGGCCCTTCGCCCACGATCCGGAGCTCCATCCCCAGCTTCTCGCAGGCCGCCATGGCGTTCTCGACCTTCTTGTAAGGGGCGAGCGCCGAGACCATCAGGCAGTAGTCGCCGTCCTTGCCGTTCTTCTTCCCGTTCCTCCCGTTCTTTTTCCCGGGGGTGAAGAAGTCGACGTCCACCGGCGGATGCGCTACTTCCGCCTCCCTTCCGTAGTAGGTCTGGATGCGGCGGGCGACGAAAGTCGAGTTGGCCACGTAGATGTTTACGCGTGAGGCCGACGAAGCGTCCCAGGCCCGCAGCGCCGAAAGCGCGAACGAGCGCAGCCGCGGCCCCATTCCCTTGCGCTTCGGGAAGTAGGCGTGCTCCTGGTCCCACGCGTAACGCATCGGGGTGTGGCAGTAGCAGAGGTGGAGCGCGTCGGGACCCGGGATGACCCCCTTGGCCACGCAGTGGCTGGAGCTCACGATCACGTCGAACCCCGTCAGGTCGAACTCCTCCATGGCGGCCGGGAAGAGCGGCAGGTAGCTCCGGTAGCTCTTGCGCAGCCGCGGAGCATTCTGGAGGAAGCTCGTGTGGATCGGGTGGCTCTCGATCTCGGGGCTGACGCTGCCGGGGAAGTGGAACAGGGTGAAGATCGGCGCGTCGGGGAACATGGCGCAGAACGCCGCGAGCACCTTCTCGCCGCCGCGCATGCCGGTCAGCCAGTCGTGCACCAGCGCGACCCGCGGCTGGGGCGGCTGCAGGAACGCGGGTGGAGGGAGCCGCCGGGTCACGTCTCCTCGCCTCCCGGCCGCGAAGGCGCCGGCTCTCGCCCCTCGATTACGTCCAGGTAGATCTCCAGCGTCTTTTTCGCCGCCCGGTCCCAACGGAAGTCCTCGGAGCGCCGCAGACCCAGCTTGGCGAGCGACGCGCGATGCTCGGAGTCGCCCATGCAGCGGGCGATCGCCTTGGCCATGCCGTCGATGTCCAGCGGATCGACGAGGTGCGCGTACCCTTCCGCGATCTCCTTCAGGGCCGACGTATTCGAGGTGATCACCGCGACGCCCGACGCCATGGCCTCGATCACCGGCAGGCCGAATCCTTCATAGAGCGTGGGGTAGAGGAAGAGCGTCGCGCCCTGGTAGATCGCCGGGAGCGCCTCCTTCGCCACGTGGCCGAGCAGGCGCACGCGGTCGCCCACGCCCAGATACTCGGCGCGCTGGCGGATCTTGAACTCCGAGCCGTCGCGGTGGCCCACGCAGATGAGCGGCGCGTCGAACTGCGCGAGGCGGCGCGCCCGGGCGTAGGCCTTCACCAGGTTGTCCAGGTTCTTGTGCGGCTTGGGATTGCCCACGAAGAGGATGTACGGCTGGGAGAGTCCCAGGTCGCGCATCCACCGGGCGAGGTCCTCGGGCGGGAGCGGCTGGCGGAACACGTCCTCGACGCCGTTGTGGACCACCTGGATCTTCCGGCCGTCCACGTCGAAGTGGTGCATGAGGTCGGAGCGGGTGTTCTGCGACACGGCGACGATCCGGTCGCCCCGGGTGAGGCTCCGGCGGATCATCCGCTGCGCGTAGAGAAACGCCAGGTTGCTCGGCAAAAACTCCGGGTAGAGCAGGTGGATGATGTCGTGGATCGTCACCACCACCTTCGACTGCACCCAGGCCGGCAGCACGTAGTGGGTCGAGTGGTAGAGGTCGAGCTTCCGGCGGTAGAGGTGCCAGGAGAGGGCCACGAGCTCGCGCAGCGAATAGACGGGCGAGCTCTCGGTCGCCACGTGGAAGTTCGCGGGCAGGTCGCGCAGGCTCTCCTTGTCCGCGGGCTTGGCGAGCAGCACGTAGCGGTTCTCGGAGTCGATCGCCGCGAGCGAGCGGACCAGGTTCCGCACGTAGGTGCCGATCCCGAAATCCTGGATCTTGCGCGCGTCGATGCCGATCGTGTAAGACAAAAACCCTCCCGAAATCTTATGCGGAAAGACGTATCTTACCCGAGAGCCTCGAAAAACACCTCTTCCATTTCGCGCGCGGCCCGATCCCAGCGGAAGCGGGAGGACCGGTCGAGCCCCCGCGCCGCGAGCTCCGCGGCCCGGCCGGGGTTGTCGAGCAGCGCGTGGATCGCCGCCGCGAGCGCACCCGCGTCCCCCGGCTCGACCTTCACTCCGGCGTTGCCCACCACCTCCGGAAGGCTCGACGTATTCGACACCACGACCGGCACGCCGCACGCCATGGCCTCGGCGGGAGGCAGGCCGAACCCCTCGTAGAGCGAGGGGTAGACGAACACCCGCGCGCCCTGGAACAGGCGCACGAGCCGGGAGCGCTCGACTCTTCCGAGGAACTGGACGCCCAGCGGAGCGAGCGCCGCGATCCGCCGCGCCATCGCCTCGCTCCCCCAGCCGTAGGGGCCCACGAGCACGAGCGGCGGAAGATTCTCGTCGGTCGCCCGCAGAGCCTCCCAGGCGTCCAGGAGGACGCCTAAGTTCTTCCTCGGCTCGAGCGTTCCCGCGTAGAGGATGTACCCCTGAGGAGCCCCGAGCTCCCCCCGGATCTCCTCGATCTCCGGCGGCAGCCCCGGCTGGAACTCGGGATCGATCCCGGGATAGACGACCCGGACCTTGTCCGCGCACTGCGGAAAATGAAAGGCAATGTCGTTCGCCGTGGACTGCGAGATCGTCACCAGCCGCCGCGCCCCCTCGAGCGAAGGGCGCAGGAACGGCAGCAGGCTCCACCGCACCTTCCACGTGTGGACCTCGGGCATCAGGAGCGCCGTCAGATCGTGAACGGTCGCGACCGCCGGAACCGGGCAGCGGACCGGCAGCGTGATGAGCGGCGACCAGAGGAGATCCACGTCCCCCCGCGAAAGCCGCCGCGGCAGCCGGAGCTGCTGCCAGAGAACGCCCAGAGGCGCCGCCTCGTGCTCGATCGCCACTCCCGCCGCGCGCAGCTCCTCCTCGCCCCGGGGAGGCCGGTGGGCCATTCCCATGTAGCGCAATCCGTTCCGGGCCGCGAGCGAAAGGAGGAGGGAGCGGGTGTAGACGCCGATGCCGGTGGGAGCGGGGACGAGAGCGCGGAGATCGACGGCGACGGTGGGCGGGGGCGGCATGGCGGGGGGGATTCTAGCCGACGCCCCCGCCCAAGACCCTCACCCCAACCCTCTCCCAGCCCCCTCCCCTCCTTCCGGGAGAGGGAGCGCTTGCAGGAGGATGTCT
>DATEIO010000416.1:0-3456 GCA_035278895.1 Thermoanaerobaculia bacterium | reverse complement strand
GCGCTCAGCGGGCCGACTTCGTAGACGCCGCTGTAGCCGTTCGCGTCCAGCCCCGAGCCCAGGACGACCCGGGGGAATGGCCCCTCCGGCTTCCCTTTGCCCTTCATTGGCCAGACCTTGCACTCTCCATCCGGAGCCGCTTCCGTCTGGAGGCAGGCCCAGGTTTCGCCGTCCGTGTAGGAGGAGTCGAGGGAGATTACCCGGGCTTTCGGGGCGAGCTGTGTGAGGTGGAGCCCCATGGGGGAGAACTCCTTGTTCCAGGGGGCTCCCTTGGCCTGCCGGGTGTGGTAGTTGCCGGCGAGGACCACGAACAGATCCGCCGGCCTTTCGGCCACCGCCTCGGCGAGGCGTTCGGCCATCCTCCGGTCGCGCTCCGGATCTGGGGCGTCGATGTCGATCCACCGGATTCGCACCGGGAGCCCGGCGCGGGAGAGGCGGCGCAGCTCTTCGATCAGACCTAGCATCGCCTGGCTCGTCCGGCCGTCTTGATACGACCGGGTCCAGAAATCCGTCGCGAGCAGCGCTTCCCGGTCCTTGGCCGTTCCCTCGGACGCGAGATACGCCACGGCCGCCGGCTCCTGCCCGCGCGGGAGCTCCAGGCCCACCGTGACCGGCAGCCCCTTGCGCAGGCCCTGGCACGCCACTGCCGCCACGAAGCGCGGGCTCTGCTCCGTGCCGTGCATCTCGCCGAGAAGGAGGACGTTGCCGGAGACGAGGAGCGGCTCCAACCCCGGGACGGCCGGGCATTCCGGGGTTTGGAGCGTCGCCGCGACCAGGAGAAGAAGGGGGATGATCATCAACTCGTTCCTTTGGATTGCGGGCCGGGAGCGAGGAGATCGTCCACGAGCATCGACCACCCCGGGAGCGCCGGCTCGGCGTTGGCGCGATCACCGCGCTTGAAGACGATCGGGTTGTTGGGTTGGTCCGCCCGATAGGCTTTGATGATTTCCTGCCGGCCGAGCACGTCTACATCCCAGACGATCTGAGTCCCGGCAGTGAAGTAGTCCTGCTGCTTCGAACCAATGATCCATTCCGCTTCATCGCCATAGTCTCGCTCTGTTCTGACTTCCACGGCGAAAACGGGGGCACCGCGAAGGAAGCTCCCGTCTTCAGGTAACTCGCCTGTCCAGAAGGCTGCGTTCGGGCTGAAGGACCGTTGCTGGGGGTCTGCCAGGAACCCCACGTTGTCTGGAAACGCGTACCCTTTACCCGATTCCTGTTCGTACTTGGACAGGCTGCGGTAGATCAGGCCCGCGGCTCGTCCGCTGAGACATCCTGCGGTTTTATTTGCAACGAATCCCCCGGTTATAAGCTCCACCGTGGCTTTGTTGAGCAAGGCCCGCTGCTGCTCCGGCTCTTCTAGCGGCCCTTCCTCCAAGCCTTGCATTTCAGATCCGGCTTTGCTGAGCCCTTGATACATCTTCTGCGTCCAGTCGTGATAGTAGTTCGCTCTCGAGAGCATTTTAAAGATGAACGCTGCAGATAAGACGGTAATGCCGATCCGGATCAAGGCTTCTGTCCTCTGCTCCGGATGAGAGCCCATCTGTCCCCAGAGAGAGATTGGGATCGTCGAGGAAGAAATCGTCGAGGGAAAGCTCAAGCTCGATGCGTCGGCCACCGCGCACAAGAGGACAGACCAGCAGGGGGCGTAAAAAAGAGCTGCCTTGGTCCATCGGATGATGAGTGGCGCTTTACCCGATTTCTGGCGCGTATCTCCAAAGGCTTTGTCCTCTTCCGTGGTCACAAAGACGAAGGCCGTCGACAAGGCGAACAACGCATACTCTGCATCGGCAAGACGGTTTCCCCTGATCTTCAATCGCGCCTCTCCTGGTACCGCCTGGTCGGAAATATCCAGGATGAGACGTCCGACGCTGTGTTGCTCGCGGCGAAAAGAGTAGTAGAGCCATACGGAGAGCACGATCATGGTCAAGGAAGAGATGATGCCGATGTCTGCGGCGTAAAAGTTGGAGCCCAGGATCGGGATGGAAATCATTCTCAAGTCTCTGACCTTGGCTTCCTCAAGAATGTGAAGGAGGTCGGTGGCTCCGCCATCCCTGGCTCGGACGATCGTGTACTTCATCCAGGTGAGGTACAGGTTGAAATTCGCACCGATGACGATGATGGTTGCAAGGTTCGAGATCAGAAACACCGTCCTTGCGCGTGAGATGGCACCCTGGACCGCGAGGACTTTCTGTGGAAACAGGTAATCGTTATTCGGCATCCGCCTTTCCCCTCCCACTTGAAATGTCGATTGCGTTGTTTCGCGATCATCCCTCCCCGTGATCCGCCCTGTCAAGGAGAACCGTCCGTTTCCGAACACCCCCGTTCACCCCCGGACGCCCCGGCCTGCTCTTCAATCCCCCTAAGTTGTTCTTCTGGCTGCATTTACCCCCTGGCACACCGCTTGCCCTTACCGGTCGCCGGACTTGAGGAGAGCGAACCATGGACCGTGAGTTGGATGTGAGCTTTCGGAGACGCCTGATGGCGCGCCGGGTGGGAGTGGGGGTGGCGGGGGTGGCGCTGGTAGTGGCGGTTCTCCTGTTCCTTCCCGGATGGCTAAGGCCTTCCGTGGACCGCGACCGGATCCGCACGGCGCGGGTGGAGCGCGGGCCGGTGGAGGCGACGGTGCAGGCTTCGGGGACGGTGATCCCGGCGTTCGAGAGCGTGCTGTCGTCCCCCGTGGAGGCGCGGGTGCAGAAGGTCTTGAAGCGGCCGGGCGAGCGGGTGGCGATCGGCGAGGAGATCCTGGTTCTCGACACGTCGGCCTCGCGGCTCGATCTCGAACGGCTGGAGGACCGGCTGGAGCAGAAGGCCAACGAGCAGGAGCAGATCCGGATCGGCCTCGACAAGAGCCTGTCCGACCTGCGCGGACAGATCGAGTCGCAGAAGCTCGACACCGAGGTCGCGGAGGCCCGGGCGGCGCAGAACCGGAAGCTCCACGCCGAGGGGCTGGTGTCGGAGGAGACCCTGCGCGTGGTCGAGGTGGAGGCGAAGAAAGCCCGCATCCAGCTCCGCCAGCTCGAAGAGCAGGTCGCTTCCGAGCGCCGGTCGGCCGAGTCCCGGGTGCAGGGGCTGAATCTCGACCTCGCGATTCTCCGGAAGGAGCGCGACGAGGCCGGCCGCCAGTTGGAGCTCGCGACGACCCGGGCCGACCGCGCGGGCGTCATCACCTGGGTGTTCAACCAAGAGGGCGGCACCGTGCGCCGCGGCGACGTGATCGCGCGGATCGCGGACCCCGAGTCGTTCCGCATCGAGGCCACGGTGTCGGACGTCCACTCGTCGCGCCTGGCCCCGGGCCAGCCGGTCAAGGTGGTAATGGACGGCCAGTCCCTTCCGGGGCGGCTCGCGACGATCTATCCGAGCGTCGAGAACGGCTCGGTCAAGTTCAACGTAGATCTGGACGATCCCCGGAATCCCAAGCTGCGCCAGAACCTGCGCGTGGACGTGCTGGTGGTG
>DATEIO010000415.1:0-17234 GCA_035278895.1 Thermoanaerobaculia bacterium | reverse complement strand
AGTAGGCCTCGGCGATGTCTTCGGGCTTGCCCATGCGGCCGAGCGGAGTGTGGCCCACCATGGACTGGAGGACCTTCTCGGGCATGGCGGTCACCATCTCGGTGGCGATGAAGCCCGGAGCCACGGCGTTCACCCGGATGTTGTATTTCCCCAGCTCGCGCGCCCAGGTCTGGGTCATCGAGATGACCCCGGCCTTGGTCGCGGCGTAGTTGGTCTGCCCGAAGTTGCCGTAGAGCCCCACGACGGACGAGGCGTTCAGGATCACTCCGCCGCCTCCCGCGATCATGTGGGGGACCACGGCGCGGGTGCAGAGGAAGACCCCTTTCAGGTTGACCGAGACGACCGCGTCGAACTCCCGCTCCCCCATCCCGCCCGTCTGCTGGCCGTCCTTCCACTTGACGAGCTGGCCGTCGCGCACGATGCCGGCGTTGTTGACCAGCACGTCGATCCGGCCCCATTTCTGAAGGACCTCCGCCACCGCCGCTTCGACGGCCGAGGCATCGGTCACGTCCACCTTCTGAAACTCGCCCGCGGGCTCGCCCGAGGCATCCGGCTGAACGTCCCACACGGCGACCCGAGCGCCCTCGCGGGCGAAGCGCTGCGCCGTGGCGCGGCCGATGCCGGCCGCGCCTCCGGTCACGATGACAACCTTTTCCTTCATCAGAAGAGCCACCTCAAGCCCAGCTGGATCTCGCGGCCCGGGAGCGTCGCCCGCGCCCGGCCGAAGTTGGGATTCCGCACGAACGGCAGGGCCGGGTTGGCGAGCGTCGGGCCCGACAGGAACTCGGCCGTGTCGATCGAGTTGACGTCGTAGTTCGTCGCGTCGGTCAGGTTGAAGGCCTCGGCGATCACGTCCAGCCGGTTGTTGCCGAAGAGCGTGAAGCCCTTGGTCAGGCGCAGGCTCAACTGCCGGAACGACGGGCCGTCCTCGCTGTTGCGCTCGACGCCGGCGGGCCGGTCGGAGTTCTTGCCGTCGCCGTTGAAGTCGTAGCCCAGCCGGTGGTTCCACGGCTGGCCCGAGCCGTACTCGTAGATCGGCGCCACCGTCATCTGCCAGGGCAGGCGGAAGATGCCGGTCAGGACCACGCGGAACTTCTCGTCCGAACGGCTGCGGCCCCACTCGGCGTCGATGTTCGACGGATCGTTCGGATAGCCGAAGGGGAACTCGGGGCTGAAGTCGTCCGCAATGTTTTTCTTGTCCGCGAACGTCACCGAGGCCGTGATCAGGTCACCCTGCCGGACGTTCCCGTTGAGCCGCAGGATGAGGGCCTTGTACTCGCTCCGGCCGTCGTTGGTGTACATGTTGATCTGGTTGAACGAGCGGTTCAGCCGGACCGGGTTGGCGTTGCCGCCGAAGTTGACGTCCCGGATGACGATCTCGTTGTCGCCTTCCGAATAGACCGCCTCGGCGTCCAGGAAGAAGGCCCGCCAGAGGCTGCGGGTGAAGCCCAGGCTCGCCTGCACGGACTCCGGCGTATCGAGCTCCGGCGCGAGCAGCGAGATGTCGGGATTGAGCAGGACGCCGGTGTTCCTCGGGTTGTTCGGATCGAGGATGAACGGCGGGAAGTTGAGCCCCAGGAGCGCGCCGTTGACGCGCGTCCGGCTGACCCGGCCGGAGAAGCCGTTCTGCTGCAGCTCGGTGCCGGCCGGCACGAGCAGGTAGCGGCCGTTGAACACGCCCGCGCCGCCGCGGAACACGTTCTTGCCATTGCCCGCCGGATCCCAGGAGAAGGAGAACCGGGGCTGGACGTCGTTGGTGTCCTTCTTGCGCCCCTCGGGCACCAGCGGATGGGTGAACCCGGGGTTGTTGCCGCCGTCGTCCAGGTCGTAGCGGACGCCGAAGTTGAGCGACAGGTTGGTCCGCGGGCGCCACTCGTCCTGCACGAAGGCCGCGTAGCGCGTCGTGTCGTAGGTCACGTCGGTCGAGCCCTCGCCGTAGCTGTAGGCGAGCGGCAGAGCCCGCGTGTCGGTCACGTAGATGAAGAGCCCTTCCTGGAACGTGTCGATGATCGACCGCTCCTCGTGGTAGAGGATCGAGCCGCCGAGCTTCACGTCCTGGTTGCCGTGGGCCAGGTGGAAGGTGTCGCGCACCTCGTACTCTTCGCCCTCGCCCAGCAGGTCGCCCAGGATGTTCGAGCCGGTCTGGAGCGTGTTGCCCGAGGAGAACCACTCGGCGACGGCGTTCGAGTTGGTCGGCTCGAAGAACTTGCGCTTGCCGCCCTGGGCGCGCAGCTCGTTGAGGCGGCCGCTCGCGAAGACCGACAAATGCTCCAGGGTGAGGTTCCAGTTGTCCCGCTGCAGCTCCTGCCCCGCCTCGGGGGCCACGACGCCGCCCACGCGGAAGTTCTCCTCCCGGTAGCGCTCGTAGGCGAAGTTGGCGGCGAGCGTCCTGCCTTCGCCCAGGATCTGGTCGAGCTTCAAAAACCCGAGCGTCTGGTCGAACGGGTGCTCCACGTCGCCCGCGCGGGAGGCGTAGGCGCCGCCCGGCCGGAACAGGGAGACGTTGTCCTCGTTGATCTGCTCGAAGGAGGCGAAGTAGTGGGTCTTGTCCTGGCGGATCGGGCCGCCCACGGTGAAGCCGAACTGGTCGCGCGAATAGTCGTTGTTCTTCTGCTCCAGGGCCCCGGGCTCGCGCAGGTCGTCCGCCCGGTAGAAGGCGAAGGCCGAGCCCTGGATGGAGTTCGTGCCGCTGCGGGTGATGATCGACAGCGCGCCGCCCGCGGTACCGCCGATCTCGGTGTCGTAGCGGCTGTTGATCACCCGGAACTCGCCGATCGCGTCCTGGCTGAAGCGGATCTTCGACAGCCCCAGGGCCGCGTCGGTGAAGTCCACGCCGTTGACGAGGATGGTCGACTGGGAAGCGTTGCCGCCGCCGCCCACGACAGGCCCGCCGCCGATGAAGCGAAAGCCGCCGCGCTCGCGCGAGACGCCCGGCGCGATGAAGGCCAGGCGCTGGAAATCGCGGTCCGCCACCGGCAGCGACTCGATCTGCTCGGGCACGATGTTGGTCGAGCTGTCGGTCTTGTAGACGTCGACCAGCGGGACCGTCGAGCTCACCGTGATGCTCTCGGTGATCGCCGGGTTCATCGTGGCCTTGACCTGGACGGTCTGGCCCACGCGGAGCACGATCCCCGTCTGCTCGACGGGCGAGAACCCTTCGAGCGCGAAGCTCCCGCGGTAGGTGCCCGGCGGCAGGGCCGGCAGGGTGGCCGCGCCCTCCGCGTCCGTCACCTCCACGCGGGAGAGCCCGGTCTCGGCGTTCTCCAGGGTCACGGTCACGCCGGGCAGCGGCGCGCCGTCGGTCCCGGTCACCTGGACCTCGACGGTCGCCGTGCTGATCTGGGCCGCGGCTGGCGCTCCCCAGAGCGCCAGAAGCGCGAGCGCGACGGCCGGCCAACTCCTACAGCTTCTCCACATGATCTCCTCCTCGCGCCCGCTTCGGACGCTCGATCTCAAGGTTCCAATCCCTCTTTCCGCTGCCGGTCTCCGGCCGCGGATCGAAGCCGCGGCGGAGGATCTGCGAAAACTCCTGGACCGCCTGGCGCGAGTCGAGCCCCAGGTGCATGGGCACCCCGAAGCACCGCTCGACCGTGAAGTAGTAGAAAAACCACCGGGTCGCGAGCATGACCCCCACGAGAGGATCGACCTCGCCGATCTCGCCCTTCGCCTTCATTTCCGCGAAGCGCTCGGCATAGGCCGCGCGGAAGCGGTCGGCCATCCGTTCGTAGAAGGTCCGGATGTGCCGGCCCTTGAACTCGATCACGTCGATGTAGATCAGGAGGATGTGGGCGGCGTTGCCGGTCACCACCTGGTCGATCGCCTCGGCCATCTCCTCCAGGTCGTCCGGAAAGCGGGCCGCGGCGAACACCCGGTTGAGCGGCAGATCGGGATCGAGCAGCACCTCCCAGTACTGGTCGATCAATGTCTGGAAGATCTGCTCCTTGTTCCCGAAGTGGTGGTAGAGGTTGCCCACCGACAACCCCGAGCGCCGGGCGATCTGCCGCATGGAGGTGGCCCGGAAACCCTGGCGCGAAAACAGCGACAGCGAAGCCTTCAAGACCTTGCGCGTCGAGGCGTCCGACTTGTCCGCCTGGGTCTTCCGCTTGGGCATTACGCCGTTGTCCTCCGAATCGTTTGACTGAACGAGCGTTCGGTTTTTTTGTGGATGCTAGGCCGATGCGGACCGGCTGTCAAGCCGCCCCGTGTCATTCACTTTTCCGGCGGATGTCGCTTCCCAGATTGAGGGCGGTTTGCGCGCCGCCCGCTTTCCCCTCGAAAGGAGGCCAGAGATGACGTTCCGGTTTCCGAAGAGCTCCCTTGGATTCGCCCTGGCAATGCTCGGCGCTCCCCTGCTCGCCCAGACCGTGACTCCGGTGGGGCCGGTCCCGGTGGCCCCGGCCTGCGTCGCGACTCCGAACCCCGCCCCGGCCGGCGTGACGATCACGCCCAATCCCCCGTTCCCGGTGGACGAGTGCCTCTTCGGCACCAGCGCCAACCCGGGAGACCACTGCTTCATCCACTCCTCGACCCATCTCCAGGGTTTGCGGGCGCACGAGAAGTGGGCGAGCGGGCTGCTCTACACCCCTCCGGGCTCGTCGGGCTTCCAGGGCTTCACCAGCGCGGTCGTGGTGGACAACCCCGATCCCCTCTTCACTCTGACGGTGCAGATCGATTACTTCGATCACAACGGCGCCCTCGTGGGTACGAGCACGCCACCCCCGATCAATCCCGAGGGCTTCCACATCGAGGCCGCGACGCCGCTCGCCGGCTCGCTCGGCGTGGGCTCCGCGCGGGTCACCGTGACCGGCTGCTCGGGCCCGGCGTCCGACTGCCCCGGCATCGTGGGCGCCGTGCTGCTCCACAGCCGCTGCCTCTACGGCACGTTCTGCGACACCGAGCCGCCGGCCCCCTATCCGGGCATGAGCTCCATGCAGCAGCTCCAGGCCGTGCAGGACACGAAGACCGAGCTCTGGTGGGGGCCGCTCCCGCTCACCACGGTCTCGCCGGTCGACTTCTTCAACAGCGAGGCCCCGTTCCTCTGGGTGGTCAATCCGAACAACTCCCCGAACACGGTCCGGGTCGACCTCGTGGCCTACGACCGCGTGGCCGGCACGTCGATCCCGTTCACCTGGCGCACCGTGACGCTCAACCCGTTCGGCACCCTGCTCGAAAAGACCGGCCCGCACCTCGCGGCTCCGCCGGCCGGCCTGTGGGACCAGTTCATCACCTGGTACGGAACGCTCGGCGCCAACGACTTCGACTTCCTGGTCCACGTGACGAGCGAGGACGGCCTCCCGATCCTGGGCGACGGCGTGATGACCGACGTCTTCGGCGACGACAACTCCGTCGATCCGCCCACCCAGGTGTTCGGCAAGCGGTTCCGCATGGCCTCGCACATGCTCGCCAACACGCCCAACTGGCAGCTCATCGATCCCGATTTCTCGTACGACCCGAATGGCATCGTCCAGACCGAGATCGGCGTGTGGAACACGGGCACGACCGACGCCGGCCCGCTGCGCATCGAGTACTACAACCGGATCGGCGGCCTGGTCTCGACGGGCAACATCCCGAGCCTGCCGCCGAACCGGTCGGTGCGCATCCATCCCGGAGTGTTCGGCTACCCCGCGATCCAGGTCGGCTACGGCTGGGCGCGCATCTCCGGCTGCACCACGGGTGCGAAGCTCGTGGGCTGGACCGTGCGCGAAATCCTGGAGACGCCGGGCAACGAGCCGCACTACCACAAGGCGTTCGGCGAGATCCTGGACGGCAACAACGACGCGGAGCCCGGCAAGGGGTTCCGGGTGACCGACGCCAGCGGCAACGTCTGGAACCGCAAGGTCGCCCCCATCCAGCGCGCCCAGCCGTCCTGGTACTGGCCCGGCTACGTGACCTTCGCCAACACGTCGGTGGCCAACGTCGGCCCGCACTGGTTCCGGTTCTACGACCCCAACGGGACCGCCGGGGCCGCGTGCACCAACCCGGCCGGCCAGCCGTTCGCGGGCGTGCGGTGGGCTGCCACCTCGACCAGTCTGGTCGACCCGCAGACCTTCTGCTTCGGCAACCAGAGCGGGCGGGTGGACGTGACCACGGGAATCGTCAAGGGGATCGACGTGATCGGGGACCCGTTCTACGAATGGGGCATCCCCGGCTTCGCCCTGTTCACGAGCCCGGAGGAGTAGACGAGAGCGCGGCGCGGCAGGCGGCGAGCAGCTCCTCCGCCTGCCGCGTCCGCGGATGGTCCGGCGGCAGGGCTTGGCGGCGGATCGCCAGGGCTTCGGCGAGCAGCGGCTCCGCCGCCGCGGCGTCACCCTCTTTCAAGAGCAGGCGGCCGAGAGCGACCAGCGGGTGCGCCAGATAGGGGTGGTCGGGAGGCAGCGTCGCCCGGTAGCGCTCGATCGCCTCCCGGTACAGGGCTCCTGCTTCGGCGCTCCTCCCCTGGGCGTCCACGGCGACCCCCAGGTCGTGGAGCGTGGTCGCCCGCTCCGGGTGGTCCGGGCGGAAGATCTCGGCCTCTATGGCTGCCGCCTCCCGGAGCTGCCGCTCCCCTTCCGCGGGCTTCCCCTGCGCTACGAGCATCATGCCGAAATTGCGCAGCGTAAAGAGAACGCTCGCGTGGCGCTCCCCCAGCACGCGGCGCTGGACCGCGAGCGCCCGCCGGTAGAGCGGCTCGGCCCCGGCGTAGTCCTTCTTCGCCTGGAGCAGGGCCGCCAGGTTGTTGTAGCTCACGGCCACGTCCGGATGGCTCTCCCCGAAGAGCGTGCGCCGCATCGCGAGGGCCTCTCGGTAGAGAGCCTCGGCTTCCTCGTACTCCCCCTGGTCGTGGTGGAGGAGCGCCAGGTTGTTGAGGCTCGCCGCGAGGTCCGGATGGGGCGGCTTCAGGAGCCTCCGGCGCATGGCGAGCGCCTCGCGGTAGAGCGGTCCGGCGGCCTTCAGGTCCCCCTTGTCGTGCAACAGATCCGCCAGGTTGTTGAGGCTCGCCGCCACCTCCGGGTGCTCGGGGCCGTAGATCTCCCGGCGCAGGTCCAGGGCCTCGCGGTAGCAGCGCTCGGCCTCGTCGTAGATCCCCTCGATCTGCAGCAGGTCGCCCAGGCTGGTGAGCGAGACGGCCACGTCCGGATGGCGCGCTCCCAGGGCCTTTCTCCGGAGCTCCAGAGAGGAGCGCAGGAGCGGCTCGGCGCGGTCGTGAACGCCCAGCTTGCGGTAGACCCGCCCCAGCGTCTCCTGGAGCGCGGCCTGGGCCTCGGGCCTTCCGCCAAGCTCGCGTTCCACCCGCGCGGCTCCGCGGTCCAGGATCTCGCGGGCCGTGATCTCGTCCCCCCGCGACTCCTCCGGCTCCGACACCTCGAACAGGTCGACCAGGAAGGCGAGCGCCTGCTCGGCCTTGTCGCGCTCCCGGGCCACGCGGGCGGATTGCACCACGGTGCTCACCACGAACGCCGCGGCGAGCCCCACGAAGGCGAGCCCCACGGCCAGCGCCACGCGGTTCCTCCGCACGAACTTGCCCGCGCGGTAGGAGAGCGTGCCCCGCCGCGCCAGCACCGGCTCGGAGCCCAGGTGGCGGCGCACGTCCTCCGCGAGCTGCTCGACCGAGCCGTAGCGCCGCGACGGCTCCTCCCGGAGAGCCATCGCCACGATGGCGTCCAGATCCCCGCGCAGCCGGCGCGCGAGCTCCGGCGTTTTTGCCGCTGCGCTCGGCCGCTCGGGATCGCCGGGGCCCGTCCGCCGCAGCCGCGTTCCGGTCAGCAGCTCGTGGAGGAGCACGCCCAGCGAATAGACGTCGCTCGCCGTGGTCACCGGCCCGCCTGAGACCTGCTCCGGGCTCGCGTAGCCGGGGGTCAGCCGCCGCGAGGCTTCGACGGTCGTCTCGGCGCTCTCGTCCGGACCCAGGAGCTTGGCGATCCCGAAGTCCAGGAGCTTCGGCGCGCCGTCCGCCGTCACCAGGATGTTGCTCGGCTTCAGATCGCGGTGGACGACCAGGCTCTGGTGGGCCGCGGCCACGGCCGAGCAGACCGTGAGGAAGAGCCGCAGGCGCTCGGGAACTGGAAGCCCTTTCTGCGCACAGAAGCGGTCGATCGGGGAGCCCTCGATCGCCTCCATGACGAAATAGGGGCGGCCGTCCGGCGTCGTACCGCCGTCGTAGAGGCGGGCGATGTTCGGGTGGTCGAGGCTCGCGAGGATCTGCCGCTCGGTCGCGAAGCGGCGCAGCACGTCCTCGCTGTCCATCCCCCGCCGCAGGACCTTGACGGCCACCCGGCGGTCGAAATCGCCGTCGCGCACGGCCTCATACACCGTGCCCATGCCGCCGCGCCCCAGCTCCCGGACGATCCGGTAGGCGCCGATCCGCGCCCCGGAAAGATCGGCCCCCTCGCCCTCCCCGAAGAGGGAGGCGAAAGGCGCCGCCTCCGCGCGGATCGCGGCTTCCAGGAAGTCCCCGGCCCGGGAGTCCGCGGCGAGGAGCTGCACGAGCTCCTCCCGCAGCTCCGGATCGGCCCCGCACGTCGCCGCGAGAAATGAAGCACGCTCCGCCTCCGGCAGCTCGACCGCCGCGGCGAAAAGCTCCTGGACCTCGCCCCACCGCCCTAGCTCGCTCGTGGTCCCTCCCCCTCTCCCATGCGCCGGAAGAGCCAGGCCCGGGCGAGCCGCGCCTCCAGGATCACCGTGGCCGTGGAGATCCCCAGAACCTCCGCGGTCTCTTCGATCGTCAGGCCGCCGAAGAACCGCAGCTCGACCACCCGGGCCTTCCTGGGATCGAAGGCCGCGAGCGCCGTCAGCGCCTCGTCGAGCGCCAGGAGGTCCGCCCGGCTCTCAGGGTCCGGACCGCCCACGTGGAGCGCCGCCTCGAGCGGCAGGAGCCGCGCTCCGCTCCCCCGCTTGGCCCGCCGGCGCCCCCGGGCGTGGTCCACGAGCAGCCGCCGCATGAGCTGCGCCGCCACGGCGAAGAAGTGGATGCGGTCCTGCCAGCGCGGCGGCCCGCCGCCCGCCAGGCGCAGGAACGCCTCGTGAACGAGCGCCGTCGGCTCGAGCGTGTGGTCGCTCCTCTCTCCCGCCATCGAGCACGCGGCCAGCCGCCGCAGCTCGCCGTAGACGAGCGGCATCAGCCGTTCCAGGGCTTCCGGGTCGCCTTCGCGCCAGGCCTGCAGGAGAGAGGTGACGTCTTCCCCGATCGCGGTCGTCATATCGCTTGCCCTCTATAAGAGAAGGTGCTGCAACTCCCTCGGGCGGGACGCATGGCCATTCGCGCAGTCTCATTACATTTTTTCTTCGGATTCGATCGATCACGGTCCTACATCCGCGCGGTTGACGCGGGCTTTCCAAACCGGTAAGCTGCAATTGATCCGCCGTATTGATCACAATTTACGTCCAGATGGTGAAGAATCTATTTCATCACACTCGCCAGAGCACCCAACGTTGGAATTCCTCGATTTGAATTTGATTCATTGCGCTCGCCCCGGCAGGAGGCATTCAGCTTCGAGAGACCGAGACAGCCTTTCGCGGGCGTGATCCCGAAGCCGGATCATCCGATCCGGGGACCGCGCCGTATGTACCAGAAAAGCAGGAAGACCAAGAGGAGAAAATGATGAAATCCTATGCAACTGTGAAGAAGGCAGCCCTGGGCCTGGCCGTGCTCGGGTTGTTGATCGGGGCCACGGCCGTCCACGCGGAAACCGTTCCCCTGCTGGGCTTCAACGTCACCTACGAGGGGCGGACGTACGATTCCGGCACCGACCGGACGACCTTCACCTACACCGTCAGCGGCACGGGCGCCGGAACGCTCGACCGCTTCAGCCTCGGCCTCCCCATCTGCGGCAACCCGCTCACCCTGTCGAGCTACAGCCCCACGGGGTCGGCCACGATCGGCGAGGACCCCACCTCGTTCGTCATCGGCATCACCTGGGCCCAGGCCCTGGGCGCCAACGACACGCAGACCTACTCGCTCGTCTACGCGGGCAACATCCTCGAAGGCTCCATCGACGTGGCGGTGGTCCGCGGCAGTTCCTTCGAGAGCGGCTCCATCACCGGCCCCTCCTGCCAGCGCGGCGGGACGCCCAACTGCGAGTCGCTGCCGGTCACCTTCTCTCTGTGCGCCGGCCAGTTCACGGACGTCGGCAGCGTCATCGTCTCGAACAGCGATACCAAGCTCTTCGTCAAGATCCAGCTCGACGCGGCCGGCTGGGAGCTCACCGAGACCCACGTGGCCGCCGCCACCTCCCTCGCAGGCATCCCGGTCAGCAAGAAGGGGAACCCCAAGATCGGCAACTTCCCCTACAGCTCGCCGCACAACGGCGCCACGTCGTTCACCTATGAGATCCCGCTGGGCAACTGGGTCGGAGGCACCAACCTCCTGATCGCCGTCCACGGCGTGGTCGAAAACAGCTCCACCCGCCGCAACGAGACCGCCTGGGGCGCCTCCTGCCCGGGCGACACCGGCCAGGGCTTCCCTGGCGGAAGCTGGGCCACGTACTTCCAGTACACGGTCGAAGCCGTGAACTGCTCGGAGTAGGGTAGGAAGAAAAGGAATGTAGGGGCGGCCCTGCGTGGCCGCCCCCTGCAGGCCAGAATTACCATCCAAAAATCCCCCGCCTCACCGGGCCGGGAGCGGCCGGGTGACCTCCCGGCTTCGGTCGGACGCCTGAGGACATCCGAGAGGCGGGCAGGCTTCGAGCGCGGGGATCAGCTCCGCCGCGAGCGCCGAGACCGTGGGATGGCGCTCCCCCGGAAGCTTGGCAAGACAACGCCGAAGGATCGCTTCGAGACGCCGGACCTCCGGGCCCTCCCCCGGCAGGGCCACCTCGCCACGCAGCGTGGCCTGAAGGATCTCCGCCGGAGACCGCCCGGTAAACGGCGGGTGTCCCACGACCATCTCGAACGCGATCACGCCCAGCGCGAAGAGGTCTCCCCGCTCGTCCATGCCCTCGCCGCCCCACTGCTCCGGCGGCATGTAGGCGAGCGTTCCGAGCACGGTTCCGGGGGCCGTCACCGGACCCGTCGCGTCCAGCCCGCGCGGAGAGACCGCCCGGGCTACGCCGAAGTCCAGGAGCTTCACGATCTCCTCGCCCCCATCCGTCCGCGCGATGAAGACGTTCTCGGGTTTCAAGTCGCGGTGGATCACCCGCGCCTCGTGGGCCGCGCGCACCCCGGCGCAGACCTCCCGGAGCCACCGCGCCGCCGTCTGCGGATCGAGCGCGTCTGCCCGGACGAGCGCCTCGCGCAGCGAAAACCCGGACAGGAGCTCCAACACGAGGAACGCCACGCCCGTCTCCGTCGTCCCGAAATCGTGGACCGCCACGACGTTGGGATGCTGGAGCCGCGCCGAGATCCGCGCCTCCCGCTCGAACCGGCGCAGGGCCTCGGCATCGTCGAACAGGCCCGGCAGCAGGACCTTCACCGCCACCGGCCGGCGCAGGTGAATGTCCATCGCCTCGTAGACCGCTCCCATGCCACCGCGCCCGAGCCGCCGGTCGAGCCGGTAGCGCCCCGCGAGCACCCGCTCGACCGGAAGCGAAGGCGCCGGCTCCGCGCCGTCCTTCGGGCAGACCTCCGTCTCCGCGCCGAAGCAGCCGCTGCAGACCGGGCACTCCCGCATCAGATCGATCCCACGCCCCTCCAGCCGGTCCAGCACCTCGCGCCGCACGCGCTGGTCGCGATCAGCCTTCTCCAGGAGGCGTGCGTTGTCGTACAACAGCCCTATCGGGCCGGCGACCGTGCGCAGGATCTTCCGGTCGCGCGCCGTGTACGGCTCGCCCGAGGTCTTCTCCCCCAGGAGAAGGAGCCCGGTGAGCCGGCGGTCTCCGCCCAGAAGCGGCACGAGGAGGCGCGGCGCGAAACCGTCGAGCCACGCCCTCTCCTCCGGTGGCAGCGCGAGCCCGAGGCCCTCCGGAAGCTCGACGGGCCCGCCCTGCTGCTCCAGGATGCGCACCAGCTCGGGGATCTGCTCCACCTCGCTCTGCCGCAGGAGATGGATCGACCGCGGATGGAACGCCGCGGCGAGGTCCGTCCCCACCCGCTCCGACAGATCAGCCGGAGAATCCAGCCGGTGGAGACCGTCCGCCAGCCCAAGGACGAGCTCGTCCCGCCGCTTCGACTCCCGGTAGAGCACGAGCGCGATCGCCAGGGGAAAGACGAGGACCGCGTACGCCTCGAGCACATCGATCCAGGCGGGGAGAGGCCTCCCCGATACCTCCGCGGCCGTGGTGGCGAGGATGTAGAGCGCCAACGGAACCGTGCCCGCGAGCACGATCCGCGCCTCCCGCCGGCCCTCCAGGTCCGGATAGCGGAGCGCCGGGCCGAGCAGAACGAGAGGAAAGGCCACCCCCCAGGCCGGCAGCAACCCCCACGAAAACAGGCGCTCGACCGTCTCCACCCCGGTCTCCGCGAGCTCCGCCACGCAGACCGCGAGCGCCATCCCGAGCCCGGCCGCGTAGACCGCCGGAAGTGCCCAGCGATGGCGGGAAACCCAGCCGCGGCGGTCCGGAATGGTGGCCGCGAGGTGCATCGCCAGCCCGACCTGGAGCCCCACGAGCAGGTAATAGAGGAGCCCGGCCGCCACCCACAGGGAGCCGAACGTATCGAGGGGGATCGCGAGCTCGGCCGCCACCGCCATGCAGAAGGCCGCGAGCAGATTCGCCCGTAGATACCCGGGCCGCCGCACCAGGGCCCACAGGCTCACCCCGAAATACGCGGCGAGGGCCAGAATGCGGGCCACGAACCCGCCCCAGGAGACCGGAACGCCGGGAACGATCGACAACCCCAGCCTGCTACCTCCGCGCTCGACCTCGAATGCGAGAGACTCCCCGGGCCGGAATCCGGAGGCGAGCGCCTCGTACTCGGCCCGGTCGCGAAGCCGCCGGCCGTTCACCGCAAGGATTCGATCCCCCGCCCGCAGCCCTCCCCGCTCTGCCGGACTGCCGGGATGGACGGCTGCTGCCACAAGGCCCGAGGACTCACTCTCCGGCGTGAATCCAATGCGGCGTTCCGCCGTCCACTTCATTTCCCGCGCCGTGAACGCCAGAAGGCCCAGCACCCCGGGAATCATCCCGAGCACGAACACCAATCCGATGCTGCGCGACCGCGCCAAAAATCGATCCTGTCGTTCCGAAAGAGATAAAGCCGGAGTATAGCGTCGGCTCCGCAAGACTTTCGATCATCTCCGGATGATCGATTCGCACGTTCTCTCTTTCCGAATAATCCATCGGAAAAAAGGTTCTCGGCGTTCGAAAAGATCGCGCAAGATCGACACCGGCTTGCCGCCGAGGTACGGGTCGGCATAAATTGCCCTGCGTCTCGGGAAGGAGCAGACCATGACCACCACCCCCCTTCAGCCCCCCGTTGCCAAAGCCCAGATGCTCATCCGCAAGCCCGTCGCCCAGGTCTTCGAGGCCTTCCTCGACCCCGCTATCACCTCCCGTTTCTGGTTCTCCAAAGGCAGCGGCCGGCTGGAGTCCGGGAAGCGCGTCCGGTGGGACTGGGAGATGTACGGAGCCGGCACCGACGTCGACGTCAAGGCGATCGAGGAGAACCGGCGGATTCTCATCGAGTGGGGCGGCCCCGACCATCCCACCTCGGTCGAGTGGACGTTCGAGCCTCAGGGCGAGGACCGCACCTTCGTCACCGTCAAGAACTGGGGCTTCCAAGGCGACCCGGACAACGTCGTGGCGCAGGCGCTGGACTCCACGGGAGGGTTCAACCTCCTGCTTGCCGGCGCGAAGGCGTATCTGGAGCATGGGATCGAGCTGAAGCTCGTGCCGGACCACGCGCCGATGGCGCTGGTTGAAGGCTGGAAGTAGCTCCTCCAGACAACGAAATCTCTCCGCTCGTGCCGGTTCGCACGTCTAGACAGAACCGTGGTGTCGTTGTACAGTCACCGCGGTTTCGTTCTTGCGTGCCGCCGTGTTCTACGCCGATCTCCACATCCACTCCAAATACTCCCGGGCCACGAGCCGGGATGCGGACTTGGAGCATCTCGCGCTCTGGGCCCGGCGCAAGGGGATCACGGTGGTCGGAACCGGCGACTTCACGCATCCGGCGTGGTTTCAGGAGATCAAAGACAAGCTCGTTCCGGCGGAGCCGGGGCTGTTCCGCTTGAAGCCCGAGATCGAGCGCGAGGTGGCGCGGCAGCTTCCGGCTTCCTGCCAGGGGACGGTGCGGTTCCTCCTGGAGGTGGAGATCTCCACGATCTATAAGAAGGGGGACAAGACGCGGAAGGTCCACCACCTGCTCTATGCGTCGAACCTGGAGACGGCCGGGCGCATGCGGGAGCGGCTCGGGGCGATCGGGAACATCTCGGCGGATGGACGGCCGATCCTGGGGCTCGATTCGCGGCATCTGCTGGAGATCACGCTCGAAAGCGGGCCGGACGCCTACCTCATCCCGGCTCACGTGTGGACGCCCTGGTTTGCCGTGCTGGGATCGAAGTCCGGGTTCGACTCGGTCGAGGAGTGCTACGGCGACCTCTCCGAGCACATCTTCGCCGTGGAGACGGGGCTGTCGTCCGACCCGCCGATGAACTGGCGCGTTTCGAAGCTCGACCGCTTCACCCTGGTCAGCAACTCGGACGCCCATTCCCCTCCCAGGCTCGGCCGCGAGGCGTGCTCGTTCGACACGGAGCTCGACTACTTCGCGATCCGGCGGGCGCTGGAGACGGGCGAGGGCTACGGCGGCACGGTCGAGTTCTTCCCCGAGGAGGGGAAGTACCACATGGACGGCCATCGCGCCTGCGGCGTGCGTCTCGATCCCCCCGAAACGCGGCTCCTCGCGGGGAGCTGCCCCGAGTGCGGAAAGCCGCTCACCGTGGGCGTGATGCACCGCGTCGAAGAGCTGGCCGATCGCCCCGAGGACGCGCGGCGGGAGAACACCTCCCCCTTCCGCTGCCTCGTGCCGCTGCCCGAGATCCTCGCGGAGATTCACGGCGTGGGCAGCACGTCGAAAGCCGTGGACCGAAGCTTCTCGCAGATCGTTGGCAAGCTCGGGCCGGAGCTGGACATCCTGGAGAGGCTGCCGCTCGAGGATGTGGCACGGGCCGGCGATCCCCTCCTCCTCGAAGCCCTCACCCGTCTGCGGGCGGGAGACGTCCGCCGCGACGCGGGGTACGACGGTGAGTATGGGGTGATCCGGCTGTTCGACCCGGAGGAGATCCGAGGGCGAGCGGTGGTGGCGCCGTTGTTTGGGATGCCCGCTCCAGGTCCGACACGAATCGATAAGGCGTCTCCGCCCCGGGCCCTCACCTCCCCGGCCCTCCTCTCCCAGCCCCCTCCCCGGCCACCGGGAGAGGAGGGAGACGACCAAGACTCCCTCTCCCGGGGGACGGGGGGGCGGCTGGGAGAGGGTTGGGGTGAGGGTCCTCGGGCGGGGGGCCTCCTCGCCACCCTCGACCCCGACCAGCGTGCCGCCGCCGAGATCGTGGACGGCCCCCTCCTCATCGTCGCCGGCCCGGGCACGGGGAAGACGCGCACGCTCACCCACCGGCTGGCCCATCTCGTCACTCAGCGCGGGGCGGCTCCGGAGGAGTGCCTTGTGGTGACGTTCAGCCGGCGGGCGGCGGCGGAGATGGAGGAACGGCTTGTGGGCCTGCTGCCGGAGGCGGGGCGCATGATGGTGACGACGTTCCACGGCCTGGGGCTCACGCTGCTGCGCGAGCAGGCGGCGGAAGCGGGGCTCGGACGTGGATTCCGGGTGGCGGGTCCGGCCGAGCGGGTGGAGATCGCGCGGGAGATCTTCGATCTGACTTCCGGCAAGGCCGAGCGGGTGCTCGAAGAGATCGGGCGCATCCGCCGGCTGCGAGCGGTGGGAACGGAATCCGAGTTTCTCCCCGAGATCGCGGAGCGGACATCCCTCTACGAGGAGGCCTTGGAGCGGCGGGAGCTCGTGGATTTCGACGATCTGCTCGTACGGCCGCTCGTCCTGCTTCGCGACCGGCCGGACCTCGCGGCGTTCTATCGGGATCGTTTCCGGTGGATCTCGATCGACGAATATCAGGACATCGACGCGCTCCAGTACGCCCTGATCCGCCTGCTGGCTCCTGAGGACGGCAATCTCTGCGCGATCGGAGATCCGGACCAGTCCATCTACGGCTTCCGCGGGGCGGACGTGGGCTTCTTCCTTCGCTTTCGAAAGGATTTTCCGGGCGCGCGTGTCGTCCATCTCACGCGGAACTATCGCGCGACCCGCACGCTCGTCGAAGCCGCCTGCCAGGCGATCCGCCCGGAGAGCCTGGTGCCAGACCGGCGGCTCGTGGCGGTGCGCAATGGCGAGGCACCGCGGATCGTGATCCAGCGCGCCGCGAGCGAACGGGCCGAGGCCGAGCAGGTGGTCCACACGCTCGAAAAGCTCGTGGGCGGAACCTCCTCCTTTTCGCTGGACAGCGGCCGGATCGGCTACGAAGACGAGGCCGTGCTCTCCTTCGCCGACGTGGCGATCCTTTACCGGACCGACTCCCAGGCCGCCCCGCTGATCGAAGCGCTCGGCCGCGCGGGCACCCCCTTCCAGAAAAGATCCCACCGTCCGCTCGCCGAGCAGCCCGGAGTGCGGGCGATCCTGCCGCTGCTTCAGAAAGGTTTTCAAGAGGATGCAGACCGGAGCGTGGAGTCCCACCTGGAAAAATCCATCGCAGAGCTGTCCAAGGGGGATCTGGACGATGCAGGGCGGACGGCCATCCTGGCGGCGGCTGAGCTCTTGCGTCCGCTGGCGCTGCGGTTCGGAAAGGACCTGGACGCCTTTCTCGCGGAGGTTGCCGTGGGAGGCGAGGTGGACGCGTGGGACCCGCGGGCCGAGCGGGTTTCGTTGCTGACACTTCATGCTTCGAAAGGCCTGGAGTTCCCCGTGGTATTTCTGGTGGGCTGCGAGGATGGCCTCCTGCCGCTCGTCTGGCCGGGCGGCGATCCTCCGGATCTTCCCGAAGAAAGGCGCCTTTTCTTCGTGGGGATGACGCGAGCCCGATCGCGACTGTTCCTGTTCCACAGCCGGAAGCGGATGGTGCGGGGGGAGACGCGGGAGGCGGAGCCTTCGCCGTTTTTGAAGGATGTCGCGGAGGTGCTTCTGGAGATCCGGGAGGAGCGGGTGGCGGGGCCGCGGAAGCCGGAGCAACTCAGTTTGTTGTGAGGTTGGCGCCCCCCGCCCGAAACCTCACCCCTGTCCCCTCTCCCATCGCCCCCCCCTCCACCGGGAGAGGGGGACACCTGCGGGTGATATTGCCGTAGGGTGCGCTGTGCGCACGTTTGGGGTGGTGGAAAACAACACGT
>DATEIO010000414.1:0-8286 GCA_035278895.1 Thermoanaerobaculia bacterium | reverse complement strand
ATCCAGGAACCGTGTTTTCGTCACTACATGACCCGAATCGGGAAACCCGGCACCTAGAATCAGTAACTTACGACCGGGGATACCCACGTTGAGGGGCCATTCCTCCACCTTCCGGCGGGGGTACCGTGGAAGTTGGGCTAGGAGCGCCTGAGACGGTCTCGAGACACACCTTCCCCTCGGTCCCTCCGGAACCTTCCCTCAGGCTCCCCAACATCCAGTCCGGATCTGCTACCCCCACTCTACCCGGGCACAAAGGACAACGCCGGAGGAAGCAACCGGGCGGGAAACTGCCGTCGCGGTCTCCTCGTCCGGCCGAATAGGTGCCTGGTAACTCGTGTTTAGCACTCTCCCTGCCTCATCGAGTAGACGGTCCAAGCTGCACCCGAAGCTCCTTACACCGGCGCGGTCAACCCGTCAGCTTGCACTTCCTCCACAGCATTCATTGCAGCCGGCGCTGCAGCAAGAAAGGGCGCCCGAGCATTTGCAGTCGTCCACACAGGTTTCGCTACCAGGACGACAGGAGCCGGAGCAACCGTCGGCCTCAAGGCCTGGGCCGTTGCCTCCCCCAGACCCGAATGTACGCACCGTATCGCCAGAGTCACCTGCGGCGGTGGAGCCGAATACGACCACAGAGATGAACAGAATACACAGAAGCCGCACGAGATTTATCATTTTAGATCTCCTTTCCTTACGGCTACACGGTAAACTTGCTCAAATCCTTTGTCAAGTCGGGATCATCTGAAGCTCCGGAACCCCTGCCCCACGCCTCCGACCACCCTGGCTGGATGCAAGGAGCCCTGGCCTCGGGAGTGCGGGCGGCGCGGGAGGTGAGAGGCGCGGGAGGGGACGGGCGGGCGAGGGACCTGAAGAGTCCTCCCCTACCCTTTCAGAGTGGCCCTACGAGGCGCTCTCTTCCCGCATGAAATCGAGGTAGATCTGTTCCAAGTTCTGGTGCGCCAACTCGTTGCGCGAGAGCTCGGAGACCTTGTTCCCTTCCTTCATGATGCCGACGTGGTCGGCGAGCTCCTTGGCGCGGAAGATGTCGTGGGTCGACATCAGAATGGCTTTCTTTTCGTCGCGGAGCCGGCGCAGGATCTTGACCAGATCGGCTGCGGCTTTGGGGTCGAGGCCCGACATCGGCTCGTCCAGGAAGAGCGCTTCCGCCTCTTTGATCACCGCGATCGCGATCCCGACCTTCTGGCGCATTCCTTTGCTGAACTCGCGGACCTTTTGCTCGAAGGCCCGCTTGGGGAGACCCACGGAGTCGAGGACGGCATAGTAGGCCTCGCGATCCGCCTGGGCCTTGCCGCTCAGCTCGGCAAAAAAGTGGAGGTTCTGGCGGGCGGTGAGATTGGGATAGAGGCGGACGTTCTCGGAAACGAAGCCGACGTGCTGCTTGGCCTTCAGCGGCTCGCGGTGCACCTCGATGCCACAGATTCGTGCCGATCCGGAGGTCGGCTCGAGGAAACCGAGAAACAGGTTGATGGTCGTCGTCTTGCCCGCTCCGTTCGCCCCCAGGAGACAGTAGACTTCACCCGGAGAGACGGCGAGGTCCAAGGCGTTGAGGGCGAGGTGCCCCCGCTCGTATTGCTTGCTCAGCCGCACGGCTTCGATCATCGGCGTGGCTCTAGCGGCGAGTCAGACGGATGCCGGCGCGAATCGCCCAGAGGAGGACCCCCAACAACACGAGGACCAACGCGCCGATCAGCCACGGGCTGGACTTCTGCTTGACACTGACCCGGAAGACCTTGTCTTCCGCCGAGACGCGGCGGTTGAAGGCGAAGCTCTCCGGCTTGACGCGAACTTCATAGTCCCCGACCACGACGCTCTCCGGCGGCTCGATGGACATCTGGACCGCCGCTTCCTGGCGCAGATCGAGCCGGGCGATCTTCTCCGGCGAGAAAGACACCTTCCAGCCGGAAGGGGCTTCGGAGCTCAGCACCACGTTGTCGAGGCCGCGCGTTCCGGTGTTGCGGACCCGCAGCTCGGTGCGCACCGTCTCTCCCACCTCGATCTCCGAAAAAAGGGAGAGGGCCGAGACGTCGATGCGCCCGACGCCGCGGGGGGTCAACATCAGGCGAAGGAAGCCCACGCCGAGCCGCTCCAGCTCTTCGCGGCTGACCGGACCGCCGGCCGGCAGGCTCAGCGGGGTGCCCGTGTCGGCTGCCACGGCCCAGAAATCGATCGGCTGGTCGATCCTGAGCTGCTCGTCCCCCTGGTCCGGAAGGAAGAGTTGAAGCTCGAGATTCTGCGCCGTCACGCCCGGAGGAAAGTTGAGTTGCGACAGCCGCGCCTTGGTGCCCGGCTCGACGAAGTTGTAGTTGATGGCGCGCGGCAGCCCAAGAGCGAGAAGGCTGAAGCTGCGGACGTCGACCGAGGAGCGTTCGAGACGGAGGGAGTAGGTGAGCTGGCTGCCCAGATCGGCTTCCTGCGAGATCTGCGTCGAGCTGATGTTGAGGGCGCTTCCCGTCTCTGACTGCTGGAGCTGGACGGCGAGCTCGCTGCGCTGCCCCAGGTAACTGAGAGCGACGACGACGCTCGGCACGTCGCGCAGGAGCTGGAAGACCAAGGTGCGGTGCTCGCCATATTTGAGGCTGGGGATCTGCTGCTCGTAGGGAAGCCCGATGGTGATGCCGGGGGCCGTTGCGGTCGCCGTGGGCTCCTGGAGCGAGACGAAGATGTCGCGGATGTTGCGTGTCCTCAACTCATCGGGGATCGGCTGAGCGCCCTCGAAATCGTTGAGCAACCGATACTGCTGGTCGTCGAAGGTCGGGGTGCGGTTGGCGACCGTCAGGCGGACGAATTGGCGCCCGCGGGCATCGCGCAACTTGACCGCCCGCTCGATCGTCACCCGTGGCGCGAGGCTCACCAGGGAAAGGACGGCCTCTTGATAGGCGATCTGCAGCGCTTCGAAACGCGCCTTCGCCCTCTCGAGGTCGACTCGCGAGGCGAGGCCCTGATCGAAGAGCTGCTGCGTGCGCTCCAGCTCGGTCCGCCCCGAGACCAGCTCAACCTGCCGGCGGCGCAGCTCGAAGATCCGGCGTTGCGACTCGGTGCCGGTATCGGAGCCTTGCGGCGTTCCCGGAGCGGCGAGAAAGAAGAGCGAGCAGAGAGCGGCGATGAAGACGAAGCACCTGAGGCGACGGGTCATTCCTCTTTCTCGCTGGCTACGGAATCCTGTGTCACTCGGTAGTCTATACAACCTCGCGTACGCAACGGAAACCGATGAAGAAGTCGGCAGTCGTATGGAACAAGCTCATGCGAAACGCGCAACGCAGACCGTCCTCCTCGACGCTCCAGCTCCCGCCCCGGCCAACCCGGAAGACACCCGCCCGGGGTTGGGGCGCTCCGTAGGGCATATACCAGTCCGAGCACCACTCCCAGACGTTGCCCGACATATCATACAGGCCGTAGCCATTGGGCTCGAAGCAACCCACACGGCGGGACTGCGGCTCATGCATGACGATCTCCCAGGCGAACGCGCGCCCGCCGAACTGGGCCCGTCCGTCCGGGGGCTCATCCCCCCAGGGGTAGATCTTCCCCTCCAACCCACCGCGCGCGGCTTTCTCCCACTCCGCTTCCGTGGGCAGGCGGTAGACGCGCCCCTGCTCTTTCCCCAGCCAGTTGCAGTAGGCGACGGCATCCGTCAGACGCACGTTGATGACCGGGTGATCCGGGTACTCCGTGAAGTAGGCTCCCCAAGCGGGCGGATCTTTCGGCCGCGGAGCTCCGGTGGCAGCGCAGAACTTCGCGTACTGCCGGTTCGTCGTCGGCGTTGCGGCGATCTCGAAGGCTGGAAGCTCGACCTCGTGCACCGGACCCTCGTTGCGTCGGCGGTCGCTCCCCATCCGGAAGCTTCCCGCCGGGATGAGGATCATCTCGGGCAGATCGCCCCAGGGAAGCGGCTCTTCGGCCGCCGGAGCGGGCTCGGCCAGAGCGCCTTGGGACCGAGACGTCCCCGTCCCTCGGCCGAGTTGGACCAAGCCGCCGCGCGGCGCCGCAGGTCCCCCGGGAGAAAAAGACAGCGCATTCCCCACCAGGGCGTTCGAGCGATCGGCGGCCAAGTCGACGAGCGCGGTCACCGAGCTGAAGCGCTGCTCGGGGTCGCGGGCCGTCGCCAGGGCGACCAGATCGAGGAGGCGGTTCGTCAGATCGGGACGCAGAGCCCGGAGCTGGTCGACGACTTCCCCGGCCTCGGTCGCCGGCTTGGGGCTCTGGCCGGTCAGGAGCTGGACCAGCAGGGTCCCGAGAGTGTAGACGTCCGACTGGACGGAAGCGGGAGATCCTTCCCCGATCTCGGGGGCCAGGCAGCCGGGAGGGATGAGATGATCGGACAACCCCAGCTGGCTGAGCAGGGGGTAGAGGCCGAAATCCTCCACCTTGACGTACTTTTCGACCGCGTAGATCACGGAGCGCGCCGTCGGGCCGCCGTGGAGCGTTCCCATGGCATGCGCTGCGGCCACGGCTTCCGCTGCCTGCTTGAACAGGCCGACGGCATGAGGAAGGGCAAAGATTCCCTTGGGCTCGACGAGCAGCGCCACGGGTTGGCCGCTGATGGGCTCGCTGACCAGGTAGGCGGCCTCGTCGTCGAACAGGATTTCGTACAGGCGCAGCACTTTGGGATGATCGAGCTGGGCCAGCTGCTGCGCCAGCGCCACGAAGCCTTCGAAGAAGGCGTCGCGGTCCACTTTCTGGCGCAGGATCCGCTTGACTCGATAGTTGCTCCCCTCGCGCTCTGCGTGCGCGGCCTTGTAGATCTCGCTGCCGACGCCGTAGGCGAGAAAATTCGTCAACCGGTAGTCCTGCACAAAGCGGTTGATCATGAGCCTTTTCCTCCGCCTTTCGCCTTGTCACCGGCCTTGGTGAGGGAGAGCACGGTCCCTCCCTGTTCCTCGACCTTCAGGGCGATCCGCCTTTGGGTGTCAATCCAGTAGGTCCTGACCACTTTCTTGCCGCTCATCGACAGCGTCTTGCGAACCTGGAAGCAGTCGTAGCCCTGGAACTTGCCACGGCCGACCGTCTCGAGAGTCAACGATATCGAGCCGTTGCCCCCGGACTTCTTGTATTTGTCGTCCACATCCAGCATCCAGGGGCCGTAGAAGTCGGCGATGGTCACCGTACGCCCGAACTGGTCCTGGGTGCTGGTGCTCACCGAGCCACCGCCGGAGACCGTCGAGCTGAGATGGAGGATCTCGCCCGTCGCGGCGTCGATGGAAGCAACCATCTTCTCGCTGAACTTTTCTTTTGCGAGATCCGGGCTGGGCGGCGGGATGTCACGGTCGGCCTGCAAGGTGATGCACTTTTTCCCCTTGCAGTCGCCGACCTCGATCACCTTCACGGTCTGGTGGCTGGGGAGCGGGTCCTGGATGATCGCGCCCTGGGCGTCGGCGAGGGCTCCCCCCGCTTTGCCCTCCCCTTTCTGGGAGGAGAACGTGAAGGTCTCTCCCGCTTTGAGAGCGAACGTACCGGCCGCGCTCGCGGAGCGGGAAGTGCCGAGGAGGTAGAGCCCGGGAAAGCTGAGCACGGCCAGACGGATGAAGTCGCGGCGGAGCAGTTGGAGATCGGTCACTTAGGACACCTCATAGCGGTAGAACCGGAAGTAGGCGGCGACGAAAAGAGCTGCGTTGGCGAAGATCAGAATGGTCAGGGAGACCATGGTGCTGCGGACCGTCTGGCTCAGAGAGAGGCGCACCGGAGGGAAGCGGGGCACGTCTCGAAGATCGATCATGTTGATCTGGAACGAGGCCTTGCCGCCGGGAAAGACGTCGCGGTAGCCGCGAGAGAAGATCTTCTCGTTGACCTCCGCCTGATAGCGGCCCAGGGCCCCGAGGAACTGCTCCGACTGGGGGACGCCGGTTCCGGCGAGGGTCGAGACGCCGAGGGTGAGCGGCGTCACCGGGGAAACCGAGGCCAGGAGGGTCGCGACCCGGAACTGGGTGCGCTGCCGATAGGAGTGTTCCTGATCCCTCTCGGCGAGGGCCTTCGACAGCTCGACGGCGTATTTCATCGCGATCGGCTGGCGCAGCTGGGAGTAGTTCGGATCCTCGCTGAGCGGCTCGAGCTCGGCGGCCCGCCGGCGCTCGAAATCCTGGCTCAGGAGATTCTTCTGAAGCAGGAAGCTCTCGGCGCTCTCGACCGGGATGAGCCGCTCGGCGAGAAGGCCGGCGCTCTGGGGCAGCACCACGACCAGGCCGGCCCACAGGAAGAGGAGCACGGTGATCGCGGTCAAGGGGCGGAACGTCGAGGCGGAGACCAGGATGCCCAGACCGAGGAAGGTCATCAGATAAAGGGAACAGAAGACGAAGATGCCGAGCAGTTGCAGCAAGCTTTCGGAGCTCGCCAGCGAGACGGCACCCTGGAGTTGCAGCAGGAGGGCGGTCAACAGCATCGACGCGGCGAAGGGACCGAGCAGGATGAGCAGAGCAGCGAGGTACTTACCGAACAGGAAGCTGTCGCGCGGGACGGGGCTCGAAAAGATCAGGCTGAGCGTGCCCGTCTCCTTTTCGGCGCAAACGGCCCCGAAGGTCAGCACGATGGCCGCCAGGGACAGAACAAAACGGACGATGAACAGCAGATCGATCCGCCCGAACAGGCTGAGAATCGGATTCTCCTGGCCGGCTCCCTGACCGATGCTCGCCCCGTCGCGGCGCAACGACACCGTATTCGGCAGGACGGAGTCCAGACCGAAGGCGAGGCTGGACAGAGGAGGCTTGGTGCGGAAAGCCCGCACCTCAACCTGATCGGCAGGCTTCATCCCGACCAACGACTGCTCATAGTCCGACTGCGCCCGCGCGTGATAGGCCGCAAACTGTGCCAACGCCCGCTGGTTGACCAGCGTGCTCAGCGGGATCGGTACGAAACAGAGGATGCAGATCCACAGCAGCTTGCGGCTGACGATCGCATCGAGAAGCTCACGTTGAAAGATGGCCCGCGTCATTCGACTCCTGAACGGCGCGCGGTTGGAGCCGCTCGTCTCCGAGCTCGGCGATCTTCTCCGCAAGCCGGGTCTGGAACTTCTCCCGCGTCTCCTTCAGGTCGTGGATGGGGATCATGGAATCCCGCCACATCGCCTCCACGGCCAAGCGGTGATAGAAGTTGCAGTGAAAATCATTGTGGGTCCAGATCCCGCCGTGCATCTCCAGAGCATCGGCGCGGCAACCGCCTGCGCAGACGTACTTCACGTCACACGTCGAGCACCCGGGGAGCTCGTCGACCGTGATGGACCGCAGCCGGCGGAGCACCTCCGAGCTGTAAAAGATGTCGTGCAGGGACTGCTCGAATACGTTGCCCGCCAGGAACTGCGGCTTGCAGAGGAGCTGGCAGGGGAAGATGTCGCCGTTGGAGAGCATCGCCATCTCACCCTTGCCCACGCCGCAGTGGTTCCGCATTCCGACCGGCTGCGCGATCGCCTGGTGGCTCATGTCGTAGTCAACCCTGATGCGGTCGACCTCGAACAGGTTCGAGAATTCCACGTCGTTCGACATCGGGAAGCTCTCGTCCTTGACGAAGGGCGGGGGCTTGAGAGGCCAATCGAGCTCCGCCGAGGAGGCGCACCCGGAACAGTAGGTCGTCGCCCGGAAGCGGTCGACGCCGATGTCCTCCAGGCAGAGGCGCCGGAATTCGACGACGTCCTGGTAGTTGAGGTCGGAAATGACGGCGCTCACCGTCAGGATGGCTCGCCGTCCCGGAACCTTGACCAGCTTGCGAATGCTGTTCATCGCCGGATCGTAGGAGCCCTTGCCGCGATGCTTCTCGGCCACCTCCTTGTTGTGGCTGTCGAGCGAGACCCAGATCACGTCGAACAGGCGCGCGGCATCCCGGGTGAACTCGTCGGTATCCCTCTGCCCGTTGGTCACCAGGCAGATGAAGCGGCCGCGTTTGCGGGCATACTCGGCCACTTCGAGCAGATCGTCGCGCAGCGTCGCCTCGCCGCCGCAGAAGTTGATCTGCGGGATCCCGAAGTCGGCGATCTGGTCGACCGCCCACTTCATCTGCTCGGTCGACATTTCCGGGTGCTCCTTGACGAAGTAAGCGCGCTCCTCGAGGTTGTAGCAGTAGACGCAGCTCAGATTGCAGCGCTCCGTGTTCTGCAGGTAGATGTTTTCCGGAGGCTTCAAGTCCTCGTTCCGCTCCCGCACGATCTCCTTTCTACGGTAGGTCCCGATGTGCAGGAAGCCGATCTGGAGCAGGTTGACGGCGTAATCGATGACCGGTTTCGCTACCTGGTCGAAGCTCATGGCATAAGCGGCGGCGATGTACTGGATGGCGTCCTGAAGACGCGGCAGT
>DATEIO010000413.1:0-4421 GCA_035278895.1 Thermoanaerobaculia bacterium | reverse complement strand
TTCCTCGACCTGGGCGCCCGGCTCATGGTCTCCATGCACTGGGGGTGCTTCGACCTCACGGACGAGCCGGTCGACCGGGCGCCCGAGGTGCTGGAAGAGGTCCTCGCCCGGGAGGGGGCGGACCGGAGCCGCGTCTGGACGATGGCGGTTGGCGAGCGGCGGCTCCTCCCGGCCGGCTAAAATCCCTGTGCTAGAGTTTGGTTCCCTGTCGGAGGTGCCCGTGCTCCGGAAGCCGTTGTCCTGCGGTCCCCTGGTTCTGCTTTTGCTCGCGTCCTGTCACCCGAACGCCCCGGAACCCATGACGCCGATGCCTACCTCCTCGGATTCCGGGCCGGCCGTCGGGACCCACGGCATGGTGAGCAGCGCCCATCCCAAAGCGACCGAGGCGGGGCTCGCGATCCTCGAAGCCGGGGGGAACGCCTTCGACGCGGCCGTGGCCGTGGCCGCCACCCTGAACGTGGTGGAGCCGGAGAACTCCGGCATCGGGGGTTACGGCACCATCCTCCTCTACGACGCGAAGACCCGGAAGGCGTGGTTCCTGAACTCCTCGGGCCGCATCCCCGCCGGGGTAGATTCGGACGCCTACCGCGCCCCCACCCCGGGGTACCTCGACAACCGGCGCGGCGCCAAGGCCGTGTCCACCCCCGGGAACCTCCACGCCTGGGAGGCGATGCTCGAGCGCTACGGCTCCCGCAAGCTCCCGGAGCTCCTAGCCCCCGCCATCCGCGCCGCTGAAGAGGGCTTCCCCCTGAGCGAGCGGACCGCGGACGCCCTGGAGGACGCCTGGGAGGAGCTTCCCCAGGAGGCCCGGGCGTTCTTCGGCAAGGACGGCAAGCCCTTGGCGCCGGGCGAGCTCCTGGTCCAGAAGGACCTCGGCTGCTCGTTCCGGACGATCGCCGACAAAGGGGCGGGAGTCTTCTACGGCGGCGAGATCGGGAAGGCGATCGACGCCGAGATGAAGGCCAAGGGCGGGTTCCTGGCCCTGGCGGACCTGACCTCCGACAAGGCCGAGTGGTGGGAGCCGATCCATATCGAGTACCGCGGGCACGAGGTGGTCACCACTCCGCCGCCGTCGAACGCATTCCCGTCGCTCATCCGGCTGGGCATCATGAGCCGGTTCGACGTCAAGGCCCTGGGGCACAACAGCGCGGACTACCTCCACTTGTTCGCCGAGGTGACCAAGCGGGGCTTCTGGAACCGCCTCGCCCATGCCGGAGACCCGGAGATCGATCCGCCGCCGCTCTCCCGCCTGCTGTCGGCGGGCTACTGGGACGAAGAGGCGCGGGCCGTGGACAGGAAGCACGCGCGGGCGTTCGTCCCTCCCGGGATCGAGGCCGGGGCCCAGGGAATGAACACGACCCACTTCGTGGTGGCCGACCAGTACGGCAACGTGGTCTCGGCCACGCAGACGCTGGGCAACCTCTTCGGCAGCCGCATCCTGGTGCCGGGCACCGGGATCTGGCTCAACAATTCGCTCGCCTACTGCACCTTCGAGCCCAAGGGGAACCCCATGGACGCCCACGCGGGCCGGCGCAAGCTCTCGGGCGACGCCCCGACGATGGTGATGCGGGACGGCCGGCCGTGGATCGCCCTGGGCACCCCGGGCGGCCACACGATCGACCAGACCGTGCCGCAGATGGTGATGAACATGCTCGACTTCGGGATGGACGTCCGCGCTGCGATCGCCGCCCCCCGGGTGAGCTTCATCGAGCCGGACGTGCTGGGAGTGGAGGACCGGATCCCCGAGGAGATCCGGAACGAGCTCGCCGCCCGGGGGCACCATGTCGAGACCTACAAGCGGCTCGGCAATGCCCACGGGCTGACCTTGGAGTACGATTCCTCCGGGCGGCCAATTCGCTTCACCGGAGCCGCGGACCCCCGAGGGAACGGGGTGGCCCAGGGTTACTGAGAGGAGACGATGGGCAGGATGAGGTCTTCGGCGCAGGAGGTTTCGCGCTCCCCCGAACGGGGGATGCCCGGACCCCGCCCGGTCTCGCGGCGCCCCGCCCGCCGCCCCAATCCCCTCCAGCTCGACCTCTTCGGCCCCCAGCATCCGGCCCACCCGGCGACCCGGCCTACGGCCCCGCCGCCCCCGGCGCTCCTCCCCCGGCCGGCCAACCCGGAGGCCCTCCGCTTCGATCTGCTGCGCCGGCTGAACCGCTTCACCGGCGGCCGGCTGCGCTCGCTGGATCTCACGGACAACCGGCGGACCATCCTCTCCGTGCGCGCCCCCCGGGCCGGCGAGCGGGCCCAACTCGCCCTGCGCATCCATCACTCCTTCGTGGTGGCGCCGGAGGAGGTGCTGCGAGCCGTGGCCACCTTCGTCGAGAGCAAGCGGGGAAGCGACCGCGCCCGCGAGGCGCTCACGGCCATCCGCGAGCACTTCTCCCGCCACCGGGCCGAGGCCCGCGCGAGGAAGCCCGTAATCCGTCCCCAGGGCGTGGCCCTGGACCTCAGGGAGATCGCGGACGACCTGAACGGGCGCTACTTCGAGGGCCGCCTCACCTTCGAGATCACCTGGGGGAAGTCTTTAGGCGGCGCCTCGGCCTGCCGGCGGCGCGCCCGCACGTCGACCCTCCAACTCGGCAGCTACTCCTACGAGGACCGCCTCATCCGCGTCCACCGCGTGCTGGACGATCCGTCGGTTCCCCGCTACGTGGTGGAGGCCGTGGTCTACCACGAGCTCCTCCACGCCGACATGCCCCCCGTCCTCGCCAACGGCCGGCGCCACTTCCACACTCCTGAATTCCGCAAGAGGGAGCGCTTCTACCGCAATCTGGGAAAGGCGGACGCCTGGATCAAGGAGCACCTCCAGGAGCTGCTCAAGGCGAGGCAGGGCATCAAAACGCGGAAGCGCTGACCCTTGAAACAAACCCACAACGACCTCCGTAGTAGATCCCGGCTATGACATCGGATCTGCTCCGGAGGGACTCGTGGACCGCACCGCCCGCTTCATCCTCAACGCCGCCCTGATCCTCGGCCTGACGAGCTCCGCCCAGGCGGCCGAGAAACCTCATTTCGACATCCCCCGGACCTCTTCCGAGGTCACGATCGACGGCCGGATCGACGAGGCCGAGTGGAAGGGGGCGATCGCCTTCCAGCTCGAGACCGAGATCGACCCCGGCAAGAACGTGCCCGCGCCGGTCAAGACCACGGCTTGGCTGATGTACGACGAAGGCCACCTCTACGCGGCCTTCCACGCCCAGGACCCGGATCCCAAGGCGATCCGCGCCCACCTGGCGGACCGCGATACTCCCTTCCGCGACGACTTCGTGGGGCTGATGCTCGACACCTTCAACGACGAGCGCCGGGGGTACGAATTCTTCGTGAACCCCCTGGGCGTGCAGATGGACCTCTCGCTCGACGAGACGGCGTCCGACGAGGAGGAGGACGCGGCCTGGGACGCCATCTGGCGGTCGGCCGGGCGGATCGACGAGACGGGGTATACGGTCGAGATCGCCATCCCCTACACGTCGCTGCGCTTCCAGCGCTCGGAGGGTGCGCAGACGTGGGGCATCCTGCCCTTCCGCTCCTATCCGCGGAGCCTGCGGCACCAGATCGCCGCCGTCCCCGTCGATCCGAACGACTCCTGCCTGCTCTGCCAGATCCCCAAGATGACGGGCTTCGACGGCGCGACCCCCGGGCGCAACCTGGAGATCGACCCCACGGTGACATCGGCCCGCACGGACGCGCAGCGGAGCTTCCCCCAGGGGGATCTGGAGGAAGGGAGCGTGAACACGGACCTGGGGGTTACAGCCCGCTGGGGCATCACCCCCAACCTGGTGCTGTCGGGGACGGTGAACCCGGACTTCTCGCAGGTCGAGGCGGACGTGGCCCAGTTGGACGTCACGAGCCAGTTCGCCCTGTTCTTCCCCGAGAAGCGACCGTTCTTCCTCGAAGGGGGCGATTTCTTCTCGTCGCCGCTCAACATCGTCCACACCCGCACGGTGGCTGATCCCTCCTGGGGAGTGAAGCTCACGGGCAAGGAGGGGAGGAACGGCCTGGGTGTATTCGTGGCGCAGGACGACGTAACGAGCTTCCTCCTCCCCGGGGACCAGTTCTCCCAGGCCACGATCCTCGACCAGGAGAGCACGGACGCGGCCCTGCGCTACCGCCGGGACCTGGGGAGCTCCTCGACGCTGGGCGCGCTCGTCACCCACCGCGAGGGGGAGGGCTATGCGAACAGCGTCTTTGGGGTGGACGGCCTGTTCCGCCCCACGGGCTCGGACCAGATCACGGTCCAGGCGCTGGGCTCGCGCTCGGAGTACCCCGGAGCCGTGGCCGCGGGCTTCGCCCAGCCCACCGGGAGCTTCGACGGCTCGGCCGTGCGGGTGGGCTACAACCACAGCGACCACCACTGGAACTGGTACGCGCGGTACGAAGACATCAGCCCGGATTTCCGGGCCGACCTCGGATTCCTT
>DATEIO010000412.1:0-2182 GCA_035278895.1 Thermoanaerobaculia bacterium | reverse complement strand
CTCGCGGTCCACGTCCTTGATCTCGACGGGCTGGGCGGCGATCTGGACGCCGTGGCCGTCCGCGACGGCGACGTTGTAGATTCCTGCGTTTTCGGCGCGGAAGGCGATCTGGACGGGGCGGAGGGGGGCGAGGCCGGTTCTCTGCTCCAGGAGGGTCTTGCCGCCCGGGGCTTTCACGCTCACGGTGAAGGTCTCTTCTCCGGAGGCGGTTTTCGCGGCTTCGGGCCGGGGGCGTCGCTCGACGTAGAGGCGGATGTCGGTGCCCGGGCGCAGCTCCTGGTCGGCCAGCTCGATCGAGACGTCCTGCCGGCCGGACTGGCCGAGGTGGCGGAAGAGTTGGCGCCAGAAGCGGTCGAACTGCGCGGGATCGGCTTCCTTGGCGAGGCGCCAGCGCCAGACGTTTTCGACGGCGACGACGGCGGAGACGCCCGCGCCGTAGCTCTGGGCGGCCATCAGGATGCGCTTTCCGCTGGGGCCCTCGTCGTCCGAGTGGCGGGCCCAGACCACGGCTCCGGGCTTGGCTTCGAGGGTGCGGCCGTACTGGCTGAAGGTGGGGATGCGCTCCCAGGCCTGGCGGCTCGAGCCGTCGTCCGTGATCTTGAACAGCGGGTCGCGCAGGGCGGCCTCGGTCAGCACCAGGCGGAACGGGTGGTCGAGGCCGGAGACGCCGGCGCCGTAGTCGAAGGTCACGGGCAGGAGCTGCTCCAGCCGGCTGCCGCGCCAGGAGCTGTCGAAGGTGGCCTCGCCGCCCAGGAGAAGGACGCCGCCGCCCAACTCGCTGCAGAAGCGGGCGATCACCTCCTGCTGGGCCGGGGTGAGCCCCGAGGGCTTCATTTCGGAGAGCACGACCACGCGGTAGGGCGCGATCTCGGCCATCTCGTCCGGGAAGCCGTCCACGAGCTCGCCCGCGCTCTCGACGTTCTGGCGGAACACGGAGTGCTCGGAGGTACGGCTCAGGCCCGTGAGCTTGACGCTGGGATCGCCGCGCAGGGCCCGGCCGATGAACTTGAAGTTCCAGGTGAGCGCCCCTTGCACGAAGAGGATGCGGAACTCCCGCTCTTCGGAGATCACCACGGGGACGTTCGAGCGCGCGCTCACCAGCACGAGCCCGCCTCCCTGGGGCGGCTGGACCTCGACCGTGTAGTCATGGACGCCGGGCGCGTCTTCGATCACGTCGAAGCCTTCCGTCCACAGGCGCGGCGCCCGGGAGGCGTCGATCCGCTTGGTCTGGGAGAGGCGGCCGTCGCGCAACAGAAGGAGGTCGAGCTCCGGGATCTCTCCCCCGCCCGTGGCCTGGAGAAAGGCCGAGATCCGGAAGCGCTGCTTGGGCGGCGCCGAGGTGGGGGCCAGGACCCGCTCCAGCGAGAGGCTCGCAATCCCCTCGTCGTCTCCGAAGCCCACGCCGATGAAGGGGACGTACGAGTCCTTGAGCGCGAGGAGAGCCGTGTTGTTGTCCCGCGATTCGTTGGCCGCGCCGTCGGTGAGCGCCAGGACGGCGAGCGGCGGCGGATCGGCGGTGAGCACGGCGCGGGCGATGGCGCCTCCCAGGTTCGAGCGCGGCCCGTCCGGCACGGAGCCGGCGAGGCGGTTCGCGGGAAGCGCCGTGGTGTCGTCCGCGAAGACCAGGGGGTCGACCTTCAAGCCCTTGGCGTCCAGCGCCGGGATGAGCTTTTCCCAGGCCAGGCGCACGGCCCGGGCGTGGCGGGTCTCGCCGCTCTCTTTGAGCGACATGCTCCGGCTGCGGTCCAAAAGGAGCGAGACGGTCTTCCGGTCCTTCGGGTCTTCCCGCGAGAGGGCTACGGGCCGGGCGAGGAGGAAGGCGAGGAGGAGGAGCGCCAGGGCGCGGAGGCCCGCGATCGCCGCGATCCGCCTCCGGGGAAGGCCGCGGCGGCGCAGGAGAAACGCTGTAACCGCGGCCAGCGCCAGGGCGAGCGGCGCGCCGGCCAGGAGGACCAGCGGGGCGTCGAAGACGATGCGTTCCGGCAGCACCTACTTCTCCGAAAGCTTCTGGTAGTACCGCTGGATCCGCTCGCGGTACGTCGCGGGCAGGCGGGACGGGTCGATGTGCGTCATCGCCGGATCTCTCGGTTTTTCCAATCCGGCGTCCGCGATCTGCACGCGGAGATGCTCGATCTGCTCCAGGAGCCGCTTCAAGCGCACGGCGTCGACCTCCCGGTCTACT
>DATEIO010000411.1:0-12440 GCA_035278895.1 Thermoanaerobaculia bacterium | reverse complement strand
ACCACGGACAGAGGCTCAGGTGTCCGTGGTGGTCCGTGAAAGTCCGTGTCAGTCCGTGGTCTCGCTCACACCCGGTAACCCAACCGCAGCAGAAACTTCGACGTCTTCCGCATCTGCTCCTCGGTGGGAACCTCGAATTCGAAGGCGTCGGCCAGGCGATCGATGATGCTGAAGGCCACGCAGATGTAGATGGCGTCCTCGATCTCCTCGTCGCCCAGGCCGTGGGCCCGGAGCAGGTTGATGTCTTCGGGGCCGACGTCGTCCGGGGTGTCGGTCAGCTTCTCGATGAAGGTGAACGTCGCCCGGAGCCGGTCGGAGACCGGCGCGGTGCGCCAGTCCCGGATGATGGCTTCGGCCATGCTCTCGTCTGCAGCCGCCGCGACCGCGGCGTGAGAGGTCTCTCAGAACACGCACTGGTTGCGGCTGGAGACGAAGGTCGCCAGCAGCTCCCGCTCCGCGATCGTCCAGGAGGACGTCTCTCCCCGCAGCACGCCGTTGACCACGGCGAGGAACGGCTTGCCGAAGAAGTTGGGACGGTAGAGGGCGGTGCGGACGACGTCGAGCGGCGGCAGGCCCAGCATCCGCATCATGCCCAACTCCAGCCGGTGGAAGGTGCCGTGCCCGTTTTCGAGGGACTGGAGCCGCATGTCAGCTCACGCTCCTCTCGAGCGCCACGAGGCCGGCCCGCAGGCGCTTCAGGCCGGCTCCCAGGGCGGCGGACACCGTGGCCTCGAAGATCTCGTCTTCGCTGTACCCGGCTTCGCGAAGGGCCAGGATGTCTTCATCCGTCACCTTGTAAGCGTGTTGCACGACTTTGTTGATGTACGGGGCGAGCGCTGGCGGCACGTCCTTGCCCGCTGCGATCGCCGCCCGCATCTGCGGGTCGAGCGCTCCCGGACTGGCGAGCACCCGCCGTGTCAGCTCCTCCATCCGCTTCCCATGGCGGTCAATCATTGAAGTCTCCTTTGTACTGCTTCTACAACACTAGGTACTCCCAGGATCATTTCCCGTGACAAGGGGTGTCGATTTTGGTCTGCTGCGTTTCATGTGCATCTCCTCATACGTCAGGAGAGGCCTTCGGGATGCATAGAATCCCCCTGCCATGCTGCTGACCTTGCGCACGACCCGGACCCCCGCGACCGACCTGGCGTCCTTTCTCGGGAAGGACCCCGGCCGGGTGGAGCCTCTGGAGCTGCCCGCGGGACGGGCCTGGGTGTTTTTTCCCGAAGCGGACGAGACCGCGTGCATGGCCGCGTTGCTCCTGGACGTGGAAGCACACGGCGAGGGGCCGAGCGACCGGCCCTACGCGGCGTCTCCGCTCCTGGCAGACGCGGTGGCCCGGCTGATCCCCCCGGAGCCCCTCCCCCTGGAGATCCCGGTGGAGGTCAAGATCGCGGCGCTGCCGTTCCCGGGCGGGGAGGCGGCTCTGCAGAGGCTGTTGGCGCCCCTGGGCGGCTCGCTCAAGACCGAAGGGCATCCTCTGGATCCCGAGCGGCCGGATCTGGGGCCGAGCCCGTACTTCTCCGTCACGCTCCGCACCGCCGGCCGGCTCCGCGATCTTCTGGAGCAGATCTCGGCCGTCCTCCGGGAGGTTTCGGCCGGATGAAGCTGCGCATCCCCGAGCTCTCCCTGGTCCTCCTGATCGGGCCTTCGGGAGCGGGCAAGTCGACCTTTGCCCGGCAGCATTTCCTGCCCACGGAGGTCGTCTCCTCGGACGCCTGCCGGGCCCTGGTCGCCGACGATGAGAACGACCAGTCGGCGACGGCGGACGCTTTCGACGTCGTCCACCTGATCGCCTCGCGGCGGCTCGCCCGGGGGCGGCTCACGGTGATCGATGCGACCAACGTGCGGCGCGACGCGCGGAAGCCCCTGATCGAGCTCGCCCGCGAGCGCTACGTGCAGGTGGTGGCGATCGTCTTCGACCTCCCCGAGGAGATCCTCGCGGAGCGCAACCGGCAGCGCGCGGACCGGCGGCTCCCCGAGCACGTCGCCCCCCAGCAGAGATGGCAGCTCCTGCAGTCGCTCCCCGGGCTCCAGAGCGAGGGGTTCCGGGAGATCTACGCGCTGCGGTCACCCACGGAGGTCGACGCGGCCGTGGTCGAGCGGCACCGGCTCCGGCCCAACCGGCGGTTCGACCGCGGTCCGTTCGACCTGATCGGCGATATCCACGGTTGCGCGGACGAGCTCGAGGAGCTGCTCGCCCGATTGGGGTATGCCCGCGACGAGGCCGGCGTGTTCCGCCATCCCGCGCGGCGCAAGGTGGTGTTCCTGGGGGACCTCGTGGACCGCGGGCCGCGCGTGCCGGACGTGCTGCGGATTGCGATGGGGATGGTGGCCGCGCGGACGGCGCTCGCGGTGCCCGGCAACCACGACGTGAAGCTCGTCCGCTGGCTGACCGGCCGGAGCGTGCGCCTGGCGCACGGGCTCGAGCGGTCCGCGGAGCAGCTCGACCGGGAGAGCCCGGACTTCCGGGAGCGGGCCGCCCGTTTCCTGGACGGCCTCCCGAGCCACCTCGTGCTCGATGGCGGCCGGCTCGTGGCGGCCCATGCCGGGATGAAGGAGGAGATGCAGGGGCGCTCGACCGGCCGGGTGCGCCAGTTCGCGCTCTACGGCGACACGACGGGCGAGGTGGACGAATTCGGGCTCCCCGTGCGGCTCAACTGGGCGGCCTCCTATCGCGGCTCCGCCCTGGTCGCCTACGGGCACACGCCGGTCGCCGAGCCCGAGTGGCTCCACAACACGATCAACCTGGACACGGGGTGCGTCTTCGGCGGCCGGCTCACGGCGCTGCGCTATCCGGAGCGGGAGCTCGTCTCCGTACCCGCCCGGCGCGCGTACGTGGAGACGAAGCGGCCGTTTTTGGAGCCGCCCGTACCGGAGACCCCGCCGTGGCTCGCCCCTCTGCCGCCCGCGGCGGTTCCTCTGGACCACCCGGCCCAGGCGTTTGCCGAGCTGCGGAAGCGGGGGATCGAGAGGGCGGTCTGCGAGGAGCTGCACGGAGGCTCCCGCGCGGTCGTGGTGGTCTGCCGGGACGAGGAGACGGCCCGGCGGCGCTTCGGGCTGACCGGCGAGGGCCTGGCCGTGAATCGCGCCGGCCGGCGCCTCTTCGAAGGCAAGCTCGAGCGCCAGCTCCTCGCCCGGGTGCGCGAGGCCCTGGACCGCTCCGGCTTCTGGGAGACGCTGCAGACGGACTGGGTCTTCCTGGACGGCGACCTCCTCCCCTGGCCGAAAGACGCCGTGGCGCGCCTCGCTGCCGTGGGGGCCGCGGCCCGGGCGTCGCTCCCCAAGGCGCTCGCGCGGCTCGCCGAGGCCGGGGCGCGAGGCGTGGACGTGCGGGAGCTCCTCGCCCGCTACCGGGAGCGGCAGGATCTGGCGAGCCGGTTCACCGAGGCCCTCCGCCGCCGCTCCTGGCCCGTCCGCTCTGCCGCGGACCTCCGGCTCGCGCCGTTTCACGTCCTGGCGACCGAAGGGGCGGCCCACAAGGACAAAGACCACCTCTGGCATCTCGCCGCCACGGCCGAGATCTGCCGGGCCGATCCGGGGCTCCTGGTTCCCACAAGACACCGGGTTGTGGCTCTCGCCGATTCCGAGAGCGAGGCCGAAGCGATCGCTTCCTGGGAGGAGCGGACCGCGGAAGGCGGGGACGGGATCGTGGTGAAGCCCTTCGCCTTCGGCGGTCCGGTGTTCCTGTGCCGCGGCCCGGAAGCGCTGCGGCTCGTTCGTGGACCGGAATACACCCGGTCGCGATAGGATTCCTCCCCATGATCGTCACGACCGACCACGGACCCGTCCGCGAGCTGCGGCTCGACCGCCCCCCGGCCAACGCCCTGTCCCCGGAGCTGATCGCGGCCCTGGCCGCGGCGGTCCGCACCGCGCCGCAGGAGGGGGCGCGGGCTCTCGTGATCACCGGAGCGCCCGGAATGCTGTCCGCCGGCCTGGACGTTCCGCTTCTGCTCAACCTCGACCGGCCGGCCATCCGCGAGGTCTGGACGAGCTTCTACGAGATGCTGCGGGCCCTGGGCCTGTCTCCCATCCCGATCGCGGCCGCCATCACGGGCCACGCGCCGGCCGGAGGCGCCGTGATCTCCATCTTCTGCGACTACCGGATCATGGCCGAGGGGGATTTCAAGATCGGCCTGAACGAGGTCCAGGTGGGGATTCCGCTGCCGCCGGTGATCCTCAAGGTGCTCCAGCGGCTCGTGGGACCGTACCGGGCCGAGCGGCTCGCCGTGGGAGCGGCGCTCCTGCCGGCGGCCGAGGCGCTGCGGATCGGCATGGTCGACGAGCTCGCGCCGGGCGATCAGGTGGCGGCCCGGGCGGTCGAGCAGTGCCAGAAGCTCCTCGCCTTCCCGCCCGAAGCCATGGCCGAGACGCGGCGGCGCGCCCGCGCCGACCTCGCCGCTCTCTTCGACGAGGCCGGCGACGCCGAGCTGGATCTCGTGGCCGACAACTGGTTCAGCTCCGAGACACAGGCCGCCCTGCGAGCTCTGGTGGAGCGGCTGGCGAAGCGGAAGGGCTGACCCGCCGCGCCATCGCCCGCCACGCCGCGTAGAGCAGCAGGAAGACGCCCAGCGAGCAGACGATCGCCGGGCCGCTCGGGAAGTCCGCCTGGTAGGAGGCGATGAGCCCGAGCGCGCTCGCGAGGAATCCCACGGCCCAGGCGAGCACGATCCGCACCCCCCAGCGGCCGCTCGCCCCCAGGGCGATGATGGCCGGCGCCACGAGGTAGGAGAACACCATGAGGACCCCCGCGATCTCGACCGAGAGCGTGATGATCACGCCGAAGGAGAGATAGAACAGGAAGTCCCACAGGCGGACGTTCACCCCTTCCGCGTACGCCCGGTCCGGATCTTCCGAGATCAGGATGAACCGCTTGCGGAAGACGTAGTGGAAGAGGCCCACGGCGGAATAGATGATGAGGTCCTTGATCACGGTGGGCCAGGTGACCCAGAGGATCGTGCCGGCGAGGAGCTCCTTGATGTGCTCGGCCCCTTCGGGCGCCCGGTCCGCCACCAGGATGGCGGCGGCCGAGGCGATCACGTAGGTGATGCCGATGAGCGCCTCCTGCGGCACCTTCGAATCGTGGGTCCGCGAGCGGGTGAGGCTGAAGACGAAGGCCCCGAGCACGGTCGCGCCGAGCGAGTAGGCGAACGAAGCGGGCGTGCCCGGATCGTGCCCCTCGATCAGGGCGACCACGGCGCCCAGCGCCGCGATCTGGGCGAGCGCCAGGTCCACGAAGATCACCTGGCGCAGCAGCACGTGGAGGCCCAGGTAGCCGTGGACGCCGACGAGAATGAGGCAGGCCGCAAACGGCGCGGCCATGAAGGAAAACATTTCGAGCATCGTCGTCTCCTAGGCCGCGAAGGCCTTGGCCAGCTTGTCCACCCAGAGATCGATCATCTTGAAGTAGCCGTCCGCCCCGGTGTTCGGTCCCAGGGGGACGATCACGGCCTGGGCCCCGGTGCGCTCCGCGATCGCCTGCGCCTCGGAGGGATCGAAGTAGTCGGGCGCCATGACCACCTTCACCTTCTGCGCCTTCATTGTCTCGATCAGGTCGTGCACGTGCTTCGCCGAGGGCGGAATGCCCGGCTTCGGCTCCACGTCGCCCACCACGTCGAGACCGAAGAGGGGGGTGAAGTAGGTCCAGTTCTTGTGATAGGTCACGAGCTTCTGGCCGCGGAAGGCCATACCCTTGCCGAGCCAGCCGCCGAGCGAATCGATCAGCTTTTTCCCCTTGTAGTCCTTGGATTGGAGGAACGGGATGAGCTTGCCCTGCCGCGCCAGGGGGTCGAGCGTGGCGGAGCCCAGGATCTGCGGAAGCTGGTCGCCGTAGAGCGCGGTATCGATCCGCTTGCGGAATGCCGCGAGGTTGGCGTCGTAGGCCGCGGCGCCCGCCGGGTCCACGCGCTTGAGGCCCGCCGCGATGTTGCCTGCGACGATCTTGGCATTGAGCGGGCTCGTGTGGATGTGAGGGTTGCCGTAGATGTGGATGTCTCCCGCCTCGCGGCTGGGGTTCGCCGGCACGTCCAGGAGCGGCACGCCCTGGCTCGCGTTCACGTAGCCCGACTGGCCGTCGCGGATCTTCCGGTTGCCCGACTTGTCGACCAAGACCGGCGCCCAGAGCTCCAGATCGAGCCCGGTGGTGACGAAGAGGTCGGCGTCCTTGAGCATCAGGGCGTAGGACGGCTTCGGCTTCACGAAGTGGGCGTCCTCGTTCCCCTTGGAGATGGACGCCGCCTGCACGCGGTCGCCGCCCACGGCCTGGGCGATCGAGGCGTAGGCGGGGAGAGTGGTGACCACCTTGACCGGGGCCGCGGACGCGGTGCCTGCGATCAGGAGGAGGAGCAGAACAGTTTTCAGAGCGAGTCGCATCGGAATCTCCTGATTAGTACGTCTCGTGCTTGTGGGGCCCGGCGGCCCAGGTGAGCTGCAGGCTGAAACGGTTTTCCTTGTCGCCGGTCAGGCCGTCCTTCACGAATCCGTACTCTCCGCGCAGGCGCACGAACTCGCTCTGCCACCAGGTGAGGTTCGGAAAGACGCCCCAGCGCACGTGTCCGGGATCGAGCGGGTCTTCCACGCGGTCGTAGCGCACCCCCGCGTAGAGGTTCTGGGCCACGAGGCTTTCGAGGTACGAATAGCCGCCCCAGGCCTCCTGGAGCTCGCCGTTTTCGTCGTCCCGCTGGGAGCGCAGCAACTCCGTCCGCCAGGTGACCTCGCGGTACTTGGCGCGCTGCGGCGGCTGCCAATGGAGCGTGAAATCGGTGCCCCAGACCCGGCTCTCGCCACCTTCGCCGTTCGTGCCGCCGATGCCGGAGAGACCCAGCTCGGCGTAGGTGGCGTCGCCGATCTCCCAGAAGTTCTTGAGGTGGGCCAGGCCCACGAGGTTTGAGAAATTCTCGCCCCCGAAGGCGTCGCTCTCGCCGTCCGTCACCTGGAGGGTGAGCTCGTTGGCCGTGGCCCAGGGGCGCGGCAGGAGCCAGGAGGCCGACACGCCCGTCTGGGCGAGCCCCTCCTCCCCGAAATAGGTCTGGAGAGCCAGGGGATAGTCGAGCTGGGGGAGGGCGTGCAGATGCCAGCGGTTCAGCGCGCCGAACTCCTGGCGGAATTTGCCGGCGGTGAGCGTGGGCCCTCCGGGAAGCCCGGTGTAGGCCACGTAGCCCTCCTCGATGTCCACCCCCTCCTCGGGGGAGAACGAGAGGGTCCACTTGGTGAGCGAATAGGGGTCGAGCGCGGACTGGACGTTCAGCTCGAACTCGCGGCCGTCGAAGTCCTCGCGCCCCTGGTCCGTGTAGAAACCGACGAGGTCCCCGGTCATCGAGATCTCGGGGTTGAGCCGGTTCAGGTTCCGCTCGCTCCCCGCGACGGCCACCTCGGGCGCGGCTTCGGGCGTAGGCACCTGCCCGGTCTCCTCGGCGGCTGCGGCGCGCAATGCGGCGAGCTCGTCGTCTTCCGTCTGCGCAGCCGGCGCGGAGGCCGGCGGGTTCGTTTCGAGCTCGGCGAGCCGCCGCTCGAGCTCCGCGATCCGCGCCTCATAGGACTGTTTGAGCGATTCGATCTCCTGCCGCAGGGCCGCGACCGGATCGGTCGCGGGGGCCTCCTGGGCCGGAGCCATGGCGGGCGTGAGCAGCCACAGGGCCGCGCACGCCGCCAGCTTGAAATCAGGCATGTTTCGTCTCCCAATTGTCGGTTCACGTCGAGGCACACCCGCCCGAGGCGGGTGTACGGTTCAGACGGACGCCAGGGAGACGGGCGGAGCCCGCGCCGGCACGAAGCGGGAAACCGCCTCGGACAGCGGGCTTTCGGAGAGAACAAAGAGGGCGTCGCGGTGGTCCGGACCTCGCAGGGAGGCGGCGGGACGGCCCAGGTTGGAGGCGGTCTGAAGCTGGAGCAGGCAGCCGACGCAGGGAGGGTGGAATTCGACGTGAGACGCCTGCTCCAGGTGCTCCGGAGCGTTCGGGTGGATCGCGCTCGCGTCGATCTCGACGCCGGCCGGCGCGCCGGAGTGCTCCGAGACCGGGTCGTGGGGCACCAGCCCGCCGAACGCGAGCCCCGCCATCGCGAGAAGCGCCAGGAGCGCTTTTTGCCAGGACAGGGGAGCGGTTCGTAGACCGGAGCTCTTCATCGGCACAGGAGATCATAGCGGGTCGGTGCCCGTCTGCAAACGGGAACAACCGGGAGCGGCGGGGGATTCCGTCAGGCGGCCCGCCGCAGGCGCAGGAGAGCGCCTCCCGCGAGCAGGGCGGCCAGGAGCGCCAGGCCCGCGGTCGAGGCGGCCGGGACCACGGGGGCAGGATCGTTGGCACAGGTGGAGGGCGCGGTGAGGAACGGCGTGAACACCACGCGGTCGTCCAGCGGATCGCCCGTGCCGCCGGGATTCGACGCGATCGTGGGCCCCGTGGGGCTCCCCCACCAGTTGCCGGAGGCGTCGGCGTCGCTCTGGGTGACGGGGAAGTAGGTGCGGGTGAGGATCGCGAACGTGGTGTTGCCGGCGAAGTCGTTGCCGCGGATCGTATGGGTGTTGTTGTCGATCGCGAGGCCCCAGTCGTTGCCCAGGATCCGGTTGCACTGAATGTCGTTGGCCAGGTTCTCGTCCGCCCGCGGCGCGCAGAAGGCGTCGCCGATGTTGGAGATCCCGAAGTTCGAGTCGGACAGCACGTTGCCGCGGACCTGGTTGTTGCGGGAGGACGCCAGGATGAGCGCCGAGCCCAGGCCGAGGGCCGGATTGCCGGTGTACCGCATGCCCGAGACGGCGTTGTCCTCGACCACCACGTCCCCGGCACCGAAGGAGACCTGGATGCCGTTCCTGGCCACGAGCGGGTCGGTCTGGGTGGTGATCGTGCTCTGGCGTACGCTCCCCGTGGGGCCGGGGTCCGCAGCGCAGTCGCAGCCCGAAAACACGATGCCGGTCTTCTGGAAATCGGAGATCGTCACGCCCCGGACGTCCACCCGCGGCCGGGGCACGGGGGCCGGGTCCGCGGTCTGGACGATGATTCCCAGGCCGGCCACCTGGTTGTTCGACGCCGGGCTCGTCCGCAGATGGGTGACTCCGCCGCCCGAGATGGCGCCCGAGGAGTTGCGGTAGAAGATTCCTGCCAGGCGGTTGGTCTCGGTGGGGATGGCGAAGACGTTGCTGCCGTCCACGGTCAGACCGTTCAGGAGGATTCCGGTGCTGTTGTTGACGAAGATCACGGCGCGCCCCCGGCCACCGGAGCACGGGCTCCCCTGGACGGCCTCGGACGGCCCCAGGACGGCCGGATCGGGGGCGAGCGTCACGCCGGCGCCCTCGATCGTGAGACCGGTCCGGTTCTCGATGCGGATCCGCTGGTTGTAGGTGCCGGGCGCGACCAGGATCGTGTCCCCGGAAACGGCCACGTCGACCGCGTGCTGGATCGTCGCGCAGGGCGTCGCGGCATTGAGGCACGAGTTGACGGCGTCTGCACCCGTCAGGGACACGAACCGGGTGGCGGCGAAGGCGGAAGCGGCACCCAGCAGCCAGAGGCCGCCGAACAGCACACCGGGGAGCGTGCGAGGGAGCGCCATGAATTGAAAGAGAGTTTACCAGGAAGTCGAGGAGAACAACCGGACGAGGCGGAGGATTCCGGTCATCCCCCGCCTCGCCCGCGACGCTGCACAGGTCTATGCAGCGTTTCCAATGCGTTCGAGCCGCTCCTCCCGGCGGCTCCGCCAGAGCGACGCCACGATCGCGGTCGTGAGGATCGCCGCGATCACGCCGAGCGAGACCGGCGAGGGGATCTTGTAGACGTCCATCAGGGCCATCTTGGTCCCGACGAAGACGAGAACCCCGGAGAGGCCGAGCTTCAGGTAGACGAACTTCGCCATCACCCCGGCGAGCACGAAATAGAGCGAGCGCAGGCCCAGAATCGCGAACACGTTCGAGGTGTAGACGAGGAACGGATCGGTCGTCACCGCGAAGATGGCGGGGATCGAGTCCACCGCGAATACGAGGTCCGTGCTCTCGACGAGCACGAGGACGAGGAAGAGCGGCGTCGCCATCCGCTTTCCGCCCTCGCGCACGAAGAAGTGGTCCTTCCGGTATTCGTTCGTCACGGGGACCAGCCGGCGCACGAGCTTCAGCAGCGGGTTGTTCTCCGGGTGCACCTCGGCGTCCCGGAAGATCGCCATCTTGAGCCCGGTCAGGATGAGGAAGGCGCCGAAGAGGTAGAGGATCCAGTGGAACTTGGCGAGGAGAGCCGCCCCCGCCAGAATGAACGCGGCCCGCATCACGAGCGCGCCGAGGATGCCCCAGAAGAGCACCCGGTGCTGGTACTCCCGCGGTACCGCAAAGTAGTTGAACAGCAGGGCGATGACGAAGATATTGTCGACCGACAGCGACTTTTCGATCAGGTAGCCGGTGAAGAACTGGACCGCGGGCTCCGCCCCACGGAAGTACCAGAGCCCGGCGTTGAAGATCATCGCCAGCGTGATCCAGACGAAGCTCCAGACGGTCGCCTCCCGGATCGAGACTTCGTGGGATTTCCGGTGGAAGACCCCGAGGTCCAGGGCGAGCATCGCGAGGATGAACAGGTTGAAGCCTGCCCAGAGCCAGAGGGACGTTTCAGGCATGAGCCCATCTCCTTCAAGAGACGGGCCGCGTGGGTTGGCGGCACAAACCCCCACGGCACGTATCGTGTCGTGGTGGTCTCGCCGGAGCTTGACGCTCTCGAACGGCCGGAGGGAGGAGGCTCCCTCGTGTTGACGACCGTCCGACCCAGAAGGTTTCCTGGGGGGCTACTCCCCACCGGTAGCCTGGGTATTAAACCAGAAAATCAGGTCCAGAGTCAAGCAGCGCTCCCCATCCCGCCGCGTCCTCTCGGCCCTCTCCCGGGGTGGGGAGCGCAGGGGCGGCGGAGCCTATTCTTCGAGCATGAAGGCTCTCGCGCTCCGCTACCCCGGGGACCGCTCGCCCTGGTCTGGACTGGTTCTGGCCGTGTTCGGCTGGCTCGGGCTCTACCGGCTGCTCCGCCCTTTCTGGGACTGGTTTGTCTTCGAGGTTCTGGGAATGCCGCCTTCGGCGCGGTTTGCCCAGGGAATCCACTTCTTCTTCTACGACACGACCAAGATCCTGCTTCTGCTCACGGGGATCGTTTTCGCGATCGCTGTGCTGCGGAGCTTCTTCAGCCTGGAGCGCACGCGCGCCCTGCTCGGAGGCCGGCGGGAGGGGCTGGGGAACCTCGCGGGAGCGGCTTTCGGTGTGGTCACCCCGTTCTGCTCGTGCAGCGCGGTTCCCGCATTCATCGGTTTCGTGGCCGCGGGCGTGCCTCTGGGGGTCACGTTGAGCTTCCTCATCGCGAGCCCCATGGTCAACGAGGTCGCGATCGTCCTCCTCTACGGCCTCTTCGGCTGGAAGGTCGCGCTCCTCTACGTCACCTCGGGGCTCGTCCTCGCCATCTCGGCCGGATTCGTGCTGGGCCGGCTGCGGCTGGAGAAGTGGGTGGAGCCCTTCGTCTACGAGATGAGCGTGGGAGGCGCCGCCTTCGATCCTTCCGCGGGGCTCACCTGGGAGCAGCGCTTCGCGATCGGCCGGGCCGAGGTGAGATCCATCCTGGGCAGGATCTGGCCCTATCTCCTCGTAGGGATCGGTCTCGGAGCGCTCATCCACGGCTGGGTCCCGGAGTCGTTCTTCCTCCGCTGGGCCGGCCCGGACCGGCCTTTTGCCGTGCCGGTCGCCGTGGCGCTCGGAATTCCCCTCTATTCGAACGCCGCGGGGATCCTCCCCCTGATCGAAGCGCTCCACGCCAAGGGGGTCGCGATGGGCACTCTCCTCGCCTTCATGATGGCCGTGGTGGCGCTGTCGCTCCCCGAGATGATCCTGCTGCGCCGGGTCTTGAAGCCGCAACTGATCGCCCTCTGGGCCGCCGTGGTCGGCTTCGGCATCATGCTGACCGGCTTTCTTTTCAACGCCATCCTGTGAAGGAGACCGTATGGACATCAAGGTTCTGGGAATGGGCTGCCCGAGTTGCCGCCGCCTGGAGGCGAACGTGGCCGAGGCCCTGGCCGGGCTGAACGTCGACGCCCGGGTGGAGAAGGTGACCGACCTCAAGGCAATCCTGGGCTACGGCGTGAGCACCACGCCCGCGCTCGTCGTCGACGGCCGGGTCGTCCTCGCCGGCCAGGTGCCGGCGGCGGAGCAGATCCGGGCGATGCTGATCCCGGTCCCGGTGTGAGACCGATACTCCCGCCGCCCCGACGGTGATCTAGGAGGATTCTGGCAAAGGCCGCGGATCTAGCCCGCTTGGGCGCGGCGAGCGCTCCCCTCGGCGGGGACTCCTCGCAAGCCCTCGGGCGTGGCCAGCGCCGCGATCTCCCGGCGCACGGCTTCGAGCTCCTGGATGCGGTGCTGCCACGGCCGGACCTGGAGGCCCTGGCTCTGGCGCCGCACGATCTCCTCTTGCGCCACCCGGATTCGACGATTGATGACT